>JAPUHN010000099.1 GCA_027297685.1 Alphaproteobacteria bacterium | reverse complement strand
CGCTGTCGCGGCAAAAATAGCCCAGCCGCTCGAATTGCACCGTTTCTCCGGCCGGCAGATCAGCGAGCGAAGGCTCCAACAGGCAGTTGTTCCGGACAACCATGGACGTCGGGTTGAGGCCATTGAGCCAATCGTCGCCCGATCCCGGCTCCGCTTCGGCAAATAGCGGGTCGTAGAGCCGCACTTCGGCGCGCACCGCATGTTCGGCCGAGACCCAGTGTATGGTGCCACGCACTTTGCGGCCGTCCGGCGCCGTGCCGCCGCGACTTTCCGGATCGTAGGTGCATCGTAGTTCGACAACGTCGCCGTTCGCGTCTTTAACAACATCGGTGCAGGTGACGAGATAGGCATAGCGCAGCCGCACCTCGCGTCCCGGTCCCAGCCGGAAAAACTTTTTCGGCGGATCCTCCATGAAATCATCGCGTTCGACGTAAATTTCGCGCGAGAAATCGACCTTGCGGCTGCCGGCGCTCTCTTCGTTGGGATTGTTGACCGCGTCCAGCGCGTCGTTTGCATCCTCGGGATAGTTTTCGATCACCACTTTCAGCGGGTTCAACACCGCCATACGCCGCTGTGCCGTCCGGTTCAGGTGCTCGCGCACGGTATTTTCAAGGTACGACATCTCGACGACGCCATCGGCCTTGGTAACGCCGAGCCGTCCGATGAAGTCACGGATAGCGTCGGCCGGAATACCACGCCGCCGCAGCCCGGACAGGGTTGGCATGCGCGGGTCGTCCCAGCCGCCGACATGGCCGTCTTCGACCAATTGAAGAAGCCTTCGCTTGGAGAGAACCGTGTGGGTCAGGTTGAGGCGCGCAAACTCGTACTGACGTGGCCGTGACGGCACCGGCAAATTATCGATCAACCAATCGTAGAGCGGACGGTGATCCTCGAACTCCAGCGTACACAGCGAGTGGGTAACGTGCTCGATGGCGTCCGACTGGCCGTGAGCGAAATCGTACATCGGGTAGATGCACCATTCGTCGCCGGTGCGCGGATGGGGTCCGCGAACGATCCGGTACAGCACCGGGTCGCGCAGGTTGATGTTGCCCGACGCCATATCGATTTTCGCCCGCAGCGCTTTTTCGCCGTCGGCGAATTCGCCCGCGCGCATACGCGTAAACAGGTCGAGATTTTCCGCGACGCTGCGATTGCGTGACGGGCTTTCGCGGCCCGGTTCGGTCAACGTGCCGCGGTAATCGCGCATCTCTTCCGGCGACAGATCGTCCACATAGGCGAGACCTTCGCCGATCAGGTGAGCGGCCCAGTCATAGAGCTGCTCGAAATAGTCCGACGTATAATGAAGATGGTCGCCCCAGTCGAAACCGAGCCAGCGTACGTCCTCGATGATCGCATCGATAAAGGCTTGGTCTTCCTTCGCCGGGTTGGTGTCGTCGAACCGCAAACTGCAATGGCCGCCGAACTCGCCGGCGACACCGAAGTTGAGGCAGATCGATTTGGCATGACCGATGTGCAGATAGCCGTTCGGCTCCGGCGGAAACCGGGTGACCACACGATCGTGCAATCCGGCCGACAAATCGGCGCGAATTTGTTCGCGAATAAAATCGCGCGGTTGGTCTGGGCTGGTGTCGGTCATGGCCGTGCGTTCGATCGAAAATTCAATGCAGCACTGTCTGCCAGAAAAGCGGAGACTCGCCAAGCCGCAGCGCGGAACCGGCAACAGAAAGCCCGACTACACTGCCGGGCTTTCCTTACTCGATGGCTCGTTTGTTAGGGACTGACGTGCCCGATAAATTCCTTCGGCGGGTCCTCACCCCACTGCGACCCCAGTCCCTCGGATGCGGGGACCATACGGGTGCCGTACTCGTTGTTGAGCGTATCGGAATCTGTCCAATGCTCGTGTACGCGGCCCCACGGATCTTTCCAGTAATCGAAAATCTGGCTACCCAGGATATGACGTCCGAGGCCCCAGACATGATCGTATTTGCCGGTGTTTTTTAAATACTCGTGGCCCATCACCACGTCGTCGAAATCCTGCACTTCGAACGAAACATGATTGAGCCCTGCAGTCTCGTTCTTGACGTATAGGAAAACATGATGGTCGACATAACGTTCGCCGGCATCGATCCGATTAAAACTGAGGATAACGTCGTCTTCGTTGCCGTCGACATGCACGTGGTCGCTGCCGATTAGGCCAATGTGATGCTGTAGCCAATCGATCGATTCTTTTACCTTCGGCGTGCCCATGACACCGTGGCCAATGCGCATGACCTGCGACGGGCCCGACGGTTTGCGCCACAATTCACCTGCGCGGGCGTATTTGTCCACGCTTCCAAGATTATAGGCCTGTCGGTCGACTGGAATAGGTTCGGACTTTTCCACGCCCCAAACAACTTCTATCGCGTAGCCGTTAGCCTCTTTCAGTAAGACGCGTTTGCCACCGCCAGGTTCGTCGATATCGTGCACGTCCGAAGCGCCGTCGGCTTCAGCCGCAAGCTTATGAAGGTCGTCTTCCGAGGCGGCTTCAAATGCAAGGCCGATGAATCCAGGATCGCCTTTCTCTGTAATATGGAGGTGGTGATCGGGATTGCTGCCGCGCATATAAAGCGCAGTATCGGTTCGGTCGGACCGCACCATGCCGAAGTTGGTGAGAAACTCTTCCTGTTCGTCCAGATCTGGCGAGCGGATACGCCCCCACGCGAACTCGGCAACCCTGATAATCGGCTCTGGCATTAGCTTTCTCCCATCAATCGTCGAGTGTGGCAACTCGTTGCAAGCACTGTAGCGGATTTCGGCAACGTTCAAGAAGGCACCCGCGTATCCGCTACGGCGATCGTGTTGTGACAAGTATCCTTGAAATCGTTATGCCCGTCTAAGTTAGTCCTTGTGACCGAAGTCGTCAATACGCTACCGTATGGAAATGAAAGTGATTCAATCTCAACGTCTTGATCGAGGCGCCTGGTTGAGCGAGGCGCTGGAAGTCTTGCGCGAAAGCGGTATCGACCACGTCAAAGTGGAACCCCTGGCAAAACGATTGGG
>JAPUHN010000098.1 GCA_027297685.1 Alphaproteobacteria bacterium | reverse complement strand
CGCGATCCGGGACCCGGCGAAATCAGAGTGCGACTGCGCGCCTGCGCGGTCAATTTCCCCGATCTTCTGTCGTGTGCCGGCACCTATCAGCACAAGCCCGATTTTCCCTTCAGCCCCGGCATCGAGGCCGCCGGCGAAATCATCGATCGCGGCGCTGGTGTGACCGAGTTCGAAATCGGCGACCGGGTGATGCTGTGGTGCGGACCCGAATACGATGGCTACGCCGAAGAAGTAACGCTACCGGCGACGCGCGCCTATGCCGTGCCAGCGGCGATGGACGACGTTGAGGCGGCGGGATTCATGGTGGTCTACGGCACCGCCTGGCATGGCCTGGTCGATTGCGGCCGCTTGCAAGCTGGCGAGACCGTCGCCGTTCATAGCGCGTCGGGCGGTGTCGGCATGGCGGCAGTGCAACTGGCCAAGGCGCTGGGCGCCAGCGTGATTGCCAGCGCCGGCAGCGACGAAAAGCTCGACATCGTCTCCGCCCAGGGCGCCGACCATGTGATCAACTACACAAACGAGGATATACGCCAGCGCCTGAAAGAGTTGACGGCGGCCCGCGGCCTCAACGTTGCGTTCGATACGGTCGGCGGCGATGCGTTCCGCGCCTCGCTCAGCGCCATCGCTCCCGAGGACCGCATTCTGATCGTTGGCTTTACCAGCGGCGACCATGCGCAAGCGCCGATCAACATTATTCTGGTCAAGGGAGCGTCGCTGATCGCCGTGCGTTTCGGCAGGTTCTCAATTACCTATCCCGAGCGAACCCGCGACAACCACAACCGGCTACTGGCGCTGTACGAGGCCGGCAAACTAAAGCCCTATGTTGGCCGTACCTACCCGCTCGACCAAGCGGTCGATGCGCTGAAAGCGCTGCAAAACCGGGAAGTCACCGGCAAGATCATTCTGACGGTGTAGCGCGAACGATTGACCAACGGATAGGCACCGATTGAGTTTCTGGTGACCGGAATGGGGGCAGAGCTTGAGCCGGAGAAAAAAGGGCTGAGGAGTGTCATCCGTGCTCGATATTTCGCGCGAACGCGAGCACGTGATCTTCCATAGCTTGACGTGCGCCTTCGGGATCGTTGGCGGCGACCGCCCGGCAGACGGCGTCATGTTCTTCGTAGGCAGCACGCAGTCGTTCCATCAATAATCTGACATCGAACGCTGAGCTGATGAAGAAGTCGCTATGATCCCACATGAAGTCGGCAATAGGGGTTAAGATATTTGACTGTGCCAGCGTGTTGAGCTGGCGATGAAAGTCGCGGTTAAAATCGCGATAACGGCGCGCCCTTAATTCGTTGTCGATATCGTCCGACAACAATTGACCGATCTGTTCGTTGACCTCCGTCAATTTTGCCGCCCCCGATTTGTCGGCACGCTCGGCCGCCAGCGCTGCGCAAACCGCTTCCGTCGCCGCCAACAATCGGAAAAAATCGAGCACGTCCCGGCGGTTCGGAACAACAACACGAACGCCGACTTGGGGAATTATTTCAATAAACCGTTCCGTCGCCAGCCGTCTAAGCGCGTCCATAACGGGCTGCCGGCTGGTTCCCAACTCGGCCACCAGATCCTCAACCGAAATACTATCGCCGGCCCTGTACCCGCCAGTCAAAAGCCGGAGCTTGGTGGTTTGGTAGGCCTGTTCCATTAGTTGACCGCGCGGCGGCATCACGCACGCTCGCTATCGGAATTGTTCGGCGGTATGGAGTAGGTGCCGGTCACATGGGCGATCGGTTCGTCCTCGCCTTCAGAGAACAGGGTAACTTCCAATACCGCCAGACGTTTACCCAATTTCAGAACACGACAATCGGCAATAACGTCGGTTTGCCCGGGCCGGCGCAGGAAATTTATATTGAGGTTCGTGGTCACCGCCTGTTCCACCGGGCCGATCGCTCCCATCAGCGCGGCGTACATGGTGAAATCGGCAAGCCCCATCATCGCCGGGCCGCTTATGGTGCCGCCGGGGCGAAGCGTTGTCTCGTCAAAGGGCATCCGCGCCGTTGCGGCGCCGTTGCTGATTGTCTCGGCTCGGAAACCGAGTTGATACGCCAACGGCAATTGTGCTTCAGAAAGGCGGTTGAATGCGTCGGATGTAATTGTGGCCATTTTCGGATATCGATGAAATGCTATTGTTGGCAGTTGTCGACAGTAGATTACCTCAGACGTCAAATTTTTTATCCCAAAATCGGCGTGCTAATATGTGCCGCTTTTTAGCGGAGGCAACGCGCGCACCTCTTCATCCTGTCGCCGATCTTGGAATCCAAAATTGGGAGATGCCAAAGCATGACCGGAATGCGTTTTTCGTTCGTCGGCTACCAACCACCGACATCGGTTCATACGCGTGCGGCTCAGGTTTTTGAGCTCGCGCTGAAGGACGAAATGGGCGGTGACGTGGATTTCGTACTCGAAAACAATGTTGCCGATAGTGGATTAAAGGCAGCAGCATGCTTGTCGCTTGTCGAAACCGGCGATCGGACGTTTTGCTATTTTGCGTCGAGCTATTTGGCCGATCGGTTTCCCGAAATCGCGATTCTCGATTTGCCCTTTATGATTTCCGATCGAGTTCGGGCCTATCAGGCGCTCGACGGGGACTTTGGCGCTGCGATGAAAAAAATCGTTCGTGCAAACTCCGAATACGAATTGTTGGGTTTTTGGGACAACGGATTCCGCCATTTGTCCAATTGCGCCCGGCCTATTCGTACGCCCGGTGATTGCACAGGGCTGCGGATCCGCACCGGAAACAGCAAACTCCATCAGGAAACGTTTGCAGCCCTCGGTTTTGAGCCGACTTTTATCGATGTGGCCGATCTCGCTGCGGCGGTTAAAAGTGGTGAAGTGGATGCGCAGGACAATCCGCTGGCAAACATTTTCCAGTTTGGCATCCACCAACACCATCGATATATCACGCTGTCGGGCCACTTTTTGGGTTTTGTGACGGTTCTGTGCCACCGGCAGAGTTATGAAAGTTGGGGTTCGGAGACGCAAGAAGCCGTTCATAAAGCGGTCGCACAGGCAACCGAGGCGCAACGAGGATTTGCGCTGGCCGAAGATGATCGCGTTTTGGCGGAACTGGAGAAAACCGACAACGAGGTGATTGAGCTATCGGCTGGCGAACGGCGTTTATTCGTCGAGGCGGTCCAACCGGTGATCGATACGCAGCTAAACTCGCTCGATTCCCGATTGGTCGACTTGTACTTGGGAACCTCGGCGTAGTTTGGATCGCCCGACTGAGCTCCCGTTCGACAGCCTTGATTCTCTTTATCGAAAAAACAAACGGGGCACCCGGTTGGTACGGATGCCCCGAAGTTACACCGAGAAAAATGCCGGCCTAGGCCTTTGCCTTCTGCCGCTGTTCGATGTGCTCTTGCGTGCCCTGTTCGCCTTCCTCTGTCTCAGGCTTCCAGGTGTTTTCGTGCGCCAGGAATTCCGCTTCGTCCCACTTGTGGGAAGCATCGCCCATATAGACGATGAACACCTCGCAGCCGTCGGGATACTCGTAGGGCCCATGCGGAATATCCCAGCCGAAAACATAATCGCCGGGGCGCAGGTCTTTGCCGGCCACGCACATGCGTCCCTTCAAAACCAATATCGAGTGCCAGCTCTCGTGGGTATGCCGAGGTTCGACATAGCCTTTGGGGAAACGCTGTTTCATGTCGAGGCGTTTCATAACCGGGTCGTAGTTTAGGACTTTGACCTGCACGCCTTCAGGCAGGCTTAGCAGTCCGCGGACGTCATCGCTTTCCCATTCCACCTCGTCGTCGTGGATGGCCTTGAAAGTGTGATCGTATTTGTCGGTATCGAGTTGCTCGCTCATAGAATTCTCCTGTTTCTTAAGTGTCTTGAATAACTGGGGACAAGTTCAAACATTTTCCCACTTGCCGCTTTTTGTGGATTTGGCGATCGCTTCGAGCACCGCCACATTGTCGACGAGGTGCTGGTTTGAAAATCTATAGTCGCCGCGGCCTTCGACCGCGTCGGCCCACTCTTCGAGATTGGCCAGGACCGGATTTTTGGCGCTCAAAGTAGTGGCCTCTTGTGTGCCGTCTTTGGCGCAGGTGGTGACATGGGTCTCACCGCCCATCTGCGGATGTCCGGTGTCCTGGACCTCGATCCAGGCGTCGGTGCCGAATACGGTAAACCGGCCGTAATAGGGGGTCGTCGCCATGTTGCACATGAGTCCAGTTGCCCCGCTGACGAATTTATACTGCATCGTGATGATGTCGCCGGCCGCCCACTCTACCGCCTTGGTCGCAGTCTGCGCGTTGACAGCGTCAATCGGGCCGAGCAGCCAGAGATACATATCCGTCAGATGAATGCCCATTCCCGTCATTGGCAATGAGGGGCCTTCGTCAGGCGACACCCGCCAGCTATCGAGGGGCAGATCGGCTAGCAAATTGTGCGAGAAGTTAGCTTCCACATGGAGTGGTGTGCCGAGTTTGCCTTGTGAGACAAAATCCTGCGCCATCTCCATCGACGCTTCATAGCGCCGTTCGTGGCCGACCCCGACCACCAGGCTTTTTTCGTCGGCTGCGGCTACCATACGCTCGGCGCTTGCCTTGGTCAGCGACAACGGTTTCTCGCAAAAGACCTGCTTGCCCGCGTTGACCGCATCGAGGAACTGCTGTTCGTGTTGGGTGTGGGGTGTACACAAGATTACGGCGTCGATGTCTTTGTTTTCGAGAATTTCTTCGTAATTAGCCGCAAGAACGACACCTTTCTCGTCGGCAAAGTCCTGGTGATTGGCCGGATGACCAGAGGTCACACTCAAGACATTGATCTTGTCGCTTTGCTCGGTGGTGTTGACCAGATTACGGCCCCACCAGCCCAGGCCGAGAACCGCTGCTGTAAGCATTATTGGACTCCCGTTCGCTTCAGTTTGGGGACGGTGCGTGTTTGTACGAGGCTCCAAAGATATCTGGCACACTAGTGGCAAATCTACAACTGCTGGCAAACATCGGTGACAGTTACGCGTAGTTGCGGCGGCTGGCCTCGGTGCTCCGTGTGACCCGGGCTCTATCGTACACAACGCTGCTGCTGCCTTATGGGCCACCAAGGAACAAGACTTATGCGGGTGTCGAAAACCAGCTTCGGACTCCGCATGGAGTGCGCGATCTATCCCTCGGCAATAGCGCGCTGCGCAATTTCTTCGTCTTAATCTGTCGCACCCA
The DNA here is from genome assembly GCA_027297685.1 of Alphaproteobacteria bacterium. Lineage (GTDB taxonomy): Bacteria > Pseudomonadota > Alphaproteobacteria > UBA6615 > UBA6615 > JAPUHN01. The sequence continues at coordinate 19,597 of JAPUHN010000098.1, read as the reverse complement.
CTCGCGCGGTATTGCATTGACCAGATGGATATGATTTGTGTCTTTCGAACTCAACGACCGGTCGGGTTGAACGCCTCGCGAGCGGCTTTCATCGGTACGGGGCGATTAGTGGTGCACCACCACGCCATAAAAATGCGGGAGAGATGAATGCGACACGGGACAGCGAATTTCGGTATCACCGGGCTCGATTGGCAGCAGCGGATCAACTGGGATCGGTTGCGCACCTACCGGTTGGAACGGGCGCGTGAAATGATGAAAAAGCATGGCTTTGGCGCCATGCTCTGTATGTATGACGAAAATGTCCGGTACCTCACGGGCACGCTGACGCCTGGCTGGAACCGGCTTAAGCCCGGCCTTCGCTACGCGATCTTGTGCGGTGACGGACAACCGGTTTTATTCGAGCAGGGCGATATCGGTGCGCAGGTACAACGCCACACGCCGTGGATTCCGCCGGAGAATATCCGTTATTCCTATGCCTGGATTAAGGGCGCCGCCGGCCCGGCATCGAAGCAACAGGTAACCAAGTTCACCGTTGCCATCAAAGAAGAGATGAAGCGTCACGGCGTCGCCGGCGAGAAGCTCGGCGTCGACTTCATCGACATCAACATGATGAAACACTTCGAGGAAGAGGGTCTCGCCTGGGACGACGGCATGTCGCCGATGATGGAAGCGCGCGCCATCAAAAACGAGGACGAACAAAACTGCGCTCGCATCGTCGGCGCGATCGGCGACGCCGCCCACTGGGCGACCATGAAATTCCTCGAACCCGGTGTCACCGAGAACCAGGTAACGGCGCACATCATGAAATTCCTCTACGACATTCCAGGCATGGAAGACGTCGAGGATGTGATCGTTTCCTCAGGCCCCAACACCTGGCCCAACTGGCGCAACTTCAGCGACCGCATCATCCAGCCGGGCGACATCACCTTCATGGATTTGGCGGCGTTGACGTGGAACGGCTACAAGTCGTGCTACTACCGCACCTATTGCGTGGGCCGCGAGCCGACCCAGAAAATGAAGGACATTTACGCCGAGGCCCTCGATTGGTTGTATGCCTCTATGGAGGCCGTAAAGGTGGGGGCGACGACCCGCGATATCGCGCTCAAATGGCCGTCGGCGAAAGAAACCTGGGGCTATGACGAAGAGGACCAGGCGGCGGCGAACCTGTGGGGCCACGGTCTCGGCCTGGCCCAGTACGACCCGCCGGTTATCTCGCGTATCTGGTCGCTCGACCACCCGCTGGAGATCCAGGCGGGCATGGTATTTGCACTAGAAACTCAACATGGAGTTCCATTCGAATTCGGGGTGCGCATCGAGGAGATGTTGATCGTCCACGACGACGATGTGGAGATCATCTCCAACTTCCCGGTCAACCAGATCACGGTCGTTGACCCGATGCCGCACTAGGGTCCCAGTTCGGGCACGCAAGCGATACGACGGTACGGCCGAGCGGATATCGTCTGGCCGTTTCCGCGTGCAGGAGAATATGAACCGATGACTAAATTCGTCGTTAACCTCGCCGATGCGGCGGCTGCCGATGCCGAACGTTTCGGTCCCAAGGCGGCTAATCAAGCCGCGCTGGGACACGCTGGATTGCCAACGCCGGGCGGGTTCTGCCTTGGCGCCGACGCATATAATCATCAGATTGAATCGCTGGGGCTCGCGGAAGCCGCGGATAAAGCCGTGACCCTGCCCTTCATGGAATCGCGCGGGCATGTTGCCGACGTCCGCATTGCCTTGTTTTCCGAGCCGATCGCGCCCGAGATCGAAGAGGAACTGGTCGTCGCCTACCGGGCGCTGGTCGCCGAGGCCGGTGGACGCGTTGCGGTGCGGTCATCCTCGCTGATGGAAGACACCGAAGGCTCGTCCTTTGCCGGACAATTCCAGACCTTCCTCGGCATCGAAAGCGAGACCGAATTCCTCACCGCCTTGCGCGCCTGCTGGGGTGCGCTGTGGTCGCCGCGAGCGATGCGCTACATGGACGACAAGGAAATCTCCGCCGTCGATACGGCGATGGCCGTCCTGGTGCAACCGCTGATCGAGGCCAACGCCTCGGGCGGCGGCCTGAGCCAGACAGCGGACGGCGGCATGTCGGTCAGCGCGACGTGGGGATTGGGCGAAGCGCTGGCACAAGGCGAGGTGGTGCCCGACCGCTATGATCTGTCCGCCGAGGGCGAGCTTCTAGAAACCGTGCGCGGGCAGGAGTTCGAACACAGCGTGCAATGCCATATCCATTCGGCGAACAGCGGTGCGGCACCGCACGATCACGCCCACCACGGTGACACATCCGCAGACAAGACGCAGTGTCTGAACGAGGATCAGGTGCGCGAACTCGCCGGTTATATGAAGACCGCCGAAGCGATGATGGGGCAGCCGGTGGAAATAGAATGGGCGATGGACGATGCGGGTATCAAAATGCTGCAAGCCCGTCCGTTACATGTGCAGGAATCGCAGATCCCCGATGAAATATGGCGCGGCAAACCCGGCCTACGGGGCCATCCCGGCGGCGTCGGCTTGGCCACCGGGCGCGCCTGCGTAATTGCCTGTGAATGCGAACTCTCCCGCATTAATCCCGGCGACGTGCTGGTGACCAAGGTGGCAGGACCGGCACTGGTTAGTGTTTTGCCGCGTGTCTCGGCCATCGTCGCCGAGTTGGGTGGCAGCACTTCGCACCTGGCCTCGCTGGGGCGCGAACGCGGCATTCCGATGGTGCTCGGCGTTCCCGAAGCGACCCGGCGGATCGGTGACGGATCGATGGTCGCGGTCGACGGCGTGGCTGGTGTCGTGCGCTGGATGCCGGACGCCGGCCGGGAGACATTGCCGCGTTGATTGCGCCGCCCAACCAAGTGGGTACTCTAGTGGGAGTGGTCATGGCTTGGACTGAAGTAGGCGAAAATTCCGGCGCCTGGCTGTGCGAATATTACGCGCACACATTCGGCGTCCCGGCCAACGCGGCGGCGCGGTAAGGACAGGCCATGGCCGAGGCCAAGGTACAACGAAGGCTAGCGGCGATCCTCGCTGCCGATGTGGTCGGCTATTCGCAGCTTATCCGCGCCGACGAAGAGGGCACTCTCGCCCGGTTTAAGACGTTGCGAGCCGAATTGATCGATCCGCCGCTGGCCGAACATGGCGGGCGTATCGTCAAATTGATGGGCGACGGCATCCTGGTCGAGTTCGCCAGCGTCGTTAGCGCCGTGCGCGCCGCCGCCGAAATACAGCAGGCGATTGCCGACGCCAATATCGACGTGCCCGAACACACGCGCATCGAATTCCGCATGGGCATCAATCTGGGCGACGTGGTGATCGATGGCGACGACATCCACGGCGACGGTGTCAATGTGGCCGCGCGCCTCGAAGGCGTGGCCGAACCAGGCGGTATCTGCATCTCCGAAAGCGTCTACGAACAGGTGCGCGACCGCACCGACCTGGTGTTTGCCGATTACGGCGAGCGCCAGGTCAAGAACATCGACCGGCCTATTAAGACCTACGCCTGGCATGTGGACCCAGATCGTTCTGCTAAAAATGCACCGGCAGCTCCGGCAAAGAGTGATGCAGAATCCAGCAAGCCGGATCGAAAACCGACGATAGCGCTGACCGCGTTCGAGACGGTCGGGCGAAACGAGGACGCCGAGATACTGGCGGCGGCGGTGACCGACGCGGTGACGTCGGCGCTGTCGAACCAGACCGGGCTGATCCTGTTGCATGATCCGGCACAGTCCGACTATCTGGCGCGGGGCAGTATCCAGGCGGCTGGCAGCCGCTATCGGGCCACGGTCCAGGTGCTCGACCGCCGGTCGGGTGAGCAATTCGCGTCTGAGCGTTTCGACGGCGATCTCAGTGATTTGTTCGAAGCCCAGGACGATCTCGCTTACCGCGCTTCTACGATGGTTCGGTTTGCCGTCTCGCGCCGCCAATTCGAACGCGTCGAAGCGAGCGCCGCCTCAGAAGGTGTACTCGAAGACACCGATGCGCTGCTTACCAAAGCCGGCTATTTGGTGATGGGTACCAGGCGGGCCGATTGGCAGGAAGCGCTCAAACTAATGGACGGGCTGCTCATCCGCGAACCGGACAATTTCATGGCGCTGACGATCAAGGCGATGTGCCATATTGCCGAAGCTTTTCTCGGTTTTCGCGAAGTCCCGTCGCAAGATGGCGAGGCGGCCCTGCTCGCCATACAACGGGCGACCGAACTCAATCCCAACAGCGATTTCGCCCATTTCATCAAGGCAAACGTGCATCTGCATTACCAGGCCGATGTTGAAGCAGCCAAGCGCGCGTGGGAGCGGTCGCTCGAACTCAATCCCTACTACTCAATGGCGCTACATGGGCTGGGTTGGATATCGATCTACCAAGGCGATGCCGAAAGCGGAATCGAGCTGGGCCAGAAAGCCCTCGATGCCGACCCTCGTATGCCCCTTAACTACGTGTTCATGGGCACGATTGCCTACGGACAATTCATAGCCGGGCGGTTTGCGGAGGCAGTGGACTGGGCACAGCGGTCGGACCAACAGGCCGCCGACATGATGATCACGTTATTGGTTCTGGCGTCGGCAGCGCACCACGCCGGCCAAGCGCAACTGGCGGCCGGTACGGTTGCGCGGATGGTGGCAATCGAACCCGGTATTAATCTCGGTGAACTGCGCCGCCAGCCGTTTCGCAACGCCGCTCATTGGCAGCTTTTTGTCGATGGCCTGCGCGATGCTGGTATCCCTGAATAACCTCCTCGCCGGTAACAGCCGGTCCGGTGGACAGCCCACGTTTCAGTGATATGTTGGCCGGCATACCCCCGTTTGAGGAGCATGAATTTGGCTGATGTCGCTGTGGCGGTTCTGGCAACGTTGGACAGTAAGGGCGCGGAGGCGCAATTCGTTTGCGACGCCTTGACCCACGCCGGCGTCAAACCGTTTCTGATCGACCTCTCCCTGCGCCCCCACGGCACGGCCGGCGCCGACGTAACCGGCGGCGAACTGGCCGAGGCGGGCGGCGCTACCTGGGACGAGCTTGCCGAGATGGACAGGGCCCGGGCGGCGGAAATCATGGTCGCCGGCGGGTCGAGAATTCTGCTCGAACGATGCCATTCGGGCGCATTTGTCAGCGTTATCGGGTTGGGCGGCGCCAACGGCACGTCGATGGCGTGCTCGATGATGCGCGCGCTGCCGCCGCTGCTGCCCAAGGCGATGGTCAGCGCCGTGGCTGCCACCGCGGCGGTGCAATGGTACGTGGCGGAAAGCGATATCGTCATGTTCCCATCGATCGGCGACTTTACGCTAAATCGGATCACGCGCGGCGTTCTTGAAAATGCTGCCAACGCGGTCGCGGCGATGGCGTTGGCGTGGTCGGTAAAGGGGCCGAGGACGGCAGACGAGCCGCCGCTTATCGGCGTGTCATCGTTTGGCGGCACCGCCGGCTGTGTCGAGCGGGTAACCGAGCGGCTCCTCGAGTTGGGCTACGAAGTCATCCACTTTCACGCCTCGGGCCCGGGCGGCAAGGCGCTCGAATCGCTGGCCCAGCAGGGCGAGTTGGCGGGCGTGATCGACGTGACCACCCACGAGCTCACCGATTTTCTGGTCGACGGCGTCTACAGCGCCGGCGAGAGCCGGATGACATCGGCGAGCGCGGCGGGGTTACCTCAAATTATCGTACCGGGCGCCATCGATCATTCGAATTTTTGGGTCGGCATGGTGCCGGAGAAGTTCGCCGACCGGGAGTTCTTCCAGTACAACGCGCAAAACATCCTGATGCGCACGAACGCCGAGGAGTGTGAGGGTTTGGGCCGTCTGGTGGCCGAGCGGTTGAACCAGTCGCGCGGGGAGTTTGCGGTTCTCATTCCCAAGCGCGGTTACAGCGAGCATACCAAGCGCCAGACCCACGATCTCGAGGGCCGCGACATCGGCCCTTGGGACCAGCCGGAAGTCGACGCGATATTTGCCCGTGTGTTAGGACAGCACCTCAAAAAGGGCAGTATCGAAGAGCTCGACCTCCACATCAACGATCCTGAATTCGCCGACGCCTGCGTCGACTCGTTTTTGCGCATGATGCAGGCATAGGGCTGTTTATGCCGCCAATTGAAAGAGGGTACCGGTGCCACTTGATATTCCAGTCGAAAATTACGAAACCGATGTGCTCGTCGTCGGTGGCGGGGCGGCGGGCGCGATGGCGTGTTTCGAGTGTGCCGACGCCGGCGTCAAAGTAATCCTGGCGAGTAAAAGCCGTCCGCCGAGTGGCACGACCTCGGTTGCGCGCGGCGGTTTCGCCGCTGCCCTGGGACCGGACGACAGTCCGGCGCTTCATCTTGCCGAAATCCTTGAAAATGGCGGCGAGCTGATCGACCCCGAACTGGCCGGCGTTTGGTGCGAAGGCATCATCGATGTGGTCAAGGATTTGCGCGACTGGGGCGCCGAGTTCGTCACCAACGACGCTGGCGAGCTCGATCTAAAAATGTTTCCCAACCACACCAAGCCGCGCGCGGTTCACCATTTCGATACCACCGGCAACATGGTCACCAAGACCTTGGCGAAAAAATTACGGCCCGATCAACGCATCGTGCAACACGCCAATACATCGATCATGGACCTGGTCGTTGAGGGTGGACGCGTGGTCGGCGCCTGGGGCGTCAATTACGGCAAGGGCGTGCTGGTGGCGTATTCGGCGAACGAAGTCATCCTGTCGACCGGTGGTGGCAGCGGCCTGTTCTACGTCAACGACAATCCACCGCAGGTGACCGGCGACGGTTATGTGCTGGGGTTTCGCGCCGGTGTGCCGTTGCTTGGCATCGAGATGATCGATTTCCAAGCCATGTGCTGTTCGCCCGAGGAGCTGTTTGGCTTCGCGCCCCATCCGACCGGGTTCATCAACGCCGGCGCCGTGTTCCGCAACCGCGACGGCGAGCTGTTTTTGAAACGCTATTTTCCCGATACCGCGGAACGCAGTACCCGCAGCGAGGTCATTCTGGCGATGGCCAAGGAAATTCACGCCGGCCGCGCCGGCCTCACTGGCGGCATCTTTATGGACGCCACCGAAGTTCCTATTGAGACCATCCAGAAGCAAATTCCTCATGTCTATAAGACCTGTTTGCACCGGGGGATCGATATCACCAAAACGCCGCTGGAAGTGGCGCCGGGCAGCCATACCTGGCTCGGCGGGCTCCAAATCAACGTCGACGGCAAGACGCCGCTGGACGGTTTATGGGCAGCCGGTGAGACCGGCGGCGGCATTCACGGTGGCAACCGGATCGGCGGATCAGCGCTATCCTCGGCGCTGGTGTTCGGCCGGCGGGCCGGCCGGGCCGCTGCCACGGCGGCCAAGGCCGAAAGTGCAAAGACCGGCAAGGTCGATGTTCCCGGCGACGCGAGCGACTGGCTCGCCGATCTGATTGCCCGCGACGAAGGGCCGCTGCAGGCAGACGTCCGCCTGCGCTGCCGGATGCTGGCGCATGAGCAACTCGGATCGATCCGCAGCGCCGACGGATGCAACGCCGCGCTCGTCGAATATGCCGAGATCGAGGCGGAGGAGATCCCGCGCATGCGGCTTTCCGACGAAGCCCGCTCGTCGAAAAAAGTTAAAGCACAGGAACTGGAAAGCGCCCTATCGGTTAAAAACCTGGCGCTTTTGGGCGGTCTGTTGGCGACCGCGTCGTTGGCGCGCGAAGAGAGCCGAGGGGCGCACTACCGCACCGACTTTCCCGACACCGATGCCGCGAACTGGAGCGCGGTCACGCGCCTCGAGCAGGGACCGGACGGCGAAATCGTGTTCCACAAGGATCCGCTTAAGCAGGATGCCCCGTCAGCGGGCGCCTAAAGGTGTTCGAGGATGATTTTCATGCGCTGGGGCGCGTCGGTGCCGACCATATTGAGCGCCTGATCGAGCTGGTCTAACGGCACGACATCGCTGATCAGGGGCGCCAGGTCGATCGCGCCGCTGCCCACCATCTCGAGGCAGGCGCCGAAATCTTTCTGCGTCGCGGCGCGCGCGTTGATGAACTGAATTTCCTTGAAATACATGTCGTAGAATGGCAACGCGCCTTCGGAGTCGGTGTGGATACCATAGCCCAGTACGCGGCCGCCGAGCCGCACCAAATCCATCGCCTGCGCCAGCACCGATAGTTTGCCGGCGGATTCGATTACAACGTCGGCGCCAAGACCGTTGGTCGCCTCGAGCACCCGGTCCTTTGTTTGCGCGTCGGGCGCCAGAGTCAGATCGGCGCCGATATTGTCCGCAACCTCGCGCTTCCACGCACTTCGCGTAATGCCGATGATGGATTTGGCGCCGCGCGCCTTGGCGAGCTGAACGTGGAGCAATCCGCCGACGCCGAGGCCGAGGATCACAACGCTATCGCCGGGCGAGATCGAGGCCATTTGCTGCGCGTGCATGACCGTGGTCAGCACCTGGATGAGGGGCGCCTCACGATCGCCGATTTCATCCGGCATGGCGTACACGTTGCCCGGTGTCACCGCGACATATTCCGCAAAACCACCATCGCTGTCGCGCCCGATCAGGCCGCCGTTGGGGCAAAGCTGGGTCTGGCCGATTTCGCAGTGAAAGCAATTGCCGCAAAACAGCACCGGATCGACGATCACCCGGCTGCCCGCCGGCGGGCCATCGGAACCGGCGGCCTCGACAACTTCGCCGATCATCTCGTGGCCCATGATCAGCGGATAGCGGGCCGGGATGCCGCCAGTGAAGATTTTCAGATCGGTCCCGCAAACGCCGGAATGGGTGACGCGAATGACGCTGTCGCCGGCGTCCGTGTTGGGCCGCTCGACATTCTCCAGGCTCACCGCGCTCGGGGCGCCGAGTACCATTGCCTTCATCGTGTTTCTCTCCGTAATCCCTGGCCGGCTACGTTAGCAGAAGCATTCATCGGGATTGGTTCTACGCGTCCAGCACTTTTGGATTTACCGGGAATTTTGGCCGCTTACCGCCGAGTACCGCGGCGACGTCGGTTGCCACGGTGGTTTGCAGGTCAAGCAACGCGTCTTCGGAATAGAATCCGGTGTGCGGTGTCAGGATAACATCGTCGCGCCCGAACAGCGGATTGTCGGCGCCGGGCGGTTCCTGTGGCATGACGTCCAAGGCCGCGCCGCCGATCTCGCCGGCGTCGAGCGCCTTGGCCAGCGCGTCGATATCGACCAAGGGTCCCCGTGAGGTGTTGATCAGCAGCGCGTCGGATTTCATTTTGCCGAAGGCCTCGGTGCTGAACATGTTTTCAGTTTCCGGGGTCAGCGGCGCATGGACCGAAATATAATCGGACCGCGCGTAAAGTTCGTCCAATTCTACCCGCTCGGTCTTCATTTTGGTGAAAACCTCGTCGGGCGCATAGGGATCGGCCGCAATGGTCTTAATCCCGAAGGCCTGCGCTTTACCGACCACCGCTTGGGCGATGTTGCCGATGCCAACCAGGCCGAGGGTTCGCCCCTTGAGCCGGCGAATGGGAACGACCGCCGGCATTTCCCAGCGCCCGTTGTGGACCATCGAGTTGGAGTAGGGAATCTTACGGGCCAGCGAGAGCAGCGTGGTCATCGCGTGGTCGGACACTTCGTCGAGGCAATATAACGGAGCGTACGTCACCACGATGCCGGCATTGGTGGCGGCCTCGATGTCGATGTTATCGGTGCCGACCCCGAACCGGCCAATGACTTTGCAGTTCTCCAACCCGGCGATCACGTCGGCGGTGATTTGCGCGTAAGTGACGAACAACGCCTCGGCGTTGCGGGCGACCGCGAGGATCGCGTCCTGGTCCGGCGTTTCGGCCCGTCGCAACTCGACATTCAAGTCCGCGAGTACCTGCTCAGCCGGTTTCCAGTCGGGAAATACCGTGTCGGCAATGGCAACCAATATTTTGCTCATTTTTTCCTCTCGTCTCATGTTCCAACGGGGGCGAAACCCAAAGCCCAGCGGTCGAGACCGGAAGCTCGTGGCACCGTGGGCTGGATATAAAATAAAAATACCGGCAGCGCTATCCCGTTGGAAAATCGGGCAGCCTATGAACGCTGCTCGGTCAAACCTACGCTGTGGCGTGAAGCCAGACGCCGCCGTCACTGGTTTGCCGGCCGGTGCGGCCGAGTACGATTAAATGGTTGAGGTGGGCCACCGTCTGGACCTCACCCGGTTCCGGTATTGTTTCGAACGGGTACTCGATCATCCTTTATATTTGACCACCTTGCTGCGGTGCTCGCCGAGCCCTTCCAAGCCGCATGTGACGACGTCGCCTGCCTTGAGGAAAACCTGCGGTTTCATGCCCAGTCCGACGCCAGACGGCGTGCCGGTGTAAATGACATCGCCGGGATAGAGCGTGATCATTTTGCTCATATTGCTGATGATCGCGGCGCAGCCGAAAATCATATCGGACGTGTTGCTGCCTTGCATGCGCTTGCCGTTGACGTCGAGCCAAAGGTCGAGTTTTTGCGGGTTGCCGACTTCATCCGCCGTTACCAACCAGGGGCCAAGGGGGGCGAACGTGTCCGGGCTCTTGCCCATAATCCACTGCAGGCCGCCATGTTCGAGCAAAAAAGCGCGCTCGGACACCTCGTTGCCGGTGGCATAGCCGGCGACGTAGTTCAGCGCATCGCGTTTGCTCACATGCTTGGTCTTGCGGCCAATGACCAGGCACAATTCGACCTCCCAGTCGGTCTTTTTCGATCCTTTGGGCAGAACGATCGGGTCGCGGTGGCCGGTGAGTGGGCAGGTCTTGGTAAAGACGAATGGCTCGGTCGGCACCTTCACGCCGGCTTCCTTGGCGTGCAACGCATAGTTGAGGGCGATCGCGAAAGTCCGTCGAGGCACCACCGGCGGGCCAAGACGTGGCCGCCCTTTGACCAACGGCAGGCGCTTTTCGTTGAGCTTTGCGATTTTTCGCAAGCTGGCCGGCGATAACGCCGCACCGCTGATGTCATCGATCACCCGCGATAGGTCGCGAATTTTTCCGTTGCTGTCGAGCAGGCCGGGCTTTTCCTTGCCGGCGGGTCCATACCGTACCAGTTTCATTGTCTCGCCCCTGTTGTGCCAATTTAGTGCGAACGCCGGCTGCGAACGCGCCGGTTTTAGAATTCGAGCAGCGTGTTGTAGCGCGCTCTCCACACCAAGGAAACCGTCGCCGATACTTCACTCGCGCATTGATGAGAATTAACTCAACGTTTTTGCCGGAGCCTTTCGAGGCGCAAGGGAAAGCTGTCGCCGAGCCACATGGCGAACTCGGAGTGATCGGCAAGATCATCGCCAGTTTCCGGGTGCACCAGAATCGTCAGATCTTCACGGTTGAGCGCCATCCAGGGCACCAATTCGGCGAACACATCAGGTTCGAAGGCAACTTGATAGAAGCTAACCGGATGAGGACCGAGAGGCTCGTCATGCCAGCGGCCAAGCACTGTATCGAAGCGTGCGCCGATGCGCCGCCGCAGCCGCGCAGCGGTTTTCTTGGTGTCGGTGTCGTAATATACGTGGGCGTGATAGCCCTCGATTTTCGGAGTTTTTTTAGCCATAGCGATGAATCTAGTTCACGCGACGCCGACGTCAACAGTGCGTTATCTTAAAGAAATAACGCCGCTGTCAGTTGACGCGGCGCGCGTTGGATTGTTTTACTTTGCCCAGCCGTCGATTCTGGCCGACGCGGTGCGGAATTGAAAGAACAGCTTGTTGCCTGTCGCAGTGGATGTTGCGTGGTGTTGAACGTGAAGGTCCACACAGGAAACCGGGGCGATTCCGCAGGACGGCATATGCGGATATCGACGCCAGCGGGGGAAGAAAATTGGCTTCGACCGTGCCCACGCCTAGCGTTCTTGCGGCTCACCCAGAAGACCGCGACGAGTTGCTGGTGCACTTCCAGTGGGTTCGCGGCGAGACCGAGCGATTGGCCGCGCCGTTGTCGGATGAAGACCAGGTCGTCCAGTCGATGCCGGACGCCAGCCCGACGAAATGGCATCGCGCTCATGTGACCTGGTTTTTTGAAACACTGATTCTAATTCCCTTTGCGCGCGGCTATAAGCCCTTCCGCGACCAATTCGTCTACCTGTTCAATTCCTATTATGAATCCGTCGGCGACCGCCATCCGCGCCCCGATCGAGGTATGTTGACGCGGCCGTCGGCAGCCGAGATCGCCGATTACCGACGCCACGTCGACGATGCGATGGCGGCGTTTATCGCCGACGCCGATGGTGAGACCTGGGCCGTTGCGGGTTCGCTGGCGGTGCTGGGGCTGAACCACGAGCAGCAGCATCAGGAACTGGTTCTGATGGATATCTTGCACGCTTTTTCGCGTAGCGCAGTCGATCCGGCCTATCAGACCTACCGTGCCTCGCCGGCGCGTAAAGCGCCCGCCTTGTCCTGGTTCGACTATGAGGGCGGCGTCTGTGAGATTGGCCATGACGGACCGAACTTCGCGTTCGATAACGAAGGACCCCGACACAAGGTGTTCGCTGCGCCCTATCGGCTGGCCTCGCGGCTGGTCACCAACGCCGAATGGAAGGCCTTCATGGACGATGGCGGTTACGGGCGTCCCGAGTTGTGGTTGTCGGACGGCTGGGCGACCGTTCAGCAGGAAGGGTGGGACGCGCCGCTGTACTGGCGACAGGATGGCGACAAGTGGATGGCGATGTCGTTGTCGGGCCTGCAACAGATCAACGATCAAGCGCCGGTCTGCCATGTCAGCCTTTACGAGGCCGATGCCTACGCGCGCTGGGCCGGCAAACGCCTGCCGACCGAAGCCGAATGGGAGATCGCCGCGCAGGCACTGCCGGTCGCGGGCAACTTTCAAAGCTATGGCTTGCTCCGTCCGGTACCGGCACCGGCGACGAACGGCGATGCGCCGGAACAACTGTTTGGCGACGTTTGGGAGTGGACTCAAAGCTCCTATGGCCCATATCCCGGGTTCAAGCCAATCGCCGGTGCGGTCGGCGAATACAATGGTAAATTTATGTCGAGCCAAATGGTGTTACGCGGTGGCGCTTGTGTCACGCCGGAAGGACACACACGGCCGACCTATCGGAACTTCTTCTATCCCCATATGCGTTGGCAGTTTTCCGGCGTGCGCCTGGCGGACGACGCATGAGCGACGCCGCAGAAATCGACCTTGGGCCACTGCACGACTATTACGAAATCGAGTATGCCGTTGAGGATTTTCGCGCCGCCATCTTGGCGGGCTTGTCGCAGCCGCAGAAGCGGATATTGAGCAAGTATTTCTACGACGAGCGCGGTTCCAGGCTGTTCGAGCAAATCACCCAATTGCCGGAGTACTATCCAACCCGCACCGAAACAGCCCTGCTACGCGCCCATGCGGCCGAGTTCGCCGAACTGATCGGTCCGCACGCCAGTTTGGTCGAATTCGGCAGCGGATCGAGCACCAAAGTGCGAATTTTGCTCGACGCGCTCGAGGCGCCGTCGGGTTATGTTCCGATCGACATATCGCGCGACCATTTGATCGAGTCGGCAAAAGATCTCGCCGAGGCCTATCCCGATCTGATGGTGGTCCCCATAGCCGCCGATTACACGAAGCCCCTCAAGCTACCCGAAATTGCCAACGAATTGGTTCGTATCGGGTTCTTTTCCGGCTCGACAATCGGCAATTTTTTATACGCCGAGGCGGTCGACTTTCTGCGCACCGCGGCGACCGAACTGGGGACCGACAACGGCTTGCTTATCGGCGTCGACTTGAAGAAAGACGAAGCGATTCTACACGCCGCCTACAACGACGCGGCGGGCATTACGGCGCAGTTCAATCTCAATATTTTGCGCCACATAAACCGCGAACTCGATGCCGACTTCGACCTCGACGGGTTTAGCCACGATGCGCGGTGGCGGCCGGAAGAGGGCCGCGTCGAAATGCACCTGGTGAGCAAGCACAGCCAAACCGTGCTTGTCGGCGGCCAGGTGTTCGAATTTGCGGAAGGCGAATCGATCCACACCGAGGATTCCCACAAATACACCGTCGAGGAATTCCACGCTTTGGCGGCCGAGGCCGGGTGGCGCGCCTTTCGTCACTGGACCGACGCTGACGATCTGTTCTCGATCCACTATCTGCGGGTCGCCTAGGCCTTGATGTCTTCTTCCGTTACATTTCCCATGAACACATAGCCGGTGTTCTTGACGCTGCCTGCGCCGGCATAGATCCCAACGACCTCGATGGGGTCGGTATCGCTGAGATTGTGCAGCCAATGCTCGACGCCACGGGGGATGAAGTGAAATTGCCCGCTATGCACCTCGATCCGGTCCGGCCCGGCACCAGCCAGCCCCTGCCCGCTGATCACATAGTAAATCTCTTCGCAGTTCTCGTGCCGGTGCTTGGCGTGTACTGCGCCGGGAAAAAAGCGTGCACGAAAGAGCGTCGAGGCGCTGCCATTTCGCGCCGACAGAGGCAGGCGAAAGTCGGTGATGTGCCAGCCATCACCCCGGTCCATGTTCTCTGGCGTTACATCGTCTAAGTGGACGAAAATGCCTTCGGTGATCCCCGCCGTCGCGCCTTGAAGCTCGTCGGATTTGACCGGCGTTCCCCGCTCAAGACCGATCCCGCTGGCATCCGATACACCGAGATAGTAGCCGACGATAACAGCGTCGCTGTCGCCGTTATTGACGAAGAAATGCTCGTGGCCCTTGGGGATAAATTGGCAGTGACCGGCGGACATGTCGGCAATCTCGGACCCAACACCGGCGATGCCGCCCCCCTGCAAACAGATCAACGCTTCGTCGGCATTGCGGTTGGTCTGCCGCCCCCGCGAGCCGCCCGGGGGGATTGTCAAATGGTAGGCTAGGGCGGAGCGGATTTCCGGAATGTTTGTGAGCAGGCGCAGATCGCTCTTCGGGCCGGCGCCGTCATACCCTGGCGTCTGCTCAACGCTGCCCACGTCGATTAAGGGGTATCTAAGCTCCATCACTTCCTCCCGATTTTATTATATTCCCGCAGCGTCTCTATGTGCCTCACGACGAGCCTCTAGTCACGCAATTCAGGACGGTTGGCGAACCCGTCGAGCGCGCCGGCGTTGGCCAGCGCCTCGCGATTGCTCACCGGATCGCCGTTGACCAGGTCGCGCACGGCGATTTCGGCGATTTTGCCTGTCCGGGTCTTGGGAATATCGGCGACCGCGACGATCTTGCGCGGTACATGGCGGGGCGAGGCGCCGGCGCGGATGGTGGCGCGGATTTTGTCGGCCAGGGTGTCGTCCAGTTCAATACCGTCTTGCAAGCGCACGAACAGCACCACGCGCACGTCGCTTTGCCATTTCTGGCCGACGACGACACTTTCCAGAACCTCCTCCACCTTATCGACCTGACGGTAAATCTCGGCGGTGCCGATGCGCACGCCGCCGGGGTTCAACGTGGCGTCGGAGCGGCCATAGACGATGTAACCGCCGCTGTCGGCGATTGCCTCGGCGAAGTCGCCCTGGGTCCACATGCCCGGGTTTTGGCTGAAATAGGTCTCTCGAAAACGCGATCCATCGTCGTCGCCGAGCAGGCCCAGTGGCATCGAGGGAAACGGCGAACGGCACACCAGCTCGCCCTTTTCGTCGTGCACCGGCTGGCCGTCTTCGTTCAACACCGCCATATCCATGCCCAGCGCCGGCGCCTGCAATTCGCCGCGGCGCACCGGTCCCCAGGGGTTGCTGCCGAGCAGGCATCCCATGATCTCGGTGCCGCCTGATCCGGAACTCAAATGCACGTCGTTGGCGATATGCTGGTAGATGTAGTCGAAGCCTTCAGGTGACAAAACCGACCCGCCGGCGATAATTTTGCGCACCGCGCTCAGATCGAGGTCCTCGTCCGGCTTGAAACCGTTCTTGCGGCAGGCCTCGATGTACGACGATCCCAGACCGAGGACGGTGACGCCCTCCTCGGCGGCAAGCCGCCACAGCCGGCCGGTGTCGGGATAAAACGGCGAGCCGTCGTAGCAGACAATCTTGGCCCCGGTGCCGAGATAATTGACCAAGAAGTTCCACATCATCCAGCCCAGCGTCGTCGGAAAAAATGCAGTGTCGCTGGGTTTCAGGTCGAACAGCATCGAATGCTCGCCAACGCTTTTGAGCATGCTGCCACCGGCGCTGTGGACGATACTTTTGGGAATGCCGGTGGTCCCCGAGGTGTAGAGGACGAACAGGGGGTGATCGAAGGGCAGGCGGGCATAGGTCATCGGCGCCGGCCCATAGGGCGCGAGAAAATCGTCCCAGGATTGGGCGTTTGCGCCGATGTCCGGGGTACTTTCGTCGGGCGCGCCATCGGTGCCGACGATGATGACCTTGCGCACGCTCGCCAGGGCGGCGACCACTTCGGCGATCTTCTCGCCCACGTCGTAACGCCTGCCGGCAAAGGTATAGCCGTCGACGGCGAGCAGAATTTCCGGTTCGGCCTGGGCCAGCCGGTCGAGAATGCCCGGCGCGCCGAAGTCCGGCGACACCGACGTCCACACACCGCCGAGCGAGGTGGCCCCCAGCATCGCCATAATCGAATCCGGCGTGTTCAACAGAATGGCGCCGATGCGGGTACCGGGCACAACGCCGCAATCGGCGAATGCTTGCTGGGCGCGCGAAGCGCCGGCGCGCAGGTCGGCGAAGGTAAGCTCGTACCGCGCGCCGGTCTCGTTAACCGCGGCCAGTGCGACCTGTTCGTCCGGCCATTTCAATATTGTCTCGGCGTAATTCAGCCGCACCTCGGGAAACCACTTCGCGTCGGCGAAACTGTCGCCCTCGATCAAGGCGGGGTCGAGCGGTCCTTCCGATACGATGCCGATAAATTTCCACGCCTCGCGCCAGAAGGCGCCTCTTTCGGCGACCGACCAGCGCCACAGCGCCTGATAGTCGCGGCCGAAATCGAGCCCGAGGTTTTGCTTTACCTGGTTGGCGAACGCCGTGAGGTTACGCGCCTCGATTTCATCCGGGCTTGGCTGCCAGAGGATCGGCGTCGGCTCACCCATTGTCGAAACGTCACTCGTGGCGGCCGACGATGCACACCGCGGCGACGTTCTCGTGCGGGAAGCCACCGAGATTGTGGGTCAGGCACAAATCCACATCGTCGCGTTGGCGTTCCGCCGCCCGCCCGAGAAGCTGCAGGTACATCTCGTAGAGCATGCGGATGCCCGATGCGCCGATGGGATGGCCGAAGCATTTCAGGCCGCCGTCGATCTGGCAGGGGATGGTGCCGTCGGAATCGTAAAAACCATCCATCACGTCGGTCAGCGCGGTGCCCTCCGGCGAGATGTGGAGGTCTTCCATGGTTACCAATTCAGTGACCGAGAAGCAGTCATGGACTTCGATCAGGCTGAGGTCGTCGCGCGGGTTCTTCACGCCGGCTTCTTCGTAGGCGCGCTGGCTGGCCACCCTTGTGGTCAGGAAGTGGCTGCCGTCCCACTGGTTGAACGAGGCCTCGGTGCCGTTCGAAGCGGCGATTTGCAGCGCCTTGACAGTGATCACCGGGCCTTTGCCCAGTGACTTGGCGATCTCGGGCGTGGTCAGAATGGCGCAGGCCGCGCCATCGGAAACGCCGCAGCAATCGTAGAGCCCCAGCGGCTCGGCGATGATCGGCGCGTTGAGCGCATCCTCTTCGGTGATCGGCCGGCGCAGATGGGCCTTTTCGTTGAGCACGCCATTGGCGTGGCTCTTCACCGAGACGTGGGCGATCGCCCGTTTGAAATCATCCTTACCGATGCCGTGCTTGGCGCGGTAGGCGCTGGCCAATTGGGCGAAGCCGCCGGGCGCGGTCATGTTGGCCCACCACTGGCTTTTGAGCGGGCCCGGGTTCATGTTGGGCAAGCCGCCGAAACCGGTGTCTTTTAGTTTTTCGACGCCGATTGCGAGCGCGATGTCGCAGGCCCCCGAGGCCACTCCATAGGCCGCGCCGCGGAAAGCTTCGGAGCCGCTGGCGCAATAGTTCTCGACACGGGTGACCGGAATGTTGGGCAGGCGCAGCGCTTGCGAATAGGGAATGGCCGACTTGCCGACGCCCATCTCGTCGAAGGTGGTGGAGCCCCACGCGGCTTGGATTTCCGAGACGTCGATCCCGGCATCGGCGATACATTCCTCGAACGCCTCGACCATCAGGTCTTCGGCGTCGGCGTCGAAGCGCTCGCCGAATTTGGCGCACCCCATGCCGAGAATGGCGACTTTATCTTTTATCCCGCTGGCCATTAACCTACCCCGTCAGGTTCGGATGAATGGAATCCCTATCACATTTTCGCCGGTTTGGCTCATGCACCCGCTGGCGCGGCCTTCCAGAAGTAACGGACAAATCCGCGCTGTTCGTCGCGGTCCTTGATGCGAAACACCATGCGTATCGCCATGTTGACCTCGACGGCGCCGGGGTCGACGTCGGTGAAATCGACCATCAGGCGGCCGCCGCCTTCGAACTCCACCATGCCGTAGTGCGCCGGAGGATCGATCGAATAGGCGAGCTGGTCGGCCGTCCACGACATTACGGTGGCTGGTTTTTCGGCAAACGGTTCGTCGACCTGGGTGTTGTGAGCGCCGCAATTCGGGTTGACGCAGACGCGCGTTCGGGGGATCTGCAAGGTGCCGCATTTGGTGCACCGGCCGCCGATAAAGCCGAGCAGCATGCCGCGATTGCGGTGGAGCGTGGTCAGCGCGGTCTGTTTGTCCTGTTCGGCGCGCATGCCGCGCTCCATGTCGAGCAGCCCGTTGAAGGTCAGGTATTTGATGTAGTTGGTCTCCTGGCGCCGCTTGGCCAGCGAGCCGGTAACGCCACGTCGCGCCGGATAGCCGGTTAACGCTTCAGTGGCTTCGAACAGCAGCGCGTCGCAACCCTGGCCGAAGCCGCAGACCAGGATCTTGTCGCCCGGCGCGGCGGCTTCGAGCGCCGCCACCAGCATCACCAGCGGATGGGCGACGCCGGTCTCACCGCAATTGGCCTGCAGCGTAGCGGCGACCGCGGCGGCGGCAATACCCGTTGCCTTGGCGACGCTTTGGGGCGCCCCGCGCGACATCACCGGCACGATCAGCCGGTCGATCGCGCTCGCGTCGACGCCGGTTTTTTCGAGGAGCCCGGAAACCGCCGCCGGGATCAGCTTCAGATGGCCCTCCTGGCGGACCCAGCGCTCCTCCCAGAAATAGTCGAATTTGCGGCCGTCGCCGCGGTAGTGGTCGACGAAATCTTCGGTGATCGAATGGTGGCCGATAAATTCGGCGATCACGTCGCCATTAGCGCCACCGCCGACGGTCAGCGCCGCCGCGCCGACACCGTAGATCAGTTCCTGGGTGCTGCCGGGCCGTGCTTGGCGTTTGTCGGCGGCGATGCACAGCCGTTCGACGTCGCTATTTGCTGCAGCCAGCGCGCCGAGCAAAGCGCTGGTTCCGGCGCGCTGTGAACCGGTTATGTCCAAGGCCCCGATTCCGGCGGGCAGGCTAAGCGCGGTGGCGACGATGCCGGCATTTTGCCGGTCGGCGAAGGGCAGGGCCTGGTTCGTTAGCGGTTGCAAGGAACCGTCAGGCTATCCTCTGTCTCGGTGCTGTCAAGAAAAAAGGACTGTTTGTTGAAGATAGTTATGGTTTAAACGTATACTTAAAGTAACACCCTATGGGTTTCCGCTGACCGCATGCGAGATTGACAGGCATGGATTAGCACATTAAAATAGGGAGTGCCATTCCGATGGACCCATCCGGGCAGATGA
>JAPUHN010000097.1 GCA_027297685.1 Alphaproteobacteria bacterium | reverse complement strand
AACGCAACCGCGAAATTGAGGTTTAAGACACCAGCGTAAAACAGTCCAGCGCGGTGTGAACACATAATTTGTTAATATGGTTAATATTATATTTCAATTCATTGGAGACAAACCTTGAATACTGACTTGAATTAGGTAATGAGCCCAGGCTGTTGTGCGACCCTGAGTCGTGGGCGCATCAAATGCGGTTTGTTACCAACACCGCCGAATGCCGGACAGCCACCGGTACCGAAGGCGATACAGTCGAGGAAATGGCGGCCCTACGACTAATTCCGGCTATGATTTTGGAAGTGGAACAATGTCGGAGCCGTCCGGGCGAAGGTGCGGATTTACGTCGGGGAACAGCGCGATCGCCAGCTGGCTCATCACCTTGCGGAATTGTTCCGAATCAGCGCCCGTTACGTTATCTGACCGCGCGGTTGCCTGGGTCAAGTAGCCACCGCCGCCGGAGCAATAGACGCCGGTGACGGTCAGTGCGCCGCCGGTGTCGGTCGACTTGACGGTGTCCGCCGCACCCGCGCACAAGCTATCGGCTTGTTTGATGTTGGTAAGATTGAACGCAAGAACGACTTGGCGCTTGCGCGCGTCTTCGTGCTCTGGATCGGTCGACAGATTTAGGGTGGGGCCAAAATTCTGTCGCTCGAGGCTCGCCAGAACCACTTTTGCAAAGGCGTCCTTGGGCATGCCGAATGGATCGCCTACGACGACGGTCCGCAGCTCGTTTTCACCTGTGGCGACGACATAGAGCTCGTCCGGCAGATAACTGTGCGCAATGTTTACGCGCGACACGGTCGTGCCGCCGGCGCAGGCCGCCAGGGTCACCGCTGCGAGGGCGCCTACCAGACCCGGTTTGAGATGTGTAAATCGCGTTGCCATGATCAAATTCCATCTGAATGGTTACACCAGATATGATTACGTTCGTGGCTGATAAACAGATGCATTATGTAAAAATTTCACCCGAATTCATCGAGACACGCAAATGTGACCGAAATGCGGAAAGCTGTTGGTGGGCTCACCAACTCTGGTTCAAACGTCGACGTCGTCGACGAAGCGAGCGTTTTTTTGGATGTAGGCAAACCGCTTCTCAGGTTTGCGCCCCATCAACTGCTCGACCAATTGTGCCGTAGCCTTGGCTTCCTTGGCCTCATTCTTGTCCTCCGTCGTTGCGCTCGGCAATTTGACCTGGATGAGCACCCGTTTGTCCGGGTTCATCGTGGTCTCTTTTAGTTGTGCCGGTGGCATTTCGCCGAGGCCCTTGAAGCGGCTGATCTCGACTTTTCCGGCGCCGGAGAATTCATCGGCCAACAACCGCTCGCGCTCCTTGTCATCAATGGCGTAGCGCACCTCGCCGCCACGCGACAGGCGATAGAGCGGCGGCACCGCTAAGTACAAATGGCCATCAGTGACCAGTTTCGGCATTTCGCGGTAGAAAAACGTCATCAGCAGTGACGCGATATGGGCGCCGTCGACATCGGCGTCGGTCATGATGACGATGCGTTCGTAGCGCAGCTTCGCCAAATCGAAGGTCTTGCCCGAGCCACACCCGAGCGCTTGGGTCAAATCTCGCAACTCTTGATTGGCCGCCAACTTGTCGGCGGTAGCGCTGGCGACGTTCAAAATTTTGCCGCGTAACGGCAGGATCGCCTGGGTCTCGCGATTGCGCGCCTGCTTTGCCGAACCACCGGCGCTGTCGCCTTCGACAATGAATAGCTCGGTTCCTTCAGCGGTGCTGCGCGAACAATCGGCCAGCTTACCCGGCAATCGCACCTTACGGGTGGCCGATTTGCGGGCAAGCTCGCGGTTCTCGCGCCGGCGGCGCCGTTCTTCGGCGCGTTCAATCGCCCAGTCGAGCAACGCATCTGCAGTGCCGGGATCGGCCGACAGATAGAGATCGAAATGGTCCTTTACCTGGGCTTCGACGACGCGCGCGGCTTCGGGCATGGACAACCGTTCCTTGGTCTGGCCCTGGAACAGCGGCTCGCCGATAAACAGCGACAACATGACAGCGACGCCATCGAAAATATCGTCGGCGGTGACCCGGCTTGCGCGCCGGTTATTGGTGAGCTCGCCATACCCCTTCAATCCTTTGGTCAGCGCCGCCCGGATGCCGGCAACGTGGCTGCCGCCCTCTGGCGTTGGCACCGTATTACAGTAGGAACTGACGAAACCCTCGCTGTCGGCCGGCCAGCAAATGGCCCATTCGACGTGCCCCTTGGTGCCGTTGAGGTCGGCCCGCCCACTGAATATCGCCGCCCCTACCAGGGGCCGGTCGCCCATGGTGGTGCGCAAATAGTCGAGAATACCCCCGGGAAAATGCAAAGTTTCCTGCGACGGGACATCGCCGCTATTGGCCAGGTCGCTCGTGCATGCCCAGCGAATCTGCACGCCGCGATACAAATAGGCTTTCGAGCGCGCCATCTCATAGAGCCGCCGCGGCTGGAACCGCACTTGTTCGCCAAACACCTGCCGGTCGGGCCGGAACGCCACCAGCGTGCCGCGGCGGTTTTGCGCCGCCTTCAGTTTTCTCAGTTTGCTTTTCGGTTTTCCGCGTTCGTAGTCCTGCGCCCACACCTGGCGGTCACGCGCAACTTCGACATGCAGGCTTTCCGATAGGGCATTGACGACACTGACGCCGACGCCATGCAGACCGCCCGAAGTCTGGTACACCCCATCGCCGAATTTACCGCCCGAATGCAGCGTCGTGAGGATCACTTCGAGGGCCGATTTGTTTTTGAATTTAGGGTGCGGGTCGACCGGAATGCCCCGCCCGTTATCGGTTACCGTCAGCGTGCCGTCGTCGGCCAACGAAATCTCGATGCGGTCGGCGTGACCGGATACCGCTTCATCCATGGCGTTGTCGAGCACCTCGGCGGCGAGGTGGTGCAACGCGCGCTCGTCGGTGCCGCCGATATACATGCCCGGCCGCCTGCGCACCGGCTCCAGGCCTTCGAGGACTTCGATGTCCTTAGCCGTGTAGCCACGCGCTTTCTTCGGCGCCTCGCGACGGGGCTCGTCGGCGGCGTCGTCGAACAGGTCGGCGGTTTTCTGTTTGACTGCCTTCGCCACTTTGACCAAATCCTGTTATGGACTAACTGATGCTGCGTACCACGGTCGATGCGATACGCTATCTTATTTGCGCGACGGCAAGAGATTCGCCAAGGGCGGGGGGCAGGAATTGGCAGATTCGAAGCCAGGAGACCAGGATAAGGATCCGCGCGGCGAGCTATCTATTCGGGTCGCAGCGATGCCTGCCGACACCAACGCCAACGGCGATATTTTTGGCGGTTGGCTGTTGTCGCAGATGGATATCGCCGGTGGCATCGCCGGGCGCACCTATTCCAACGGGCGCGCGGTGACCATCGCGATCGAATCGATGACCTTCCGTAAGCCGGTAAAGGTTGGCGATGTGGTTTCGTGCTACGCCGAGCTGATCAAGGTTGGCACCACATCGATGACCTATCGCGTCGAAGCCTGGGCGCTTCGCTCGGATACCTTCGTGCGCGAAAAAGTGACCGAAGGCGTGTTCACTTATGTGGCGATAGGTCCCGACGGACGGCCCCGCAGGGTGCCGCGAGACGTGGAGGAGGCATGAGAGTTTTCACTATTGCCGCGATTATCGGCGCCGCAACGATGATCACCAGCACAGCCCTAATTACCCCAGGCTGGGCCGGTGAGGCCGATGTTGTCGGTGTCCACATGACTGAAAATGGCGGGTCCTATCGTTTCAGCGTCACCGTGCGCCACGCCGATGCTGGCTGGGACCACTACGCCGACAAGTGGGAAGTGGTGACGCCGGACGGCAAGGTGATCGATACGCGCGTGCTGGCCCACCCCCATGACAATGAACAGCCGTTCACACGCAGCCTCGGCGGCGTGCGCATACCAGCCGGTCTCGCAAATGTGCGGATACGCACGCACGACAAGGTACATGGCTATGGCGGTCGCGAAATGGAAGTCGACCTCAAAACGGGCAAGGCGGGCCCGGCAGGAGGACAATCATGAGCAGCGTTGAAACAGCGGGTCCCGGTCCCGGATACCGCGACCATCCCGAACATTTGGTCGAATTCGAGCCGAGCCCGAAACGAGTGCGGGTGTCCTTCGCCGGCGAGACTATCGTCGACACCACCAACGCCTTGATCCTTCATGAATCTCGCCATGTGCCGGTCTATTATTTTCCGCGCGCGGACGTGGCGATGGACCGGCTAGAGGCGACCGATCATTCGACCCATTGCCCGTTCAAGGGCGACGCCAATTATTTTTCGGTGGTGGTCGACGGCAAAACGGCGGACAACGCCGTGTGGAGCTACGAGCTACCGTTCGACGAGGTTATTGGCTTGAAGGACTATGTGGCGCTGTACTGGAACCGCGTCGACCACTGGTACGAGGAAGACGAGGAAGTATTCGTCCACGCCCGCAGCCCCCGGACGCGGGTCGATATTCTCGACAGCTCAAGATCAGTGCGCATCGAACTGGGCGGCGAGACCGTTGCCGAGTCCCGTCGCGCACGCTTTCTGTTCGAAACCGGCCTGCCAACACGCTACTACATTCCGCGCGAGGACGTAGGTGCGGAACTCCTGCCGTCGGAGACGCAGACCCAGTGTCCCTACAAGGGCGCCGCCAGCTACCACTCGGTCAAGGTGGGAGAAAGCGTCCACGAGGACATCGTCTGGTATTACCCCGATCCGGTGCACGAGAGCGCGAAAATCAAGGACTATCTGTGCTTCTTCAACGAGAAGGTCGACGCGGTTTACATCGACGGCGTCGCGGAGAAAAAACCGCAGACCAAGTGGTCGTGATTGGCGGCAAGAAAAAACAACCCCATGCTTCGACAGGCTCAGCATGAGGTGTGTTTGGAGTGATTATACCAACGCCTCATCCTGAGCTTGTCGAAGGATGAGGCGTTGGCCGCTTAAAGGGATCGCCTACGACGAATAGTACATCTGGAATTCGATCGGATGGGGCGACTGTTCGAACGCCAGCGTTTCCTCTTCCTTGAGTTCGATGTAACCGTCGATCAGATGATCGGTGAAGACATCGCCCTTCTTGAGGAAGTCTCTGT
>JAPUHN010000096.1 GCA_027297685.1 Alphaproteobacteria bacterium | reverse complement strand
TCCAAGGATAAGACCGTAGTTCTCTATTGCGCCTCCGGCGGGCGGTCTGCCCTCGGGGGAAAGGCTCTCATGGAACTAGGCTATCAAGACGTGAGGAACCTTGGCGCGTTCAAGGATTGGGTTGAAGCCGACGGTGCGATCGAGAAGCTTTAACTAATCACCCCGCTCATGTCCGTTAACGGGGGCAAAGCAGACATAAAATCCGAGGCGGTAAATGTCCGTTCCTGACCCAAAGCGGACGTTGCGGGCCGTAAAGAAAGCCCCGCCAATGCGGGCTCTTCACCTCCTTACCTTGGCCTGAATTTACGTCCGCTGTGACACCAACCTAGGTGAACTCATTTCCGTCGACGTCAGGCTTCAAGTGTTTGTCGTCAACGGGTTCGGCACCACCATATATCAGGCGATACCTCGTATTGCGATCCTCGCCAAATACGTCTCGGTAACTAATTTCTCCATAGACGTAGAGCGTAGCCTTTGGAGTGCCGAGAAGGGACGCTACGATATCCGGAAGGGGGGGCGGCACTCTATTGATGGGCATTTGGTGATAACCGCCGGGTGGCAGCACAGACGTCGCCATCTGAAAATCATCCGGCGGAACAGGCAAAATATCGGGACCTATTAAGGGGTATGTCTCCACCCACATATATATCCAATGGCGCACGTTCATGGCCGGTGTACGGCCGAAGTTTCTGGCATTAACTTTAATCGACGGCGCATTCCGATTTTCGACATTTATTTCTGCGGTATCGACATGGACATATGCCCGCAGTTCGTGCATCGCAGTTTCGCGCGCTGATCCAACAGTGGCTTCAATTCGGTCAGCTTGGATATTTAACGTTCGCTTTTGACGACTTGCGACGACCACCACAGAGAAGGCGACGACCACCAGAGCGAAGGTAGCGACCACCAGAAGTGCTGTGACAATGACCATCCCAGATTGTGGATTGGACAATAATTTGCCGACGAATTCGATGTCGATGTCGCGCCCTTGAATAGACTCGCTCGACGGTTCGGCAGGACTAGACGCTATCGGAACATCGGAATCTGTGGATGGAGATTGTTGCATTGGCGGTGCGCCTAGCCTCTCGCGAGCCATCTGTTGGGCGATCGATAGATCAGCACGCGTCATTCGCTTGGCGAGGTTGTCGCGGTGTTCGATTGCCGGCGCAAGCCCCTGTGCGGCTGCCAGGTTGAACCACATGTGCGCTCGCACAAAGTCTTGGAGCACGCCGCGGCCATTCTCGTACATGACGCCGAGGTTATCCTGCGGTTGCGCGACGCCCTGCTCGGCGGCCAACTGATACCACTTCACGGCCTCGGCGTGATCCTGTGGTACACCTCGGCCATTGCCGTACATGACGCCGAGGTTATTTTGCGCCCCGACGTGTCCCTGCTCGGCGGCTCGCTGATACCATTTCACTGCCTCGGTGTAGTCCTGCGGCACGCCAAGGCCGTTTTCAAACATTATTGCGAGGTTGGTTTGAGCGTCGGCATCACCCCGCTCGGCCAACGGTCGCAACTCGATCAGCGCAGCGGCATAATCATCGCGCGCATTGGCCTCAACACCTTTGTCGCGGTCCTGCGCGGCAGCGGGCGCGGCCAGCAGCGACACCACAACAGCAAGCGCGGGCAGAAAGAGTTTCATGGCGATAGCCTACCACCGATCCTGTCTGAAAAAGAAATGGCGGCGCAATGTCCGTAAAAGGGGGTAAAGCGGACATAAAATCCAGAGTGGCTAGTGTCCGTTCTTGACCAAAAACGGACATCCCAGCGTCGGGACGGGGTTGGTGTTCAAGTCCTCTTTGGTGACCTCGACGCTGTCATCGGCAGCCGGCTTCTGGTCTTCGTCGGTGACCTCGACATTGTCATTGGCAGCCGGCTTCTCGTCTTCGTCGGCGACCTCGACGCTGTCATCGGCAACCGGCTTCTCGTCTTCGTCGATGTATTTGCTGATTTCGCCGGTCAAATCGCCACCCACGGCGACCTCGAGTTGGCCGTAGCGCAACTTGCCCGAAGTCGATCCGCCACTTTCGATGCGTAACAGCCCGGAAACGGTGAGATCGCCATCGAATCGGCCTTGGATGCTGGCCGATTCAACCCGTGCCGTGCCGCAAAAGACGCCGCGTTGGAGGATTTCGAGTGCTTTGCCGTCGAGCGTTGCGTCAACATCGCCTTCGACGATCAGAGTCGTGCAGTTGCTAATCTCGCCTGTGAGTTGGATGCCCGGGCCTACGCTCATATTGCTACCCTGCGGACGGGCCGACGCAAGCCTATCGTTGTCGTGCGCATTCCGTCCCAGCGGCGGGATATCGTGCAGGGCCGGGGCGGTAGATTAGCGTTTAGAGAGTGCACTCGCCCTGTCAAAGTGGCCAGATGCGTTGACAGTGGTTTTGGGATGACAGAACGACCAACATGGGACGGGCGGATGGTCAGCAAGCGGATCGCAGTGGTGGGGACTGGTGCAAACGGAGCGGCCTTCGGCGCCGATATGATCCGCGCCGGGCTGGATGTCACCTTCATCGAGCAGTGGCCGGCCCATGTCGAGGCGATGCGCGCCAACGGCCTACGCGTCGAGATGCCCGAAGAGACGGTAACCACGCCGATCCGCGTGTTCCATATGTGCGAAGTCGCGATGTTGCGGGAGCCCTTCGACATCGTCCTGCTGGGCGTCAAGGCCTACGACACGCGATGGGCGTGCGAACTGATCAAGCCGCTGGTCGCCCAGGACGGACTGGTCGTCGGTCTCCAGAACGGCATGACGATAGACGATGTCGCCTCAATCATGGGGGCCGAGCGTACACTTGGCGCGGTGATCGAAGTCGCGGCGTACATGTTCGAACCCGGTGTGGTTGGGCGGCAGACCGGTCCGGCCGGAACTTGGTTTGGCATCGGCGCTTATGACGAGTCGACGCGCGGCCGCGAGGCGGAAGTTGCCGACGTCCTGCGCCACGCCGGCGAGGTCGAAATCAAGGACGACATCCGGTCGGCAAAGTGGATGAAGCTCGTCGTCAACGCAGCGGAGTTCCTACCGTCCTCCATCCTCAACCTGCCGCTCGCTGAGGCGGTCAAATTGCCCGGCATCCGCGACGTGATGGTTGCATCGGGCCGGGAAGCGGTGAGGACAGCGCTGGCGCTCGGCCACGACCTCGTTCCGATTTTCGGCAACACGCGCGTCGAGGCGAATGACCCGGATCGCTACGCGACGGTCCTTCTCGATGCGGTCCTGACCGGATGGACGCTCCCAGACACCAAGGTGACAGTGTTGCAGGACTGGATCAAGGAGCGGCGGGCCGAAGTGAATGACATCAACGGCCTTGTCGTCCGCGAGCAGATGAGGCTCGGCGGCGAGGCCCCGGTCAACACGCGGCTGGTCGAGATCGCCCATCGGATCGAGCGCGGCGAACTCAAGGCCGATCCTTCGAACGCCGATTTGCTGAGGTCGCTCCTCGACTAGGGACGCGTCGATCGGCCCGATGATCAGTTATCTGCTGTCCGAGGCTAATTCCTGCCATCAGCAGGCACCGTCAATAACGACCGCTTTACCCCCGAAACCGGACATGCAATCACCGATGTCCGCTTAACACTTGATTTCGTCCGCTTTACACCCGTTAACGGACATTATTCGGGTACGCCAATATGTCCGTTCCTGACCCATAACGGCCATCACCGGCGTTCATAGACACCTCTGCTCGCCCACCATACACTTCTGCGCATACCGCCAGAGGGATAAGCTAGTAAATGGCTGAAGCAGCGTTCCGACGCAACAACCCCGTAGACGTCATGACCGGGCACCGGTGGACAGCCGCTATCACAGGCCCTCTGGTTGCGCTGATCATTGCCGTGTCACCCGCGCGCGCTGACGACCATCTGGCGACATCGGCTGATTTCGTTCGGTCCCTCGCCGACCGGGCAATTGAAACGTTAACGGGTGAAGGTCAGACCAAGGAGAAGCGGCGCGATGAGTTTCGCAGCCTGTTTCGCGAAGGCTTTGCGATAAACGGAATCGCGCGGTTTGTTCTAGGCCGCTATTGGCGCCGCACCTCGGATGCCGACCTCACGGAATACCTGGCGCTGTTCGAGGACTGCATCGTGAACACCTGGGCCGACCGGTTTTCGGCGTATTCCGGCCAGGAATTCACCGTGCAAGATGCCGTCAACTGGCCGAGCGCCAATCAGGCTGAACGCGTGGCCATTGTTCGCAGTGATTTTTTCAGTGACCCGCGAACACCGGTTCGCATCAATTGGCGGGTGGCAAGCCGGGGCGACATTTACAAAATCACCGACGTCATGGTCGAGGGCATCAGCATGGCCACCACCCAGCGCGATGAATTTTCGTCGGTGATTCGCAAAAAAGCGGCCAAATAAGCGCGCTGCTGGAGCTTCTGCGTACGAAGCGGGACGGCTGACCGCGCGGCCTCGCCAGCCTTCGCCAGCTCCGTCTGCCGGAGTGAAACCCACGTAAGTTGAATGTCCGCCGTTGACACGTTCAACGCCAATCATTGTAACTGAGCAAAAACTGACGGGCCAAAGCCATCGTACCGCGCCGTCAGATGGCCGCACCGCGCAACATTGGGGCACGATCTATCCTTTTAAGTAAGTAAAAGGGTAAGTTATTATTGATGGTTAACAAATAATTAATTGTTCCGGAGATGATTTTGATATAATTTGAATAACGGCAATAAAATTGCCGATTATTTATAATATACAGCGAGAGTCATCCCTATTTTTCGGGAGTTTCATTTGGATTTATATGGCGCGCGATTGCTCTAAAATAAAGGCAAGTTATGGCGCCCATAAAATTAGCATCGGGAGACACAATGTACTTACGCAGATCGACCAAGAAACGTCTGCACCACCACAAAAATTATCGGACGGCAACGGCAGGCGTTCCATTTCCCAGTCGTCTTATCCCGCATCATGGGAATTTGGGTTGAACGTAGACAGTTTCTCATGCGTTTTTTGTAAACGCTGATAACGAAGTGAGGAGAGTATGAAGGGAAAACTATATCGCCGGATTCAGGACGGCTGCATCTATGAGGTTATCGGGCAGGCTGGTAATTATGGGTCATCGCGCCGCTGGCTGGTATGGAACAAGAAGTTCAGTGAGCGGCGAATAGTGTTGGAAGTTGAATTGGTGCGGCAGGTCGGCTGGGAACTTATCGAGACAACGAGATCGTCGATCGCGTAGGAAACAACGGCCCACGAGATACCGCAAGCGATTATTCAATAAGCCAGTTTCCGGCTGCCGATCGCTACCGATTGGCATGTGGCAGATGTCCGGAATTGATGCGGTGGACGACTCCCTTCCAAGGGCATCGCAGTGTGACGATCCGCGATAGCGATGGCACAACGGTAAGTTATATATATTAGCTTTTTCTGAACGGCTGTTATTGGCTGAGGCGGCTATTAACGGACATTGACGGGCCTGTCTGAAATGTCCGCTTTCGGGGGTAAAGCGGACGAAATCGTCGGAAAAGCGGACATACGTCGCATCGCCCTAGCCCGGCAAGACGAGGATCGCAACGGCGCCGCGGTACAGGTAAATAAGTCACGTATCGTGCCCAGGATTTGGACCTGCGGGTCTACGACCGAAGGCTTCCCTGAAACGGGGCTAATATTCCCTGTTTCCTCGAAAAAATTCCCTGTTCGGGTAAAAAATTTCCCTGTTATGGCGCGTAGGGAATTCTCCAAAAAATCC
>JAPUHN010000095.1 GCA_027297685.1 Alphaproteobacteria bacterium | reverse complement strand
GGCGAAAATCTCGCCCAGCCGATCGTCGCGAACCTTGCCGATATAGGCGCATTTGGCGCCGAGCGACGCCAAGCCGGCAGCTGTGTTGCCGGCCGAACCGCCCGATGTCTCGATGCCTGGCCCCAGTTCGTTGTAAAGCCGTTCGGCCGCTTCGGCATCGACCAACGACATCGACCCCTTGGTCATGCCGAGCCGCATCAGCGTCGCGTCGTCGGTTTGCGTCAAGACATCGACAATGGCGTTGCCGATGCACACGACATCAAGATCGGCAGCGGACGCTGGTTCGGCGCTCATGGCGATTTTCCCTCAAAGGGTCAGGCGGGTGAGCCCGGTGGCTGGGATAGCGCGGGCGCGCCGGAGTATAGCCGCCGCCGACACCCGGGCAAGGGAAACAGCGCGCGTGATTTGCGGAATGCCTTGGTAACGCTTCGCTGTGCGGCTATGACTGCACCATCATGATCGATGCATTCTTCAAGACCCTCGGCCAATTGCCGACGCCACCGTTTCAGCGCGTGCTGTGGCTGAGCATCGCCGGCAGCCTGGTGACCGCGGTTGCCCTGTGGTTCGCTATCAAGGCCACTCTCGACAATACCAACTTCGTCGGCCTCGGCTGGCTCGAAACGAGTTTTGATTTTATTGGCAGCTTGGCCGCGGTGGTATTATTGATTGTGTTGCTACCGGCGTTTATCGGCCTTATCGCCAGCTTCATGCTCGAATCGATTTGCCGCGCTGTCGAAGCGCGTCACTACCCGCACTTACCGGACGCCCGCAGTCAGTCGATCATGGAAGCGATTTTTATCGGTGTGCGCTTTGCAGTCATCCTGATTGTGCTCAACATTCTGGTATTGCCGCTCATATTTATAGCGCCGGTCTATTTCGTCGTCGGATGGGCTTTGAACGGTTATTTGCTCGGCCGGGAATATTTCGAATTGGTCGCGTGCCGGCGGCTAAATACGGCCGAAACACGCGCCATGCGCCGCAGACACCGTATGTCCGCGCTGTCGGCCGGGCTTGTGATTGCCGTGGTTTCTGTCATTCCGGTCGTCAATTTAATACTCCCGCTGTTCGGCACAGCGTTCATGTTGCACACCTTCCAGCGCCTCCCGGCAATTGACACGAAATCATAATTTAACGATATATCAATACTTTCCACCTATTTGCCAAAGTAAGATGGGAAGTGTTATATATAGCGAACGCACCGTTGGAATTTGGACCACCGGCTCAACACCGCAGCTTCATAGCGCGTTGCCGCCGGTCGACTTCCTAGGAGACGTAAATATGACGGCGACGAACGACGACTCTGGCGAGCGCGGCGAACCCGACCTAAGCTTTTTGGAAAGCCGGCCCGCACGGGTAGCGGAAATTCCAAATATGTCGCTTGGCCGCAGCAGTATTGGCGAGGGGCCAAGAACGGTCGATAGCCGAGCCCTAACCATTGGCCGCGATATCAAACTGTCCGGCGAAATAACCGAGTGCGAGCTTCTCGTTATTGAGGGCCGTCTCGAGGCTTCGGTTCCCAATGCAAAATCCATGGAAATTGCCCAGTCCGGTTCCTTTCAAGGCACCGCAACGCTGGGCGACGCAACGATTAGCGGTGAATTCGACGGCGAATTGACGGTGACCAACCGTTTGCGCATCACCAGCACCGGCCGGGTGTCCGGAACAATTCAATACGGTCATCTAGAGATCGAGAACGGCGGCGAAATTCATGGCGAACTTACGGTCTCTACTTAATTCGCTAGGTCTCAACCGATCCCGAACCGATCCGAACGACGCAGCGCCCTCCCGGCTCGCAATCATGTCGGGCGGCGTTATTACCGTTTCGTTGGTACTATTGCTATTGATCGTCTGATTTCCGGATTTACCCAATCGGTGCAGCAATACAGCTAATGCGTACCAGGCAATTAATGGCTGTGTGTGCGGCCCTCTTTTTGGCGGCCTGCGCCGGCACACCAAACCCTGCGCCACCGACAGAACCCGCCGCAGCGAGGGCACCCGATACGGCGCCACCGCAAACAGAGCGCCCCCAACCACCACCAGCGCGCGCCGCCGTACGTGAGGGCGTACCTGTAGTACCTGCGCCAGATCCGAACCCGGAAATATTGATCGGGCTTGCCCCGGATGCCGTCGACAATCTACTGGGTGTACCGGATTTAGTGCGTCGCGACGGTCCTGCCGAGGTGCGTATTTACCGCGAACCTCAAAATCGATGTACGTTTCACGTGTTCCTGTACGTCAATGCCGCGGCGGGCCCATCCAGCGCCGTCGAGTACTACGAGGCGCGCGACAAAGACGGCCGCATTGAGGGTGCCGATATCAAGGAATGCTATCGCGCTCTGGTGAAGCCGGCATCAACCACCTAGCCGCGTTTCTTGCAGTCAGAAAGTTGGGGGTTCGAGTCTTCCCGGGCACGCCGCGCTCACCAACGTTTACAGCCGTTTCATACAATCAGCCATTTTCGAAAGGCACCAATAAGCCACTATCGGGGTGCTATTTTGGAGGGGATTTAATAGCGGCAAGCCCCGGTTCAACGAACTGACAAACTGACAGATGCCCGCTTCCGGTGGGGGCTGACGATATTAAGTTGGAGATGTTTGAAGGAATTTGCACGGAGTGGCTACTTCCTGAAATCGGCCAGCGAGCAATCGCCGCGCGTGAAAGTGTCGATATACGAACAGTCCTCGCGCAGGTCGAGAACCAGTGACCCTTTGCAAGTATCCGACTTCAGCCACAAAAAGTAACCGGTGACGTGCGGGGTCTCGACGCCGGAGGTTTGCGTGTCGGTTATGACTTTCGAGATTTTCTCTCGGTCGATCTGAAGCTGGTCGATAGCCTTTTCGGCGCCATTGGTACAACGCCCAATTGTGTATGCGTTAGTGGCGCTGGTAAGCATGGTGGCGGCCACAAGGACCGCTGAGAAACACATTATTCTTGCGTGCGACATAGAGGCAACTCCAGTTAGTCTTCCAATAAAAAACTAAGGTCTTTAACGCGACTGGACAAGGCACGCGGTTGCGGTTCGGGGTTTAGTAGTCTTGCCGATGTTAGGCAATCTCCAAAAGCATGTACTGCCTCGTCCTCAGATCGAATAGCACGACGCCTTTCTCGCGTTGCGTGTGCCGCAGGCGTCACTCCGGCGCCATATATTGACGCGAACGGGCCTCAAACCACCGCCCTGAACACTTGCAGTGATGCGAAGTTGCTTGGGCTTAACACTGCAACGGGTTGGCCTGGGGCAGCAGTACTCTGCGTAGACCTGTCGCAGTATGGGGCGGGAATTGATGCCGCGAGGGGTTGGAAATGGCAGATGCGACGCCGATACATGATAGTGTTGACGCACTTTCAATGGCTGCAGCCGCCCGCTACCTCAAAGACAGCAAAGACACCGTGCGCCGGGCGATACGACGCGGTGAACTGGATGCCGTCCGGCCCAATAAACAGGGCGACAGTTGGCGTATTTACCCCGCCGCGCTTGACCGTTGGTTGCACGAATATGGTGACCGTGTCGAAAAGCACCGACTCCGTAGTGCTACCCAAGAAGACGGCACTATAACCCGTAGCGCGTCGCCAAGTGCAACCTCTAGTGCGATCCACGGGAAATCGAGCACTGAGACGGAGCTGGAACGCCGGCTAGAGGTGCTCGAGGAGCGCCAGGCGCGGACTAGAGATATTTTGTTGCAAGTGGTCGAATTGTTGCAGGAGCAACAGTCGCGCATCGACGACATACGCGCCAACAAGGGCCATATGGTGACGTTACTCAAACAGGCCCATGACCGATTGGTCGATGTCGATACCCAGCGCAGGCAATTGCTCAACCGGATGCTGGCCATCATGGACGTAAACATACCGGAAGCATCTGAAACCACCGACATGGTGCGACGGGATCGGCACGAGTGGCCGCCCGTCCGAACAGTGTCGGCAATTTGGATGAGCCATCTGGGGAGCTCCGTTAAGGGTCGCTAATTTGGGGTTCAGCACCATGAAACGACCGGCATGGGTCACCGCGTTGTTCTTTTTGCTACCCGCGCCAGTCGGGCCCCTCAGATGGAGCAAGATCCAT
Source organism: Alphaproteobacteria bacterium (assembly GCA_027297685.1). Classification (GTDB taxonomy): domain Bacteria; phylum Pseudomonadota; class Alphaproteobacteria; order UBA6615; family UBA6615; genus JAPUHN01. Next base: position 1,019 of record JAPUHN010000095.1, on the reverse strand, counting down.
CACTGTCACCGCAGGACGTGGTGAGCATTCAAAATTCGGATCCTAGGAAATCGTTTTTGCCTTGTACCGGCATTGGTCGGCGACAATACAGCGCGGACAATCAGGTTTCCGCGCCTTGCACACATAGCGTCCATGGAGAATTAGCCAATGATGGGCGTGCTGGCGGTATTGCACCGGCACTCGTTTGAGCAGCTTTTTCTCGACCTCGACGACATTCTTGCCGGGCGCCAAACCGGTACGGTTCGATAGCCGGAATATATGCGTGTCGACGGCAATAGTCGGCTCACCGAACGCTGTATTAAGCACCACATTGGCGGTTTTTCGCCCGACCCCCGGTAAAGCCTCGAGCGCGGCACGTTCACGCGGCACCTCGCCATCATGCAAATCGATAAGTTGGCGGCTCAACGCAATAACGTTCTTTGCCTTGTTGCGAAAAAGACCGATCGTGCGGATATGCTCGATTAATCCGTCTTCGCCGAGCCGCAACATCTTTTGCGGGCTGTCGGCGATTTTAAATAACTTGGCGGTCGCCTTGTTGACCCCAACATCGGTGGCCTGCGCCGACAGCACCACCGCCACCAGTAACGTGTAGTTATTTGCGTATTTCAGCTCGGTCGTGGGCGAAGGGTCGGCCGCCGACAGGCGCTCGAGGAAGGTCTCGATCTGGGCTTTGCTCATCTGCGCCATGGCGGGCCGAGCCTAGCCGCAGCGGCGCGGGCAGGCTAGTCCGGGCCTGCCTGACGCCACGCCATTCTGATCGCCGCGAAGTCGACCGACGAGGGGCGTTAAATTGCCAGCGACCTGCGCAAAGCGCTTAAGCGATTTGCCAGTCCGGTGTCGGTACGCGGCCTAAACAGTCAGCCCTAAAACGTCGTTCATGGTGTAAAGGCCTGCAGGCTTGCCGGCGGTCCACAGCGCCGCCCGCACTGCGCCACGGGCGAAAATCGCCCGATCGGTCGCTCGATGGGACAATTCGATACGCTCGCCTGCACCGGCAAAGACGACCGAATGCTCGCCAA
>JAPUHN010000094.1 GCA_027297685.1 Alphaproteobacteria bacterium | reverse complement strand
TTCAAGGACCGACATATTGCCGCGCGCATGAATTTGAATTGCCGCCTGCTCCGGCTCGACATCGGGGAAGAATTCGACGCCTTTTCCCAACATCGCGTACAGCGCCCAAGACGACACCAAGAGTACGGCGGCTGCGGTGAGTACCCAGCCCGGGGCGGCCAGTGCGCGCGATAGGATGCGGACATATAGTCCGGTGCCGCCAGACAATTGGCGGAGGTCAAAATCTCCGTCGTCGGCAACGGCGCGGTACTTTTCGGCATCTGCCGCCGGCACTTTAGAGACTTCGTCATAGGCGCGTCGGCTGATGCGCAGGCCAAAGCGAACGCCGGCGATTGCCCCGGCTATCGATGCCGCCGCCACCAGCAGGCCGACCAGCGCGCCCGGCGTCAGACCGACAATTTGGCGCAGCACGAAGAAGGTCGCTGCGCCGGCCAGCGCGCCGCCGCCGGCGACGAATGCGAGCAGCACGACGGCGCGCGTCAGGGTCGCGAACCGGGCGCCGAGTACTGGCACGAACAGCAACGCCATAGCGAGCGATGCGACCAGCGTCGCCCCCAGTGTAATCGGCAGAAACTTCATGAACTGGCCAACGATTCCAGGCCAGAATAGTAACGGCGCAAAGGCGGCCAAGGTTGTCGCCGTCGACGCGATAATCGGCCACGCCATGCGCTTTGCGGCAAGCGCGTAGGCGCTACTCAACGGCTCGCCTTCGCGAAGTTTGCGGTCGGCGTACTCGGTAACCACGATGGTGCCGTCGACCAACATACCGACGGAGAGTATTAAGGAAAACAGGACGACAATGTTGACCGTCAGGCCAAGCGCGTTCAAGACCAGGATGGCGGTCAGGAACGAACCGGGGATGGAGATTGCGACCAGAATGCCGGAACGCAGACCGAGCGCCGCAATGACAGCGATCATGACCAGGAGGACGGCGCTCAAAACATTGTTCTGGAGGTCGCGCAACATGTCTTTGATGCGCACCGACTTATCCTGCGAGAAGGTCACGATTACCGTGTCGGGCCAGGCGGTACGCTCGATCGCCACGACATCGCGGACCTTACGGACGGTCTCGATGATGTTTTCGCCGGTTCGTTTCGAAATCTCGAGAGCGACCGCCGGCTGGCCGTTGATCCGCGCCACGGTCTCACGATCGCGGAAGTTGCGGCGGATCGAAGCGATGTCGCGGAATTTGACAACGGCGTCGCCGTTGACCTTTACCGGCATGTCGAGGATGTCATCCACGGTCTCGAACAGGCCAGGTACTTTAACAGCGAAGCGACCCTGGCCGGTGTCCAGCGCGCCCGCCGCGATAAGTTGGTTGGAGCGCGTCAACATTTCGAGAACGCCTCCGGGGTCGAGGGCGTAGCTTTCCAACAAAACCGGATCGACGATAATTTCGACAAGTTCGTCGCGATCGCCGCCGATCTCGACTTCGAGCACTTCGGGGACACCTTCGATTGCGTCTTGTAAGTCGCGGGCCAGCCGCATTAGCGTTCGTTCGGGCACGTCACCCGACAGCGTCACCACAAATATCGGGAACAGGCTGAGGTTAACCTCGTTGACGGTCGGCTCGTCGGCGTCGTCGGGAAGGTCGGGCTTCACTAGATCGACCTTCTCGCGAACGTCGTCGAGGGCCCGATCGACATTGAATCCCGCTTCGAATTCCATCAGGACATTGCCGCCGCCCTGAAACGCGGTCGACCGGATTTCCTTGATTCCCTCGATCGAACGCATCTCGCTTTCCATCGGCCGGACCAGCAGGCGCTCGGAATCTTCCGGCGAGATGCCCTGGTGGCTGAGGGTTACGTAGATGATCGGAATGTTGACGTCGGGCTCGGCCTCTTTGGGGATCGAATTGAACGCGAATGCGCCCGCGATCAGCAGCAGAACGAGGGACGTTATGACCGTACGCGAGCGGTTCAGCCCAGCGTCGATCAGGCTCATGAAGGATCTCCCGATGGTGCAGCATTATTGGCCGTTACCGGGTTTACACGCTCGCCCTCGACGACAAATTCCTGTCCGACGATGATCAACCGCACCTGATCCGGCAGACCGCCGATCCATACGCCCTTGGTTTCGTCGGCGAGTATTTCGACCGGTTTAAAGCGCACGGTATCGCTTGCGTCTACGGTTCTGACGCCGATCACGCCGGCATCGTTCAAGGTCAATACCGACGGCGACACCATATGGGCACGCGCTTCACCCAGCGGGAACCGAATTGCCGCGGTTATGCCATCACGAATTCGGTAATCGGCATTGTCGATTTCAAGCTCGATCCGATAGGTGCGGGTTTGCGCATCGGCAACCGGCGCGATGAAATGGATAATGCCGGTATAGGTATTTCCATCAATCAGCGTGACCTCTGCAGTACCACCCTTTTGCAGCCCGCTTATATGGCGTTCGGATACGCTGCCGACGGCCAAAATCGGATCGAGATCGACGAGCGTGGCAGCCACATCTCCGACGCGAACAAAATCACCGAGCTCGACGTGGCCTTCGCCGATAATGCCCTCGAACGGCGCCCGCAATGTTATGCGAGCGATGTCTATCTCTATTTGTTCGACCACAGCACGCGCGGCGTCGAGCTGGGCTTGCGAGGCAGCCTGATCGGTGGTCGACCGAAAGCCCTTTTCGTGCAGTTTTTGCGCCGCCGCGAACTCGATCTCGCGCTGCTTCAACAGCGCCTTGGCTTCAGCCAGTTTGGCGCCGCGATCGTCCAGGCGAAGCCGCGCAATAACGTCGCCTTTGGTGACCGTGTCGCCCCGCCGGGCGAGCAGTTCGACGATTTGGCCTTCGGTTTCGGCACGCAACTTGACGATTCGCGAAGCTTCGGTGCGGCCGGTGATCGAGACGGTCTCCATCCTCGGCAATGCAATCAAATCCGCCACCCGGACGGTCATGCGAGGCGTGGCGGTTTTTTCAGCAGCGGGCGCCGTGGCCTGTTCAGCGCCGGTGGCGTTGGTACCGATTTGGCCGGTAGCAATCCACCCGCCCGCCAGCACCGCTAAGGCGGCTGCGATAAGCGGTGACCTGCCAATTTTCATCGTCCATTCCTCCTATTCGGCGACCGCGCGCTCGGGAACCAGCGAGGCACCGACCAATTGATAGCGGTGCTCTTCGATATAGTCGGCCATGGCGCGATAGATCGCCAACGCGTAGCCGTTGATGAAGACCTCGCTGGCGGGGGCAAGACCATCGTCGGCACATTGTTCAAGGCGCTCGATCGCTGTATTCAACACCGCCATGCGTTCGCTGATCATGGCTTCAAGCGCGCTCGGCGACAGCAGGTGCGCGAACATCATGCGAAACAGAAAGTCGGAACGAACTTTGTCGGGCTCGGTCGGTTCATCCAGCGCGTCGAGTAGAAACAAGCGGCCGGTAGCCGTCAGTCTGTAGACCTTCTTATCCGGCCGGCCTTCCTGCGTGTATTTGGTAACAGTGACCAAATTGTCTTTCAGCAACTTCGCCAGCGCGGGATAAATCGAGCCGAAGCCAATTTCCTGAATATGGCCGAACGGACCGTCTTCAAAGGCCTTTTTGATTTCGTAACCCGACGCGTCACCGTGTGTCAGGACGCCGAGACAAAGGATTTTCGTATCCATATTTCGATCCTGTCTGAAATTTGCCCGGAATTGCTAACTTTCTAAGCATATCGAATCAAGTAGTATGTATAACAATATATATCATGATGATATAAATACAAGAGTCGATTCCCGAGCCGGCATAA
>JAPUHN010000093.1 GCA_027297685.1 Alphaproteobacteria bacterium | reverse complement strand
CCTCGAGTTGATCCAAGGTCTGAAAATTATCATCGCCGCGTTCCCAGTCGTCGCGCTGGACGAACTCGAAATAATGATCGAGCAGGGTGGGAAGGCCGACATTGCGGTTCACATCGACATTGATGGTGCCGCGAAATTCGCTCGACATGTAACCCGCTTCGATGATTTTCGCCGTCGCCGGTAGCTGGGGGCGCAGGACGGCCAACGGAACTGCGCAACTGCCGCCCATCCACGTCACCACGCCGGCAAGGTTCGGCCATAGGTCGCCATAGGTCAGCCGGCTGTTGCGGTCCAAGATGGCGGCAAGGTCGCGCGCGCGCTGCGGTGCGGGTTGGAGCGCGGCGTCTACCACCTGGCGCTGCCGCGAAGAAAGCGCGTCGTCGACAACCAAGCGCCCTTGGGTGACGTCGCGCAACAGGCGCTCGGCGTTTTGGTTGATCACTTCCAGCAGCTTGACCAGCGTTGAGGGATTGGCGGTGGCGAGGCCAGTGACCCGAGGTTCGGCGAGTCCCAGCGCGGCGATGGTGTAATAGCGCGCGTCATAATCGGCGATTTCGAACACCGCCGGCGGCAGCACGAACTTTGCGCGAACGATCGCGGGCTGGCTCCCATAAATAAGCCCGCTAGCGGAACCATAAGGTGTACCGCCGGCGGTATGTCCTTCGACCGCTGGGCTGCCGATGCCGACAACCTTACCGGCGAACAGGCGCGCACCGGCATGCTGGGCGTAGGCGGCAAGCCGCTGATGCCGGCGAATGCGGTCGATGCCGGCCTGGGTTAGCGGCACGTCTTTCGGCGTGCCCAGGGTGCCGCTGGTCCGCTGATAGAATACCGGCGGTGCGGCAGTAAGGCTGGGCGCACCGGTGGTGTCCTGCGCCGTCGCGTAGGGTCGCAAAGTATCGAAGGTCTGCACAGGCACCGCGCGCCGATAGTCGTCCTGTCCCTTAATCTCAGAAAATCCGTGGGCGCGGCCGAATTCGGTCGTCGCGTTGGCCCGAAGAATGCGGCGAAGGGTATCTTCCTGGGCCGGTCCCGGGCTTTCGGCGGCCATAAGAAATTGCCGCCACGGACCAAACCGTGTGCGCGCGAATGCGCCGCCCAGCGCCCAACTCGACATCGTATCGGCGAGAGATGCCATTGCCGGTCAATCCGCCGTTGGGCTGTTTACGAAGGGCGACTTCATTTGCGCCAAAAAGCTCAACGGGTAGGCTCTGTTCTGCAACCCCAGTGGACCCACCTCACGGCCGGCGGGCAAAAAGCGCGTGCCGAACAGCATGTCCCAGACGATCAGATTATTGCCGAAATTGGTGTCGGCCTCCTCGGCCAGCTCAGAATGGTGCCAGCGGTGCAGTTCGGGGCCGCTGACGATGTAATTCAGCGGGCCAAGCCGGACCGAACAGTTCGAGTGCTGGAAAAAACCATTGATGGCGAAAAAGACGAAATAAACCGCGAGCACGGGCTCCGACACGCCGAGCACGATAAAGGGCAGGGCGTCGGCCAGGTACTGGATCGCCTTTTCGATAGGGTGAAAGCGTCCGACATTCAGCCAATACAGCCGGTGCGGCGAATGGTGCACCGCATGGAGCCGCCACAGCGGGGCGAACCGGTGAAAGGCGCGGTGCATCCAATACCGCAGGAAGTCGGCGCCAACCAGCATCAGCAATGCCTGCGCCAGGATCGGCAGATCGTTCGGCCAGAGCGTCGTTACCGCCCAGCCAGTGGCCCGAGCGGCATCGGCCAGCCACAGCACCGCCGCCAAAGACAATATGTATGGCAGCAATATCTGGACGGCGACCAGGAACGTGGCGTCATTGGCGATCTCGGCACGGGCCGGTTTCCAGTCTTCGCGGTGGGGCAGCACGATCTCGTGCAGGGTAATCAAGCCCGCCGCGGCGGCGACAGGCAGATAGGAACTCAACGTCAAGGGCACTCCCGCTTGCTCCAGGAAAACGAACAGCACGAAGCCGGCCACCATGACGCCAGGGTAGGAAACCACCCGAACGGTGTGGCAAACGAAGTTGTCACCCATGCCATCATTCATGCCCGAGCGCCCGTGGCCGCGACAAGGGCCGGCACAAGCGCCGGTGCACATCACGACCAAGAAAAAGGCCAGACGGTCTGTAAGCCGGGTTCTGTCCCCGCATTCGCCGAAGCAAAGGCGGGAGATGGCCATTCATCTGGGACGTCCGTCGCCGAACGCCTCGCGCGACCCACCCGGGCGGCGACGCGGAAATTCGCCGTATGCCGCCCCTACTCGGTCTTGCTCCCGGTGGGGTTTACCATGCCGCCGCCGTTACCGGCCGCGCGGTGCGCTCTTACCGCACCCTTTCACCCTTACCTGCCGCCCCGTTGTCGGAGCGGCGGGCGGTTTGCTTTCTGTGGCACTTTCCCTAGGGTCACCCCCGCCGGTCGTTAACCGGCACCGTATTCCCGTGGAGCCCGGACTTTCCTCACGCGGACGGGTTTCCCCATTGTCCGCGCGCAGCCATCCGACCGTCTGGCCCCTTGTATTTAGGAAATAACGGCGCCGCCTGCAACCGACCCCAGCAACGCAGCCAACCGAGCCCGTGTCTCGCCGTCGGCGACGCCGTCGAACCGTTCGGGCCGAAAATGGCGTTGAAAGGCTGCAACCACATCGGCGAGCGCGTTGTTATCCGTGTCGTAGCCATAAGCGGCCAGCATGGCGGCAACATCGTCGGTATCGTCGGCGGCGGTGCTATCGGTGCCCTGGTTCGGCCACAAGCCGAATCCAACCTCGGCCAATTGCCGCCACGGAAACCGCTCGCCGGGGTCGATCTTGCGTGCCGGTGCGATGTCGGAGTGTCCGACCACGTTGCGTCGCGGGATCGGATGGCGGGCGACGATATCTCGTGTGAGCGTAACCAAGGCGTCGATCTGGGGCGGCGGAAAATCGCGGTAGCCGAACTCGTGCCCCGGGTTCGACAGCTCGATGCCGATCGAGCGGGAATTGATGTCCGTGGCGCCCCGCCAGGCGCTGACGCCGGCATGCCAGGCGCGGCGATTTTCCGGTACCAGACGGCAGGCCACGCCGGCCTCGTCGATGAAATAATGGGCGCTTACGCTCGACGCGGGATCGCACAGCCAGTCGAGCGCGCGAGCGTCCGGCACCATGCCGGTGTAATGGATCACCAACAAGTCGATCGCCGCCGCGCCGCCAGCTTCGGGCAGTCGCTCGTCGTGGTTGGGCGACGGTCGGTCGGTGAGGTTCATGCGCCCTCCGCTTCCGCCAACGCTTCGCGGGCGGCTTCCAATTCGAGCCAGCGGGCCTCGGCGGCCTTGATTGCGGTGGTTGCGTCGGCAAGTTTCTGCGCTGCGTCGTTGTAGGCCCGTGCGTCGCGGCTGTAGAAGTCGGGGTCGGCCAATATTGTTTCCAAATTCTGCTTCGTCGTTTCCAGATCGGCGATGTGGTCGGGCAAACCATTCAATTCGCGTTGGTCCTTGTAGGACAGTTTGCGGGCCTCGGCGGTGCGCGGTCGCTGCTTGGCTGACGAAGGCTCGCGCTGCCTAGCTGGTGCGGCTTGCGGCGGGCGGGACGGTGCGGCGCGCTGATGTAGATAGTCCGAGTAGCCGCCGGCATATTCCACCACCCTGCCGTCACCCTCGACGGCGATCGTGCTGGTGACGATGCGGTCGAGGAATTCGCGGTCATGGCTGACCAGCAGGACCGTGCCGTCATAGTCGTCGAGCATCTCCTGGAGCACGTCGAGGGTGTCGGCATCGAGATCGTTGGTCGGCTCGTCGAGGACCAGCAGGTTGCTCGGCTTGGCCAAAATTTTTGCCAGCAGCAGGCGGTTACGCTCGCCGCCCGACAAGGTCGCCACCGGTGCTTTGGCCTGTTTGTCGTCGAACAGGAAGTCGCGTAAATAGGCCACCACGTGGCGTTGCCGCCCGCGCACGTTGAGTGAATCGCCGCCACCGGGAACCAGGGTCTGCCATAACGTGTCGGTGGGGATTAGGCTCGCCCGCGTCTGGTCGAACACGGCGGTGGTTAGATTGCTGCCGATTCGTAGCCGACCGCTGTCGGGTGCCAGCGTGCCGATCAACAAGTTCATTAGGGTGGTTTTACCGGCGCCATTGGGGCCGATGATGCCGATCCGGTCGCCGCGCAGAACCCGGGTCGAGAAATCGCCGACGATGGATCGCTCGCCGAAGGCTTTGGCGATATTTTTCGCCTCGATGACCAGGCGGCCGCTCAGCGGACCGCTCTCGGCTTCGACCTTTGCCAGGCTTTTGCCGGTCAACAAGGCTTGGCGTTGCTGGCGCATCATCTCGAGCTTGCGCAGCCGCCCCTGGTTACGACGCCGCCGCGCAGTGATGCCGTGCACCAGCCAATGCTGTTCGCCCTTCAATTTTTGGTCGAGCCGGCGCGCCGCCTTTGCCTCGGCCTCGATAACCTGCTCGTTCCAGCGGTCGAAGTCGGCGTAGTTCCGTGGGTTGTGGCGAAGTTTGCGCCGGTGCAGCCAATAGGTGTCGGTCGTCACCGCCTTGAGGAAGGCGCGGTCGTGGCTGACCATCAACAGGGTCTTGCGGCTGCCGATCAGGGTCTGTTCGAGCCATTGGATGGTTGGCAGGTCGAGATGGTTGGTCGGCTCGTCGAGCAGCAGCACGTCGGGGTCGCCGAGCAAGGCGCGGGCCAATGCGGCGCGCCGGCTCTCGCCGCCCGACAGGGATGTCACACTGCGTTCGCCATCCAGATCGACCCGCGACAGCACCTCGTCGACCTGATGGCGCGGGGCGACGCCGGATTTTGCGGTGGCGACGAACGCGGCGACCGTGCCCTCATCGGGCAACGGCACGTCCTGCGGCAGATGGCCGATCGTCAGGCCAGGTTCGAAATACAGATCGCCACTGTCGGGCTCGAACAACCTGGCGATGATTTTAAGGATCGTCGATTTGCCGCTGCCGTTGCGCCCCACAAGGCAGGCGCGCATGCCCGGCGTCAGCTGCAACTCGGCGCCCTGAAACAGGGGATCGCCGCCAAAGCCGACGATAATATCGCGCAACGCTATGACGGGTGGATCAACTGCCATCGGCGCAATCGGCTACTTGAGGCCCCGTTGGGCGGCGACCTTGTCGTAGGCGGCATTAATCGCCGCCAGTTTGTCGTTGGCGACTTCGATGAATTCTTCCGGCATGCCCTGGGCGATCAACGTGTCGGGGTGGTTCTCGCGCACCAGTTTGCGATAGGCCGATTTTATCTCATCGTCAGCGGTGTCAGGAGCGATGCCGAGGATGGTGTGGGGATCGGCGGCGTCGGTGCCGATATGCTCGGCGCGCAGGCGGGAGAAGTCGGCGTCACTGAAGCCGAAGATGCGGGCCACGTTCTGCAAATAGAGGACTTCCTCTTCGGCGACTGTACCGTCGGCTTGAGCGATATAAAACAAGCAGCCGAGCAGTTCCTCGAGGACGACGGGATTGTCGGCAAACATGCCCGCGACCTGGCGCGCATAGGGCTCGTACCCGGCGACGCTGCGGCGCGCCAGATTGAAGATCCGCGCAACATTTTTCATTTCTTCCGGGGCTACTTTGAAGACCCGCCGGAAGGCGCGGATTTCGTCTTCGGTGACGACGCCGTCGGCCTTGGCCAGTTTGGCGCCCAGCGCGATGACGGCAATGGTGAAGCCGATCTGCTTGGTCGGGTCGGCAGTCGCTTTGCCCTGGCTGCGCTTGCTGCTGTCATAGACGTGTCCGGCGACCGCGCCGAGCAGCGCCCCCAACGGGCCGCCCAACGCGAAACCGGCCGCGCCGCCAACTACTTTGCCCCATATGCTCATGGGGAAGGTTTAGCGGAATCGCGTGCGATAAGAAACAGACGTGAAAGCTGGTTCGATTCTGAATGAGATTCAGGAGTGCCGCGAACGTTATAAATAACGGCTACTCCGTGAGTTCCAGGATAAAGACCAAATTCGAAACTGGGCCAAAAAGGCGTATGGTCTCGAGCCAGCACGATTTGATCCGCTCGCGCTGATTGTTATCGTTTATCAGAATCTGTAGCTCGCGCCGGTCGAGCAGATTGAGGTTTGCTTTGTCGGCAAAGAAGGGAAATCTGATCGCTTTCAGAATTCGGCGATGAAGATGGCGCGGCAACCAGTGGAGCAACGGCAGCATGGTGTGGAACTCGAGCGGATGCCACCGGTTTGGCGTGGTTATGACCACGTATTTACGCGCCGCGCCAATGCAGCACTCGATCATTCGGCGCTGGTTATCGGCGTTGCCGACATGCTCGATTGTGGCGCTCGAAAATACCAGATCGAACGTTCCCAACTCGGGGTCAATATTCAATGCATCTCCGACAAGCGACTTTTCAACGTCGAAATCGAGGTCGTCCGAGATATCGATCGGCTGATCGGAAAACAGGGTTACGCGCGATGTGGCTGCGAGACGGCGCGCAAAAAAAGTTCGAGGACGACCGGACATTGTCTCTTGTCGACCCGACGTCGAGCACGTCGGCGATCGTGTCCAGCCGCATCGTTCCATCCTCGAATATTCGGGTGAACATCTCGTCTCGTTTGCGCGTGACAATGCGATCGATCGAGCGGTCCAATCGCCGAAATAGATTAATCGAATAGACGTTCTTGTTTATTGGCGACATTTCGACCGATTGGATAATATATCTGTACTTTGACTTATAGCTATCACGGGTCCCATAAGGGTTACACGTAAAGGCGCAAGCGAGGCGCGAAAATGCTGCATCGACGGCTTGTTCGTTGATTTGGCACGTCGCGCTCTTGGCTTGGTGAAGCGTATGAAAATTCGGTTAAGCAATGAATAATCAGCCAAACCTTTGGCAGTTCTGGATCGACCGAGGTGGGACGTTCACCGATATCGTTGCGCGTCGTCCCGACGGTTCGCTGGCGACCCACAAATTGCTGTCGGAAAATCCTGAGCATTATCGCGATGCTGCGGTGCAAGGTATCCGTGAGGTGCTCGGCGTCGCCGCCGGGGCGCCGATCCCGAGCGCTCAGATCGACGTGGTCAAAATGGGCACCACGGTCGCCACCAATGCGCTGCTCGAACGAAAAGGCGACCGCACGGTGTTGGCGATCACCCGTGGGTTCCGCGATGCGTTGCGGATCGGCTATCAAGCGCGGCCGCGCCTGTTCGACCGGCACATCGTGCTGCCCGAGTTGCTCTATGAAAGCGTCGTCGAGATCGACGAGCGGATCGGCGCCCATGGCGATGTGCTGACGCTGTTCGACCCGGCGACCGCGCGCGCGGGCCTGCAGGCTGCCTTCGATACCGGTATCCGCGCCATCGCTATCACCTTCATGCACGCCTATCGCTATCCCCAGCACGAGTTGGCATGCGCCGAGCTGGCGCGGGAGATCGGCTTTACCCAGGTCTCGGTGAGCCATCAGGTGAGCTCGTTGATCAAGCTGGTCGGGCGCGGCGACACCACCATTGTCGACGCCTATCTGTCCCCGATCCTGCGGCGCTACGTGGATCAGGTGGCCGGCGAATTGGGCGGTGTGAAGCTGATGTTCATGCAGTCGAACGGCGGCCTCACCGACGCCCATTTGTTCCAGGGCAAGGACGCCATATTGTCGGGGCCGGCCGGCGGTGTGGTTGGCGCCGTCGAGGTCAGCGCGGCGGCCGGCTTCGAGCGGATCATCGGTTTCGACATGGGCGGCACCTCGACCGACGTCACTCACTATGACGGTGAATTCGAGCGCGCCTTCGAAACCCTGGTCGCCGGCGTGCGCATGCGCGCACCGATGATGCAGATCCACACCGTCGCCGCTGGCGGCGGCTCGATTTGCCAGTTCGACGGCGCCCGCTACCGGGTCGGACCGGAAAGCGCCGGCGCCAATCCGGGCCCGGCGAGCTACGGCAAGGGCGGGCCGCTCACAGTGACTGACTGCAACGTCATGTTGGGCAAGCTGCAGCCCGATTATTTCCCCGCCGTTTTCGGACCGAACCAGGACCAACCCCTCGACGCCGCCGTGGTGCACGAGAAGTTTGCCGCACTGACCGGCGATATCCGCACCGCCACCGGCGACACCCGAACGCCGGTCGAAGTGGCCGAAGGGTTCTTGCGGATCGCGGTTGAAAACATGGCCAACGCGATCAAGAAGATATCGGTGCAGCGCGGCTACGACGTGACCGAATATACCCTGTGCAGTTTCGGCGGCGCGGCAGGCCAGCACGCCTGCCTGGTCGCCGACGCATTGGGAATGACCCGGGTTCTCGCCCATCCGCTGGCCGGCGTTTTGTCGGCCTACGGTATGGGTCTGGCCGACGTGCGGGCACTGCGCGAGCAATCGGTTGAAACGCTTTTGTCCGACGACACGGTTGGCGAGGTAACAACGCTGCTTGAGCGGTTGGTGGCGGACGCCCGGGCAGAAATACAGGCCCAGGGCATCGCCGACGCGCGTATTGAAGTGTTGCGCCGCCTGCATCTGAAATATGACGGCACCGATACGCCGCTCATTGTCGATTTCGCTTCTGTCGACGCCATGGCCGAACAGTTCGAGACCCTGCACCGCCAGCGTTATGGCTTCGTCATGCGCGAAAAGGGGTTGATTATCGATACCGCGGCGGTCGAGGTGGTAGGCGTCAGCGAGGACAGCGTTGAGGAGAGCGCCACAGGCACCCCGATCGATGCCGCCACTCAGGCAGAGGCCACCGCGCTCGCTACGGTCGAGACTCATATGGCGGAAGCGGCCCATGCCACGCCGGTCTACGACCGCGAAGCGCTGGCGCCGGGGGCGGCGATCGACGGCCCGGCGATTATCCGCGAAGCGGTGGCGACGACTATCGTCGAGCCGGGCTGGCGGGCCCGCATGACCGAGCGCGCCGACCTGGTGCTCGAACGGGTGGTGCCGTTGGCGCGCACGGCGGCAATCGGTACCTCGGTCGATCCGGTGATGCTCGAGGTCTTCAACAACCTCTACATGTCGATCGCCGAGCAAATGGGGTTCACTCTGCAAAACACCGCCTATTCGGTAAACATCAAGGAACGGCTCGATTTCTCTTGCGCGGTGTTCGACCCCCAAGGCAATCTGGTCGCCAACGCGCCGCACATGCCGGTCCATCTCGGCTCGATGAGCGAGAGTGTTCGCGTGGTGATCCGCGAGAATGAAGAGGCAATGGGTGCCGGCGACGTTTATGTGCTGAACGCGCCCTACAATGGCGGTACCCACCTACCCGATGTAACCGTGGTCACGCCTGTCTTCGATGACGCGGGTAAAGCCATTTTGTTTTACGTCGGTACCCGCGGCCATCATGCCGATATCGGCGGTCTGACGCCGGGCTCGATGCCACCGCACAGCCGCGTCGCCGAAGAAGAAGGTGTGCTGATCGACAATTTCAAACTGCTCGATGGCGGCCGGTTTCGCGAGGATGCGTTCCGCGCGTTGCTTGCCTCCGGGCGTTATCCGGCGCGCAATATCGACCAGAACATTGCCGACGTACGCGCGCAGATCGCGGCCAATGAGAAGGGCGTCAGCGAGCTGCGCAAGATGGTTGAGCATTTCGGCTTGGCGACCGTGCACGCCTATATGGACCATGTGCAGGACAACGCCGAAGAGTCGGTGCGCCGTGTCATCGATGTGTTGCAGGACGGCGCGTTCACTTACCCGATGGACGATGGCAGCCAGATCGTGGTGCGGGTGACCATCGATCCCGCGCGCCGCCAGGCAACGGTCGATTTCACCGGCACCAGCGCGCAACGGGACAACAATTTTAACGCCCCCAGCGCAGTTTGCCGGGCTGCCGCGCTCTATGTTTTCCGCACTCTTGTCGACGACGACATTCCCATGAACGAGGGGTGTCTCAAGCCGATCGATCTCATCATTCCGGAAGGCTCGATGCTGGCGCCGAAGTACCCCGCCGCGGTGGTCGCCGGCAATGTCGAGACCAGCCAGGTGATCACCGACACGCTTTATGGCGCCCTCGGCGTCATGGCGGCGGCGCAGGGCACCATGAACAACCTGACCTTTGGCAACGCGCGCTACCAGTACTACGAAACCATCTGCGGCGGTTCGGGCGCGGGGCCCGACTTCGACGGCACCTCGGCGGTCCATACCCATATGACCAATTCGCGCTTGACCGATCCGGAGGTGCTCGAATGGCGTTTCCCGGTGGTGCTGGAAGGCTTCGAGATACGCGCCGGGTCAGGTGGCAGCGGATTGCACAGCGGCGGCGACGGCACCGTGCGGCGCCTGCGCTTCCTAGAACCGATGGAAGTGATGATACTGTCGAACCATCGTATCGTCGCCCCTTACGGTTTGGCCGGCGGCGAGGCTGGAGCGCTTGGCCGCAATTGGATCGAGCGCGCCGACGGCAGCCGTCACGAAATGACGGGTACCGACAAGGCGGATGTCGGCGTCGGCGACGTCTTTGTCATCGAGACGCCCGGCGGCGGTGGATTCGGTTTGGCGGCGGCGGGTAAAAAAGCGGCCGAGTAATCGTTGAAGTTCGATCATGGGTTGTTGTTCGATGGCGCGCCGACCAGTCGGGGCCGTACTCAAAAAATTAGGGGAGCACAGTTCATGACCATGTCCGACTGCCGCGGCGTGCCGGTTTCGACTGGCAACAGCGCGTCGCTCGCCCATTTCGAAAAATCTCTCGAACTGCTGAATGGTTATTTTGTCGATCCGTTGGCCGAAATAGAGACCGCGCTCGAGACGGATCCCGACTTTATCATCGGCCATTGTTTGCGCGGCGGGATGTTTGCGGTGGCGTCTGAAAAGGCCGCCGAACAGGGGCTGCGCGAAAGCGTCGAAGCCGCTGAGGCGCTGGCCGGCCAGGCCAACGTGCGCGAGCGCGGCCACATTGCGGCGTTACGTGCCTGGCTCGATGGCGATTTCCGCGCCGCCGCCGACGGTTGGGGCGCGGTCGCGGTCGACTATCCACGCGACCTGATGGCCCTGCAATTGGCCCATCTGGGAGATTTCTATCTCGGCCGTTCGTCGATGCTGCGCGACCGTATCGGACGCGCGCTGCCCCATTGGGACGAGAATGTGCCCGGGTTCGGATATGTGCTCGGCATGCGTGCCTTCGGGCTGGAAGAGATGAATGAATTCGGCCGCGCCGAGGATACCGGGCGTCGCGCGGTCGAACTGAACCCGCGCGATCCCTGGGCGATCCACGCGGTGGCCCATGTCTTGGAGATGACCGGACGCCTCGACGACGGCGTCGGCTGGATGACCGAGCGCACCGCGGACTGGGCGCCCGACAACATGTTCGCCTTCCACAATTGGTGGCACCTCGCGCTCTATCACCTCGACCGCGGCGAGATCGCACGGGTGCTCGAGATCTACGATACCGGCGTGCGGCCGCAGGCGAGCGATGTTGTCTTGGAGATGCTCGACGCCTCGGCGCTGCTGTGGCGCCTGCATCTCGACGGCATCGATGTGGGTAACCGCTGGGCCGAGCTGGCCGGTGATTGGGAAAGCACTATCGAAGACGGCTATTACGCCTTCAATGACGCCCACGCGATGATGGCGTTTGTCGGCGACGACCGGAAGGATGCGGCGCGCACCATCTTGGCAACAATGGAAAAACGGCTCGATGGCGGCGGCACCAACGCCATGATGACGCGCGATGTCGGCCTGCCGCTGGCCCGCGCGATCCATGCCTTCGGCCAGGGTGATTACGCCACCACAGTCGACCTGATCGCGCCCATCGTCGAGATTGCCCACCGCTTTGGCGGCAGCAATGCCCAGCGCGACGTAGTCCACCGCACCCTGGTCGAGGCGGCGATCCGCGCCGGCCAAGGCAACTTGGCGCGGGCGTTGGTGGCCGAACGGTTGAGTCAGAAACCGGACAGCCTGTTCAACAAGACTAACTCGAAACGCGCCGAGGCGCTGGCCGCGTAGATCTGCGGGTGTGGTCGCTGGCGGCCGAGGGAACGGTTCTGTTACCTGTGCAGCCAGTTTGGACTTTTCCGCCACCCTCTCCTACAGGGAGAGGGTGGGCCGCGAAGCGGACCGGGTGAGGGGACAAATCCCTCCCAGGTCTCCCAATGCTAGACGAGTAACAAAATTATATCCCCTCACCCTAACCCCTCTCCCGCAGGGAGAGGGGCGCTGCGCCCAAATGGTGGCCTTCAGTTCATGTAACCCATGCACAACTGCTGCTTCTGTATCGGCCGTTCGGGTGATAACTAGTTGAAGTTTTCTGGTGAGCGCGTCGCGCCGCCGTGTCTTTTATCTTTCAAACAGGTTTGCGCGTGCCCGCTCCCGCCTCACCCCGACTGCTGATTCTGGTCCTCGCAGCAATCACCGCGCTGGGGCCGATGTCGATGCAGATATTCCTGCCGGCGCTACCGGCGATCCAGGATGCGTTCACGGTGTCGGCGGGACGGGCGCAATTGGCCTTGTCGGTCCCGCTGGCCGCCATTGCGTTTTCGACCCTGGCGTATGGTCCGGCCTCCGACAGTTTTGGCCGCCGCCCGGTGTTGGCGGTCGGTTTAGCGATTTTTCTGGTTGGCAGCATCATCTGCGCCATCGCACCGACGATTGGTATTTTGATTTTGGGGCGGATTGTACAGGCGGTTGGCGGCGCTGCCGGCATGGTGCTCTGCCGCGCAATTATCCGCGATCTATACGACCGCGAGACGGCGGCCAAAATGCTCGCCTATATGGTGACTGCGCTGGTGGCGGCGCCGATGGTGGCCCCCTTGATCGGCGGTGTGCTCAACGATGTGGCCGGCTGGCGGTCGATTTTCGTGTTCCTTGGCATTGCCGGCCTGGCGGCGCTGGCCTTGGCCTATCCGCGGGTTCCCGAGACGCTGACCCAACCGGTGCACGACCAATCGCTTATGAGCATGCTGCGAAGCTTCCTTTCCCTGCTCCGCGTCCCCGCCTTTCTCGCTTATGCCGGCCAGTTGAGCTTCGGTCTCGGCATGTTCATGGCTTTCATCGGCGCGGCGCCATTTGTCGTGGTACGCGTGCTCGGCCGGCCGCCGACCGAGTTGGGAGTGTTGCTGCTGATAATCACCGGCGGTTTCATGGTCGGGACCTTTGTTACGGCGCGCATCGCCGGACGGGTCGGCGTCGATCGCATGATTTTGTTTGGCAGCGGGCTTTCCGTCACCTTTGGCATTTTGATGGTAGCGCTCGTATTGGCCGGCGAGTGGACGGTATGGGCGATATTTCTGCCCGGCGCCGGCATGGCGTTCGCCAACGGTCTGATCATGCCCAATGCCCAGGCCGCCGCGGTGAGCATTAATCCGCGCATCGCCGGCGCGGCGTCGGGTTTGATGGGGTTCCTACAGATGTCGACCGGAGCGTTGTTCGCACAGTTGGCTGGGGTGCTGCAAGACGGCACACCTATTCCCATGGTCATCGTGGTGACAGTGGCGTCGGTGTTGGGGTTCGTGTCGATTCTGTTTCTGCCACGACAGGGCCGCAGCCCTTGATAGAGCGGTAAGGATATTTACCTCTAGCGATCGTTAGGGGATTTATCTCGCACTTGCCTAATTTTGGAGACCCATCATGGCCGACAGTGACAAAGTATTTTCCGGGTTCATCCCCAAACTTTACGACACCTATTTGGTGCCGATGATTTTCGCGGCCTATGCGGAAGACCTAGCAGACCGTGTTGTCGCCTTTTCACCCAAAAATGTGCTCGAAACAGCGGCGGGTAGCGGTGTCGTAACCCGTGTTCTGGCTGCGCGCCTTGATCCCGCCGCCCGCTACGTCGTCACCGACCTCAATCAACCGATGCTCGATTATGCGGCGAGCCGGCAGGGTCACGACGATCGTATTACTTGGCAGCAGGCCGACGCATTGAACCTGCCTTTCGAGGACGCATCATTTGATGTGGTCGTTTGCCAATTCGGTGTGATGTTTTTTCCAGACAGGATTGCTGGTTACGCGGAAGCGAAACGCGTTTTGAAACCGGGTGGGCAGTTTCTTTTTAGCGTTTGGGACCATATTGGCGTGAACGAGTTTGCCGATATCGTGAACCAGACCGCGGCAATGATTTTCCCTGAAGATCCACCACAGTTTTTGCCTCGCACACCTTACGGTTATTACGATGTGGGCACGATCCGGGATGAACTGACGAGCGCCGGTTTCGCCGACGTTTCGTTCTCCACTCTGGCTGAGACAAGCCCTGCGCCCTCGCCCCGCCATGTTGCCGTTGCGTTTTGCGAGGGCACGCCGTTGCGCAGCGAAATCGAGGCGCGCGACGCAAACCTGCTGGACCATGTTACCGAACGCGCAACCCAGGCCATAGCGGAACGCTGCGGCAACGGTACGATTGCTGCCAAGATTCAGGCGCATGTTCTCGCAGCAGTAGCTTGAAGAGCCGTAACGCGAAACGTCGAGGTAATATCCCGACACTTTAGTCGCCCCGCGCGACACCCTCGCGGCGCGGGTCGGCGCCGCCGCGCAAGCCGTCCTTGGTTACCGCTATGCCGTGCAGACCGCTGTTGAGATCGCGGATGCGCACGTCGTGACCGCGCGAGGCCAAAGCGGCCTGCAAACGGGCGGCGTTGGTACCGGCCTCGATATCGGTCGCGCCGTTGCGGTTGACCACGTGGGCCAGATCGATCGCCGCTTGGATGTCGAGGCCCCAATCGAGAACGGCGATGAGAGTCTGCGCCACATAGCCGATGATCGCGCTGCCGCCGGGTGATCCGATAATCAGTTCGAGGTTGCCCGCGCCATCGAACACCATGGTTGGCGCCATCGAGCTGCGCGGGCGCTTGCCCGGCTCGACCCGGTTGGCGATCGGCCTTCCGTTTCGGGTGGGCGAAAACGAAAAGTCGGTGAGCTCGTTGTTCAGCAGAAATCCGCGGACCATCAATTGCGAGCCGAAGGCGCCTTCGATGGTGGTGGTCATCGACACCGCGTTGCCGTCGCTGTCGATGATGGAGATATGGCTGGTGCCCGGGCGGCCTTGGCTGGCGTCGGGTGCCTGGAGCTGGCCTTTGCGGCGTGGTGGTTCGCCAGCGGAAACCGGGGTCGGCATTGCATGGTCGCGCGATATCTGCCGCGCGCGCGCCGCTAGGTAGGCACGATCGAGCAAGCCCTCCACCGGGACCGGTACGAAGTCGGCGTCGGCCATGTAGCGGGCCCGGTCGGCGAAGGCGAGCTTGCTGGCCTCGGCGATCAAGTGCCAGCTATCGAAGCTGTCGGGCCCCAGGCTCGCCAGGTCGAAGTGCTCAAGGATGCCGAGGATTTGCCCAACGGTCAGTGCGCCCGAACTGGGCGGTCCCATGCCGCAGACCCGATGGCCGCGATAGGGATGGCAGATCGGGACGCGCTTGATCACCCGATAGGCCGCTAGATCGGTTTCAGCCAAGAGCCCCGGATTGCCGGTTACGCCGCGAACCGTGGCGACAATGTCGCGGGCCAGCGCGCCGGCGTAAAACGCGCTAGGGCCTTCCACAGCGATCGCGCGCAAGGTCTCGGCGAAGGATTTGTTGGTGACCAACATCCCGGCCTTCAAGGGTTCGCCGCCGGGAAAGAAATAAGCCGCGGCTGGTCCATAAGTGCGCAGGCGTTCGCCGCGCCGGCCCTGTAACAGTCCTTCGAGGCGGGGCGTGACGGTGAAACCGTTCTCAGCCAGAGCGATCGCCGGTGCGAATAGGCGCTTCCACGGCAAGCGTCCGTGGCTTTCGTGCACTGACGCTAAAAGCGCCACCGTGCCGGGTGTGCCAACCGACCGGCCGCCGACAACGGCGTCGAAAAACTTCATCGGTGTTCCGTCGGAATTTACGAACAGTTTTCCGGTCGCTGCCGCCGGTGCTGTTTCGCGGCCGTCGAAGGCGGTGAGTTGCTTGGAGACGCCGTCGTGGTAGAGCAGGAACGCGCCGCCGCCGATGCCCGAGCTTTGGGGCTCGACCAGATTGAGAACCAGTTGAACGGCGACCGCCGCATCCGCTGCGCTGCCGCCGGCGCGCAGCATCTCCAGACCGGCGGCGACCGCTTCGGGGTGCGCCGCGGCAACCATGTGCCGTTCGGCCCGTGCCAGGTCGTGGCGCTGGCGGCCCGTACCGTCTTCGGGTTGCAGATTTTGCCCAACCGCCGGGGTTGAAAAAATTGCCAGAAGACAAACGAGAAAACCCGCAATCCAGCGGTACCGTCGCTGCCCGGCGTGATGGATGGTGGTCGCCATTGGCCGAAGCTGCCACGAATTACCGTGCGCTCCAAGTGCCGGTATACGGTCACGCGGATTTGTAATCGTCGCGCGGCTCGGCGGCGCTGATTTGTTTGATCTGGTCCTGTGCTTCCTCTAGCTTACGAACTGGCTGGGCTCGCCGGTTTGCGCGCCAACTGCTTGGCCAAGCACGCGTAGGGAGAGGGTAATAAGTGCGCAAGTTTCTGATCGGTATCGTTGCCTTGCTTGTCGTGTTGGTTGCGGCTGCGTTTGTTGGTCCGCGGTTTATACCTGCCGACTCTTTAAAAGCGGATGTTGCCGAGCAGGTTCGCGCGGCGACTGGCCGCGATGTGGTCATCGACGGCGACCTTTCATTCACACTGCTACCGGCGCCAGGCGTGTCTGTTTCCGGCCTCAGGGTGTCGAATATCGATGGGGCGCAGGCCAGCGACATATTGCGGCTCAAATCGGCTCAGGTCGCACTCGCGCTGGGACCGCTGTTTGGCGGCAACATCGAGATCGAGCGGGTGGTGCTAGTCGAACCGGTGTTCGAACTAGAACAGTTCGCCGATGGCAGTAACAACTGGACGTTTGCGCCCTCCCAACCGAGTGGTGTTTCGGGAACCTCCGATCGCGATGGTGCAGCCGCGACCGGGTCGGCAAATGGTTCCGGCGGATTCGGGCGGTCAATACAACTCAACGATTTGATTGTACGAGGCGGCACGATCGTATTTCGCAGTCCCGATATGGTCGAACGGTTCGAAGGTATCAACGCCTCGTTTGGGGCGGCCTCGCTAGTCGGTCCGTTCCGGGCCGAGGGAGATGTGGTTGTGCGCGGCGTGCCGGCACGGCTGCGCGCTGCGATTGGCAAATTGGAAACCGACCGGGCGATCCCGGTTAGTGTGACCATCGGCGTCGAAGATGCCGAGGTCACCTTTTCCGGGGTCCTGTCGGGGTTTCCAAATGAACCCCGCATCGCCGGCCAAATCGACGGCAAGGCGGCTGATATTGCGAGTTTGATCACCACAGTATCTGGTCAAACCGCACCGGTCGCCTTGGATGCCTCACCGCTGGCGATCAAGGGCGATTTGACTGCAAACCGCGAGGCTGTCGCGCTGAATAATTTATCGGTCGGGTTGGGCGATATAAACGCCACCGGCGCCGTTAACATCAGCTTGGGCGAGACGCCCGCGATCGACGTGATCCTGAACGTCGGACAACTCGATCTGGACCGGCTGCTGACGAATATTCGATCGGCGGCGAGCAAGAACAGCGGTTCGACTGTCCGCTCCGGCGCTACGCGCGAGAACGGCCGGGCGGCGGGACAGACCGGTGGCGGACCGGCATCGGAAGCCGCTGCAGAATTTTCGCTGCCTGATTCTCTCAATGCGACGGTCGAGGCCAAGATCGATGCGGTTCTCTACCGCGGCGGGGTTATTCGCCAAGCCGCGCTGAATGCGCAACTGGCCGATGGCGAGCTGACTGTGTCGCAACTAACCGCGCAATTACCTGGCAGCGCCGATGTTTCCCTGTTCGGATTTGTTGCGGCGCGCGACGGCGTTCCTGCATTTGGCGGCCAAGGTGAAGCCAATGCCGATGATCTGCGCGGCTTGCTGGCGTGGCTTGGCGTCGACGTATCGGCAGTGCCGTTGGATCGCCTGCGCAAATTAGCGCTGACCGCCAAAGTGGATGGCGTGCCCGATCAGCTGAACATAACCGACATCGATCTCGGCATCGATGGGTCGCGGGTGCGTGGCGGCATCGCGGTTGCGTTGCGCAAACGACTCGGCCTGGGGATCGGCCTGTCGCTCGATAAACTCAATCTCGACGCATATCTTCCGGTGGCCGAGAAATCTTCCCCGCCCGGTGGTGCTGACGCCGCGCAAAAACCTGCCGGCAAAGTGGCTGGCGGCGCCGGGTCGGCACTGTCGGGCGCAGTTGGTCTGGGTTTCCTCGATCGTTTCGATTCCGTAGTACAGCTCAAAGCCGGATCTCTGACCTACCGGGGCAAGCGCATCCAAGGCGTCAACATCGATGGCACGCTTACTGCGGGGGCCCTCGTTCTCCGTGACGCATCGGTGAAAAGTCTCGCCGGTGCGCGCGTCAAAGCGTCGGGACGGATCGAGGGCCTGGCGACCTCGGCGCCCACGGTCGATCTCAAACTCGATATTGGTGCCAATGATTCCGACCGCCTGTTGCAGATGCTGGGAACGGCGCCGTCGTTTGCCGTCGGTCCCGGCCGGTTGCAAGGTTCGGTCAAGGGGAATCTCGAAGCTCTGGATCTGGACCTGACGTTGGCCGCGCTTGAGGCCAAGCTTACGATCAAGGGCAAGGTGGCCTCGTTAACCGGCAAACCGCGATTCGACGTCAACCTGGATTTGCGTCACGCCGATGCGGGAACGCTGTTATCGCGTATCGGCGGCGGCGGAAGGGATGGAAAAACGGGGCGCCCGCCCGCCGCCCTGCGGGTGGCTGCCGCAGTGGTCGGTAGCCTGGCAAAAAGTGAATTGAATGCCGGCGTTAGCATCGGCGAGGGTTCGCTGGCAGTCAAAGGTACGATATCCGATATCGGCGGCGAACAGATGACCGGCGGCGTGGCGGTTTCAGCGAACCACCCCAACCTTGCCCAGGCTGTTCGCTTATTTTTACCGGGCTATAAACCGGCGTTGGCGGAGCTGGGACCATTGAAGTTTACCGGCGACTTTGCGTTCGATCCGACGACGCTACGCGTCGACGATTTGAAAGGCAACGCAGGGCCTGTGGCGTTCGAGAGCAACGCGAGTGTGGCGCTCGGCGGTGCGCGCCCGAAGGTTGTTGGCGAACTGAAGACAAGTGAAATTATCGTTGATTGGTTCTTGCCGGTGCGAAAAAGATCAACACCCGCGGCCGGTTCGTCGGGCGCATCTTCGCGCAAGGCCGGGCAAACCGCCCGGGCCAAGGCGACCGGCGAGCGCTGGTCGCGCGAACGGCTCGATTTTTCAGCGTTGCGCAAAGTCGATGCCGATATCGTCCTAACCGCGCCGGCGATCACCTACACCAATTTGAAAGTGGATAACCCGAAGGTCGCGTTGACGCTCGCCGACGGCGTTCTCGATCTCGACGAATTGTCCGGTCGAGCCTATGGCGGGGCGTTCAACATGACCGGCCAATTGGCGGATAGGAAAGTGCCGTCGCTGAGATATGTACTGAACATCGATGGTGCCGACGCGGCACAGCTCACCAGTACGGCGGGACAAGAGGGCCGCGGCGTGATGAGCGTTCTCGACCTGCTGTTTCCGGTGTCGAGTGTAAAGCTTGCCTCAGGCACCCTCGACGCCAAAATCGACGTGGCGTCGCAGGGCCGCAGCGAGCGCGAATTGATCGGCGCGTTATCGGGCACGGGGAACGTGACATTCACCAATGCCGTCGCCGAAGGGGTCGATGTCTGCCGGATCAGCAAGCAACTGGGCAATCTAAATGGCTTGGAAGGATTTCTCGGCTTGTTGCTGTCGGCGCAAGGCGGCACTACGAAAATTGCCAATTACGCCGGCCGGTTCGATATCGCCAAAGGCGTCGCGACGTTGCCGCAGCAGAGAATCATCGCCGACTGTGCGACGATCGATTTCGCCGGTAAAGTGGACCTGCCGCGATGGCTGGTCGATATTCAAGCCAGGACGCTTTTTCCCGAACATCCAAAGTTTCCAGGCGTCATCGTCGAGGAGAAAGGCCGGCTCGATGCACCGAATACGCGGCTGGTCAATTCGAACGAAGTTCAACAGTACATAATTGGCAAATCGGCGGGATCGATCTTGCGCAAGCTGATACCCGGTATCGAACAACAACCGGCGCCTGCGCCGCAAGACAGTTCAGGCAGCCAACCGGCCCCGCCGCCGCAACCAGCCGAGCTATTCCGTGGTTTGTTGGATGACTTGCTGCGCAACCGGTAAAGGCGCGGCGTCACTTCGCGACGCTTTGGAGAACGAAGACCCGGATCGCGCTGGAGAGACTGCCGGAGCGTTGTTGGTCGATTTCGGTAACCAGTTCGTTCACCGATATCCGCCGTTGCGTCGCGAGGGTGCGCAATTGGTCCCAAAAAATGGGTTCTAACGATACGCTGGTCCGATGGCCGGAGACGACCACGGAACGTTTCTTGTTGACGGCTTGGTCAGCGAGGTCACGTATTATTTCTGATTTCATCGCGGTGCGATCATGTTTTCCGGCCGGACCCATTCATCGTATTGCTCGGCGGTGAGCAAACTAAGCGATATCGCCGCCTCTTTTAGGGTAGTACCGTCTGCAAAGGCTTTTTTAGCCACTTTTGCCGCATTATCATACCCAATATGCGGGTTCAGGGCTGTTACCAGCATCAGGGATTGCTCCATCAGCTGATTGATTCGACCGGTATTGGCTTCGATGCCCGAAACACACCGGTCGGCAAAGCTTCGCGCCGCGTCGCCGAGAAGCCGGGCCGACTGGAGGACGTTGTAGACCATAACCGGCTTGAACACATTCAACTCGAAGTGACCGTTGCTGCCGGCGACAGTAACCGTGACGTTGTTTCCCATAATTTGCGCGGCAACCATGGTAATCGCCTCGGATTGGGTCGGGTTCACCTTGCCCGGCATGATCGACGATCCCGGCTCGTTTGCCGGAAGGGATAATTCACCGATGCCGCTGCGCGGGCCGGAGCCAAGAAAGCGGATATCGTTGGCGATTTTCATCACCGCTGCTGCGCCGACATTAAGTGCGCCCGAGGCCGCAACCAGTGCGTCGTGTGCGGCCAGACCGGCAAATTTGTTGGGCATGGTCACGAACGCTTTGCCGGTAATCTCGGCGACTTCATCGGCGAACCGTTCGGCAAAGCCAACCGCGGCATTCAAGCCGGTGCCAACGGCCGTGCCACCCTGCGCCAATTGGTAAAGTTCGGGTAACGTGCGGCGAGCACCATCTATTACACCCTGCACTTGGGCCGCATACCCCGAAAACTCCTGGCCCAACGTTATGGGTGTCGCGTCTTGGGTATGGGTGCGGCCAATTTTTATGATTTTGTCGAACGCCGCCACTTTCTCCCCCAACGCGTCATGTAGGCGACCTAATGCGGGCAGCAGACGGTCCTCGAATTCGATCGCCACGGCGATATGCATGGCAGCGGGAAAGCTGTCGTTCGACGATTGGCTGCGGTTAACGTGGTCGTTGGGATGGACCGGCGATTTGTCGCCACGTTGGCCACCGAGAATTTCGTTGGCACGGTTGGCGATAACTTCGTTGGCGTTCATGTTGGTCTGGGTGCCAGAACCGGTCTGCCAAACCACAAGCGGGAAATGGTCGTCGAACTTGCCCTCGATAATTTCCTGCGCCGCTTTATCGATCGCGTCGGCGATCTCTTTCTCGAGTTGGCCGAGCGCGAGATTAGCGCGTACGGCGGCCTGTTTTTGTATGCCAAACGCGTAGATGAGTGACAGCGGCATGTGCTCGTCGCCGATCGGAAAGTTCTCCAAACTGCGTTGAGTTTGGGCGCCCCAGTATTTATCGGCAGATACTTCAACTTCGCCCATGGTGTCGGATTCGATACGAACGTCGCGCGTCATGATGTGGTCTTTCATAGGGTATGACGCGCATTATGGTTGCGATCGCCTGCAGGTAAAGCCTGAATAGTCTCGTACGTGCGGATTTTTAGGATCTGTCCGTCGAAAACCGGCTCGCCTAGCGCTTGCGGTTCCGTTTGGCGGCACCGATAGCGCGTTCCGCCCACGGGTATAATGTCTCTGCGTCCTCGATCGAGCCGTCCGGTGCGGTGTAATAGGACATCTGCCGGACCTTGCCGCCGCGGGTGTAGGTAAATGGCTCCGAACCGGCGTCCTGGAAATCGCTGAGCGTTTGATCGTCGACCTTGAAATACAGAACGTCGTCGGCGATCAGCGCAAACATTGTGTCGCCGTGAAACACGCCATAACCGCCGAACATGCCCCGAACGCGCAAAGTTTCGGCGCCATCGCCGAACGGCGCCAACAGATCGCGAACGTGGGCTGTGAATTCGTTTTCCCGAGCCATCGGCTTTTAGCGAACGGAGTGGTTATTTCTTACGAAACGTCTCAAGGTTGACGACCTCGGCGGTCGGTTTGTCGGCTTCATCGTCGGTATCGTTGTCAGCTGTCGCAGTTTCGGGAACCGTAACCAAGTCACCGGGTTTGCGGATCGCCGGAACGCTGCCACCTTGTTTCTTCGTGCCGGAGGCGTCGGCGCTTTCCTCGACATTGAACTGGAGTCCGAACTTGACGGAAGGGTCGACGAATGCCGACAGAGCGACGAAAGGAACGGTTAATTCGACAAACTGGTTGTCGAAGCTCAAGCTAACGCCGAACGCGTCCTCGCTAACCCACAAATCCCGAAATACATGCTGCAAGACGATCGTCATCTCTTCGGGATAACGATCGCGCAGGAAGACCGGCATAACGACATCCGAAGCTTCGGTGCTAAAGGTGAGATAAAAATGATGGTCGCCGGACAGACCGTGCTCGATCGTGTTTTCGAGCGCCGTGCGAACAACCCCGCGTAACGCGTCCTCGACCATTCGATCGTATCTGAGAGAGTTATCGGTCATAGCCGGATGATGGAAGCGCGGTGCGCCTCGCACGTCAACGGAAATCACTCAGAATATGTGAGCAACCGCAAATTAATTGGTCCCCGGTGTGGCGAAAGTGGGGGGCTTCTGTTGCCCGGTGCCCCCCGAACCGCGCTTATCGACGCTTATTAAGCGGCAACAGCGATGGGCTCAACATTATCGTTGGCACCTATAGTTTTGGTCCGATAACGGCGGTACCATGCCGGGAGAAAGTCAGACCTTTACGCGCGCGTCGATCCTATTTCGCCCCCAAAAATCCGCACCGGTGAGGCCGGGATAATGGTGGAGGCGCCGGGTACCGCCCCCGGGTCCGCATCGTTTATTGCGAAAGACGTTTATCACCATAGCCGGGCGAACCCGGCTCCCTATATATAGGTAATAATCGGGTGGTTTGGAAGATGTTGTCCGGTTATCTCCGACGGCGGCGTTTTCCACAGGTTTCGGCGACTCGCCGGTCGTTATAGGGTCGGTCCCACAGGCGCTGAAACGGTCATTTGGGCCAAATCGTCAAGCCGACAACGCAGTCCACAACGCAATCGAGCCGACCAGAATGCAACAATATTTGGATTTAATGCGCCACGTGCGCACAACTGGCGTCGAACGGCAGGACCGCACCGGTACCGGTACGCTGAGCGTATTCGGTGCCCAGATGCGGTTTGACCTGGCGGAAGGTTTTCCCCTGCTATCGACAAAGCGGCTGCATTTGAAATCGATCGTCCACGAGCTGTTGTGGTTCCTGAAAGGCGACACCAACATCGGCTATTTGAACGATAACGGCGTGACGATCTGGGACGAATGGGCGGATAGCGACGGCGACCTCGGACCGATCTACGGCCACCAGTGGCGCTCGTGGCCGGCGGTCGACGGCGGCCACATCGACCAGATCGCCGGCCTGATCGAACAAATCCGTTCGAACCCAGATTCGCGGCGGCTGATTGTCAGCGCCTGGAACGTCGCCGATGTCTCAGCCATGGCGTTGCCGCCCTGCCATTGCTTGTTTCAGTTCTACGTCGCCGAAGGCCGTCTGTCGTGCCAGCTGTACCAGCGCAGCGCTGATATATTTATAGGCGTGCCCTTTAATATTGCATCGTACGCACTGCTGACCCTGATGGTCGCGCAAGTCA
This sequence comes from Alphaproteobacteria bacterium, assembly GCA_027297685.1. Classification (GTDB taxonomy): domain Bacteria; phylum Pseudomonadota; class Alphaproteobacteria; order UBA6615; family UBA6615; genus JAPUHN01. Next base: position 9,352 of record JAPUHN010000093.1, on the reverse strand, counting down.
CCGGGCTCGAACCGGGCCAATTCGTGCATACGTTCGGTGATGCACATCTCTACCTCAACCACGTCGAACAGGCCGACGAACAGTTGCAGCGCACGCCCTATCCGTTGCCGCGAATGATCCTCGATCCGAAAGCCGACGATATATTCGGATTTCGGTATGAAGATTTTGAACTCGAAGGCTACCGTTTTCACCCGCATATACCGGCGGCGGTGGCCGTTTAGCGGCCATGGCGGTGCGGCTCGCACTCATTGCCGCGGTGGCGCATAACGGCGTGATTGGCCGCGGTGGCGAATTGCCATGGCGAATTCCGGCCGATCTGAAATATTTTAAAGCTATCACCATGGGCAAGCCCATGATCATGGGGCGTCGTACATTCGAGTCGATCGGCAAGGCGTTGCCGGGGCGAGCCAATATCGTGGTTACCCGCTCTGCCGATTTTTCCGCGGACGATGTCGAGGTGGCAGGCAATTTGGACCAAGCCCTGGAGATTGCCGTTGGAACCGGCGCCGACGAGGTGATGGTGATCGGCGGCGGCGAAATTTATGCCGCGGCATTGCCGCGCGCCGACCGGCTCTATCTCACGGAGGTCCATATAGACGCTGCGGGCGATGTGCGTTTTCCAGCATTCGACCGCGCGCAATGGCGTGAATTGTCGCGCGACGACCATGCGGCCGCCGGTGATAACCCGGCGTTCAGTTTTGTCACCTTGGAGCGAACCCGATAGCGCGCTAGCCGCCGCTGCGCTGACTGACCCTGCCGAAACCGGTAGACCGACATTGCGAAGGCCGAACTAGCCCACCACGGCTGACGCCCTTGGCAATAATCAGTCGGTGAAACCACTGATTTCATACACGCCAATCCCAGTCACGCCTGCGATCGGTGTTTAGCGGTGTATTTGCCCCAGAGCTTCTCAGGAACCACGGTCAAAAGGACACCGCCGACCAGAACGATCAGCCCGAGGATCGACCAGCCGTTCGCGCCAAGCCACACCACTTCAAAGCCGTGCAGGGTTGCGAGCGCCGCCATAAGCAGAAAAAAAGGCCCGGTAAAGCGGCAGTGCATCCGCCCGCATCGCCGCGCGTTGGCCAGGCATGCCAAGCCCATCCACGCCAATGCGACCAGCCACACCAGGGTCTTCGCTGGGTGATCGAGGCCTATCGCAGCAACCAACGCGACGATGGGTAGGCCCCAAGCCACCACGGCGGCACCGCGGCGGCTGACCCAGTCCGTTTTTTCGTTGCGAGGAGTTTGTGTCATCGTCGTTCAGCCGGGCAGCAAGAAAGTTTTGCTACATTCTTGTCGCAAGCCTGGGCGCCTGCAACCTGGCCTTGCTTGCACCTAAAATAATGGCGTGTCTTATTCAATAATTATCGGTGCTAGGCTACCACCATGAAATTGCTTCTGCCCACGCTTGTTGTGTTGGTGTCGCTGCTGGCGGTGCCCGTTCGCGCGCAGGATTTCGAAAAGGGCGTCGCAGCGAATGAACGGGCTGACTATGCCGCCGCGTTTGAGGCGTGGCGAGCGGCCGCCGATCAGGGCGATGCCAGGGCGCAGAACCACCTCGGTCTCATGTACCAAACTGGCCGCGGGGTACCGCAGGACGCTGGCGCTGCCGCTCATTGGTTTCAACGGGCTGCTGAACTGGGGCATGTCGATGCACAAAACAGTCTCGGCAATTTCTACGCGGCGGGCAGAGGTGTCCCGCAGGACGACGTGCTAGCGCTTAAGTGGCTAGGCCTGGCCTCTGCTCGAGGTCATAACATGGCATTTGTGAGCCGCAATATCGTCATCCACCGGATGACGCCAGCTGACGTATCGGCGGCCCAGCGCATGGCCCGTGAGTGGCTGGTGGCGCATTCGCAATAGCCGCAGTGCAATGTCCGGAAGGGTCAGGAATGGACATTAGCCGCTCCGGATATTATGTCCGCTTTGCCCCCGATAACCGACACCAACGCATTCAATGTCTGCTTTCGGGTGTAAACCAAAGTGATCGACCATGTCCGCTGCCGGCTGCTTTTAGTCAACAACCGCCGTTCGGCAAAAGCTAATAAAGCGTTGGCTAACAGCTTCCAGAGCGGCGGATCGGAACATGACGAAGCCAGTGGAGGGGAACTGTCCACCGCAATGTCAGCGGATACGCGAGATGGGTGCAATTGTTTTGCCAAACATACAAAATCAATACTGAGGGATTTACGGAATGGCGCAACGGCGACAAGAGATCGAGGCATTCGTGCGGCATCTCGTCATCGAAGTTGAGGCCGCTGAGGCGGCGGGGATGATTGCGCCCCAAGCCATTGCCGATCATTTCAACGCCAAGGGCGTCACCACCCGCAAGGGCCGGCGCTGGACCGGTGCGACTGTGGCCAAATTCCTCAGCAGTCCGGGCGCCAAGCGCTACCGTTCGGGTGGGAAAGCTAGTTAACGGCTGATGTCAGCCAAAAAAAGCGGTCATTCGTTGACCGACGGCCTTACTATCGACGATGCCCATTCATATTATTTGCCTGACATCGCTGGGATCGCTGCACCACAAGCCAGCTCTTCGTCTCGATAGGCTGACTGCCAGTTGTGCGCTACCTCAAGCTGGCCACAATGAAGGAATTGTGCACCAGAAAGATTTGCCCTGTTCAAATCGGCGCCGTCGAGCATGACCTTGAAGAGGTTGGCGCCTTCGAGGCGAGCATCGACAAGGTTTGCTCCGCTCAGACTGGCGCCGCGGAGGTCGGCACCGCTTAGATTCGCTCCGGAAAGGTCGGCGCCCGTCATGTCGAAACCACGAAGGGCACCACCTGAAAGATCGATAATCGTCTCCGGTTTTTTAGCCCTCCAGGCATTCCACCGCTCGGCCCCTTGCTTCAACAACTCAACCTGCTCCTTATGCGCCATCTGTCGTCTCCGTGCTCAAGTCGTCGGGCAGGCGCGTATCCGCGTCGCAGATCGCGTTGTCGATTTGCTCACGGGTTAACCCTCGTACACCGCGGAGATCTGCCCCCGATAGGTCGACATGGTCGAACTTCGCCACCCGGAGATAGGCGTTGCGGAGATCGGCTCCCTTGAATGAGGTCCGGGTTAAGCTCGCGCCGCCCAGTCTAGCATCCCTCAGGTCGGCACCGCAGAGACGAGCGTCTCGCAACGAAGCGCCACGCAGGTTTGCCCGGCACAAAGTAGCTCCGCTTAAGTCAGCTCCATCCAGAATCACACCGCTCATATCGGCGTCGTTCAGGTCCGCATCCTCGAATACCACGTTGGCCAAAATCGCGAATTCCAGGTCGGCTCTGGCCAGGCAAGCGTCTTTGCAGTTGGCATCAGCAAGATTGACCCCGCTCAATCGCGCGCCGGTGAGATCGGCAGAGGCAAGGCATCCGCGCTGTATCTTCGCCCCGATCATATTAGCCCTTCGCAGATCGGCGCCCGTAAAATCGGCGCCCGCCAGTTCTGCTCGGTACATGCGGATGCGCCGCAGCTTCATACCGGAAAAGCTTTGCCCGGAGAGAGCAGTTGATTCCAGATGGGCCCGCTTGCCCGACTGTCGGTTGGAAGTCACATAAAGGTCATGGGCTGCGAGAATCTGCGCGAGTTCCTCCGGAGTCACCGACCGGATCGGCGCATCGTCGAGAAATTCGATGTTCGCCGCAAACGGCGAGCGTGGCCGGTCTGCATCCGCCATAGATGTAATCGTAGCAGCTAGTTGTCAGGGCTCCTATGGAACGGAAAATTAGGAAACATACCTTCAAGGGGAAGCGGCGCGCCGGCAGGGCTGGTTCTTTCGAGAGATCGGGCTAACAATGCGGCTGGACGAAACAGCGGGAAGGCATATTTGCTTTTGGAATGGCCAACAAACGTGACCTCAGCTTCGAAGCAGCGGATGTGCTGCGCATGTTTCCCACATTTGTTTGGAAAGCAGACCTGACGCCGGTCGTTCATCAAAGTTTGAATGAAAATATTATTAGGGCGCTCGATCAGCTAAGGCGCGACGAGCCCGAGCTCGCGCCGGGTCGGGCCTGGCAGTCGGAGCGTGCGTTACACAAGCTTGATGAATTCCACGAGCTGGTATCCTGCATCAACGAGGCAACCGAGCGCGTACTGGAGTATCTAAAAGTTAGCTACAGAGCGTTCGAAATCACCGCATTTTGGGCAAACATCTGCATGCCGGGTGCCGAACACAAAATGCATTGTCATCCAAACAACTTTCTGAGCGGTGTCTACTATGTAGCGACCCACAAGGGAGCCGAGACCATTAACTTCCACGATCCCCGGTCACAGACCGGAATCATCAGACCGCCCGCAACCGAGCTCACGGCCGAGAATGCTGATCAGGTCGTCGTGACGGTGAAAAACGGTACCCTTCTTGTGTTCCCAGCCTGGTTGCCACACTCGGTCGATGCCAACGAGAGCGGGAAACGGAGAATAAGCATCAGTTTCAACACCATGTTTTCTGCATACGCAGAAGAACTGAGCAAACCGCTGTGGTAGGGAGCGCTACACGTGGCGGGAACCCGCAACAACTCCAATGACAACCGATTATCCCAAGTTCCGGAACGACCACGGGGTCTCGGAGATCCGCATCGGCGTGAGAGAATTTAACTGCATCGGCGTGTCGCCGCCGCTCGATCACCCGCACGTGTATCTCAATATGGAGGAAGAGGACGCGATCCTGTGTCCCTACTGCGCGACGTGTTTTAGGTACGATCCGCGGCTGGGGCCGTTCGAGGCCGATCCACAGGACAGTCTATTCGTCGATCTGGACTGACTTGGCTTGAGAAAATCAATGCAAAAATTCTACTGGAATGAACGACATGAGAATGGAAGGTTTGGGCATTAATAACCATAGAATCCCGGCCATCGAGACACACCCTATGGAACCGCTGAAAGTCCGGCTACGCCAACAAACGGGCTGTCAATATTCGAATTCGTAATGTCCGCTTAGGGTCAAAAGCGGCCGTCATCACCTATCGCGATTGACGCCCGGTTTCGGGGGTAAAGCGGACCAGTTCGTCCGAAAAATGAACATTGCAGCATACGACGTAATCAATGCGGTTCCGCAACAATCGGAAACTGCATTGGCGGCGGGATTGCGTAGATATCACCGGTCTAGATGGTCTTTTAAAAAGGTGTCAATGCCGTTGATGTAAGTCTTTCCCGACACCAGGAACCCGTCATTGTGCCCACCGCGGATTTCCAACAAACGCTTTGGCTCGTTGGCGCTGGCAAACAGCGTGCGGCCGTGTTCGAACCGAATGATCTCGTCCTGTCGGCTATGTACGATGAGAACGGGAGCCGACACAGACTTCAGATATTGCTTGGTGTTGTATTGGAAGCGAGAAAGCCAACGCACCGGCAGGAATGGGTATGTTCGCGCCCCCACATCGGGCACTGACGTAAACGCGGATTCGAGGATCAACACCCGGGGAGCTTGCGTCATCGCCAGGTGCGCGGCGATAGACGCACCAAGGGACCGTCCGAAGAAAACAATGCTCTGTTTCGGAATTTGGCGCTCATCGGTCAGGTAACGCCAAGCCGCCTCGGCATCGCGATACGTCCCGTGTTCTGATGGCTTTCCTTCACTCCGCCCGTAGCCTCGATAATCGAAGATGAACGAGGACAGGCCCAGATCGTGGAATATCTGCAATGACTCGAAACGGTGGGAAATATTTCCCGCATTGCCGTGGAAGAACAGCAACACCCCCCGCGGCTGATCAACGGGCAGAAACCAGCCATCGAGCTGAACGCCGTCCTCAGTGGCAAACTTGACTGACTGGTAGATCAAGCCTGCCTGGTCCGGTGTCGCCGTCACCGCGCGGGACGGCATGTTGGGGTAGTAGATCAGGCGCGACTGCAGCAAAAACATAACGAAAGCGAACGTCACATACGCTATGGCTGCATACATTAGTATGTGCCAGATGGTACTGGACCAAAACGCGTTGGGCTCTGGCATCAAAGCATCCTGATTAGAAAAGGCATGGTCCTCTCGCTTGCCTATAGGATCGGTGCAGCACCCCTGCTAGCTCAGTCGCCTGCATCGACGCAATCGCTTGACGATCTTCCGCCACGTCGCCGCGCCGTCGAAGTCGCTGGCATCGAGTAGGGTGCGGTACGCTTGGCTAGGCGATGTACGCGTGAACCGTTTACTCTTCACGGGGCAAGCAGGACCACTCCCAGTTGCTCAACTGAATTTCGCCAGTTTGACGTTTTTCAAGTCGCTGTATTTCGCTGCTTAGAATTTGATCGGCGATGGTTCCGCCCGCGCGCCGACATTCTCGGAGGGTGTCAAATCGCATGCCCGTGTCCCACGTCTCCGCCACGCTCGTTGTAACCAACACGAAAACCAATGCCCAAACCATGCTCCAAGCCTCGCTTTCTGCGTATAGCCGCCGGCGCGCTGTCACCCAGCCGGAATCCGCTCAGTTGGCTTGGGCTCTGCAAGATGTACCGGGCCGCCCAGCCGACGCTGCAAACAACCACGCCTATCAACACCGCGCTATTGCTGCCGCTTTGTGAGGAACCGAAAAGCACCAACGACGCCTCCAGCAGAGCGATAGCAGCGAGAACAATGCCGAGCCAGTACAGGATATTTCCGAGACGGGCGGCCATGACTCCAGCCTAGCACCTATTTCGGATGTGCCTCTAGCCACTCGCGGGCAGGATGTCTGCTTTACCCACAACAACCGGCGTAATGCGCAATGGGTGGTCACGGCGGGATTTGGCCTGGAACAGACATACAGGGGGTCAATCTCTGGTAGCCGCTCGCTTCTTCATCGCCTTACGTGGCAGTGATAACCCGGCGTTCAGTTCTGTCACCCTGGAGCGAACTCGAAAGCGCGCTAGTTGCCGCCGCGCAGACTGGGCCAGTTGGTGTCGCCCTTGGCGATGTTGCCCGCTTTGTCGACGGACCAGCGGACCCGCAAGAATTTCGAGTAGTTCAGGTACAGCTTGCCGTCCTTGATCGACCAGGCGTGTGGATCGATTGAAGCGATGTAATTGTTGGCGACCGCCCAGGCGCAATATCCACCATATTGCGGTGCGAATTTTTCCGGATCGGCGGCAAACAGATCGCGATTTTCTGCCGAGGCAAAGTGCCAGCGCGCGCCGCGAAATTCGATGGCATGTTCTGCATTGCCTTCGACGGGCTTGCCTTGGGTAAAATAGGCCACCGGATCATAGCCCCGGATGGCTGTCCCGTTCTCGTTGAAAACAGGATCGATTGCGAGCGCCGGTCCTGCCGTTGCGATGAAAGCGGCGATCAGCGCCACCAGCGCGAATAGCGGCAGCCTTACGTGTCTTGGCTTGGTGAACATGACGGTCTCCGTTGATACATAGTACGCCCTGGTACTGGTTGAACACCGTAGCAGGCGTACAATTCCACCGTCGGGCAAAAATTTTCCGGATATTTCACGTTTGGAGAAGACGCCGCCGGGCCAAAAATTGCATCGTTGCCGACCAAATGGGGGGCAGAAGGCCGGCGGCCTGCGGGGCTGGGCGCGATGCTGGCCCGGCGGTTCTTTCTCGGCACGGCAACGCTGGGGTAGCGAAGCCGCGTCAACGACAAACGTGGTATCGAAACCCGGCATTCGCAAGCCACGATTGTGCCGCAGCGGATCAACAATGCGCGAGGCCTCCAGGCTATCGGCGGTTGGGCTATTCCATGACGATTTGTGGCGCCGCGCGGACCGGTTCGCCGGCAAGTTTGGCGGCAATCGCCGTGGCAATCGCCCGGTAGGCCTCGGCATGGGGGCTGTCGGGCTGGTCGATCACAATCGGCTGGCCCGAATCCGAGGTCACCCGGATCGCCATATCGAGGGGAATTTCACCCAGAAAGTCGCAGCCCAGGCGCTCGGCCTCGGTGCGCGCGCCGCCATGGCCGAAAATGTCGGTCTGGTGGCCGCAATTGGGGCATACAAAGGTACTCATGTTTTCGATGATTCCGAGCACCGGAACGTCGACCTTGCGGAACATATGGAGGCCCTTGCGGGCGTCGAGCAGGGCAATGTCCTGCGGCGTCGAGACGATGACCGCGCCCGCCAACGGCACCCGTTGCGCCATGGTCAGCTGCGCATCGCCGGTACCAGGCGGCATGTCGACGACCAATATATCCAACCGGCCCCATTCCACATCGCGCAGCATCTGCTCAAGCGCGCCCATAACCATCGGTCCGCGCCAGATCATCGGCGTTTCTTCGTCGACCAGAAAACCGATCGACATTGCCTTAATGCCGTAGTTCTCCATTGGCGCGATGCGCTTGTCGGGTAATGGCTGCGGCTTGCCTTTGATGCCCAACATGCGCGGTATCGACGGACCGTATATATCGGCGTCGAGCAGGCCGACGGCCAGTCCAAGACCGGCCAGGGCGAGCGCCAGATTTACCGCTGTCGTTGATTTGCCGACACCGCCTTTACCGCTAGCGATGGCGATAATCCACGTCACGTCCGGCACCAGATCGCGCTGTGCCGGGGTTTGCGGGCCCGGGGCTTGCGGACCCGGGGCTTGCGGGGCCGGGGTTGCGCGGTCACCGGTTTGGCCGGCACCCGGTACGCTACTATGGGCGGTCAGCACCGCGGTTACCGAAGATACGCCCGGCAAGGCCCGCACCGCCGCTTCGGCGGCCTTGCGTACGGGTTCCATGGCCTCGCTGTCGGCTGGGTCGATTTCGATGGCAAACCCGACGTTCCGGTCCTTGATGATCAGCCCGCGAACCATATTCTGCGCGATGATGTCTGTGCCCGTGCGGGGATCGATAATATCCGCCAACGCGGCCCGAACATCGGCATCGGCGATGGCCACCATGGTTGAAATCTCCCAGTTAACAGACAATATCGAGATGAAATTAATTGTCGTTGCCGCAGCAGGCGCGATTTTGATGTGGTATAAGCCCGAGGACGCCCATTGGAAAGTATAGGTTTTCGTTTCGCCCCACGCATACGTGACCACTATTGGCTCGCGATTGGAGCGAATTTCGCGCTAGGAAGTATAGAACAGGGGAATAATTGATGCCGTGGAATAATCAGGGAAGCGGGGGCGGCGGCCCCTGGGGTGGTGGTGGTGGTGGTGGCGGTGGCCCGAGGGGTCAATGGCCGCCCCGTGGCGGTGGCGGTGCGCCTCCGCCGAATATCGAAGAGATGCTGCGCCGCAGCCAGGACAAGGTCAAACGCTTCCTGCCCGGTGGTTTCGGCAGCGGCCGCGCCATTGCGCTGATAATTGGCGTGGCGGTTGTTCTATGGTTGTTTAGCGGATTTTACCGGGTACAGCCCGATGAACAAGGTGTCCAGCTATTATTCGGTGATTGGGACGGTAGTATAACCGATCCGGGCCTCCACTGGTGGCCGCCAGGCCCCATCGGCGAAGTGCAAACCCCGAAAGT
>JAPUHN010000092.1 GCA_027297685.1 Alphaproteobacteria bacterium | reverse complement strand
AACGTGACCTATAACGTCCGTCACTTGGTCGATACCGGCTATCTCATGCAAAACCGGTCTGAACGCGACCGGCGTTCGGTACGTATTCATGCCACCGAGAAGGGGCAGGAGATGTGCCGGGGCTTGCGTGATATGGAAATGCGCCACGCCAGTTCGATTAATGTCGAGCCTGGCGATATCGATTCGGCACGCAAATACCTGCGCGGCCTCGAGCGCGTCTGGTCCGACAGCATCCAATTCGGCCGCGGCTAAGAAATCTTCCTCAGTAAACTGTTCTGTAACGCGGCGAGGGCGGTTATTTCGCGCCTCGGTTCCGCGCACCCGTATCATCGGCGTATGGGACAATAAACGCATAATATATATTATGTTAAATACTGATGTTAGCTTCTTTCATAATGGCTTAGCGAACATCGCTCATGGAAAATTTTATTCTAACTGCCGAAATTGACGTGCGTGCTTGCCGTCCTTTGCGCCAGGCTGAACTCTCCCGACGTCCACGCATCGAGAGTTGATTTCAACTCATCGAACGCCCGATAGCCGACAGTTAACGCGGCCAAATGCGCATCCTCGCGCAAAACCACCGTGGGAAACCCGGTAACGCCAGCCTGCTGACACCATGAAAAGTCCTCGAGCGTCTCCTGCCGCACGGCGTCGGACTCGAACGCCGCCCTAAATTCATCGACATCTATATCCTCTCGCTCGGCATACGACATGAAAGTCTCCAACGCGGTCGTATCGGTATCTTCAACGTAATAGCCTTTGTGGATCGACTCATAAAACGGCCACACCGCTGCGGGCCTGAGGTTTCTTACCGCCACCGTGGCGCGGCATGCTGGTTCCGTGTCCAAAACAAAGTCCTGACGGTCGAAAAAAGCATAATTGAACGGTTGACCGGTAGCCGTCGCGACCTGTTCCCAGTGCGAACGTATTGTCGCCTTGTAGTCCTCGCTCATGGGCTCGCTGTCGAAGGCGTGTAGGCCGCCAACGACGATACGCATTGGCGCCAAAGCGCTGTAATCATTGCGAATACGCTCCAGCACGGGTGAAAAGCCCCAACACCACGAACACATGGGATCGCCAACGTAAATGATTTCCTTCTCGGACATGGCAATCTCTTTCCGCACGCCGTTTTCCGCCCACCAGCGTAATTCAGGTTCTAGTCTAGATCAGGCCTCAACGCGTTGGCGACTATTGATCCGCCACCTCAAACACCATTCCATCATAGGCCGGCTCGACCCCTGACGGCAGTTTCGCAGCCAGTCTCCGGTAGTCCAGACGGTGGCCTAGGTGATTGAGGATGGCGCGCTTTGGCGCCACCCGAGCAATCCAGTCGAGCGTTTGCGCCAAGTGGCTGTGGCTGGGATGCGGGGTCTCGGACAGGCAATCGACGATCCACGCCTCGATGCCCTCGATCGCTGCAAATGATTCTTCCGATAACGCTTTAACATCAGTTGAGTATGCAAATTTGTTAAAGCGAAACCCTAAAGACGGAATGCGTCCATGTTCCTGGTGGAACGGCGCAATATCGATAGCGCCGATGCGGAACGGTCCATCGATTTGGTGGGCCGTCAGGCAAGGCCGATAGAACTGCGCTGAGGCGCCATAGGGCTCGAACACGTAGCCGAATCGCTGCTCGAGCGTATCCAGGGTTTGCCGGCTGGCATAGGCGTCGATCGGTCCTTGGCGGTGAAAGTTTATCGATCGAATATCGTCGATCCCGTTGACGTGATCGGCGTGGGCATGGGTGTAGAGGATTGCATCGACATCCCACACATTGGCCGCCAACAGTTGTTCGCGCAGGTCCGGCGACGTGTCGACAAGAAGGCGGGTGCCGCCGGCTTCGACCAGGATCGACGGGCGGCGGCGGCGGTTTTTCGGTTCGGCCGGGTCGCACGCTCCCCAACCGTCGGGACCGAGCATCGGCGTGCCACCGGAGCTGCCGCTCCCCAGGACGGTGATGCGCAAAAGCCGGCCTCCCTACCCTGCAGGCCCTACCTGTCCAACTGCGCCCGGCTGAACAGCCGGAAAAAGTTGTCGGTGGTCTGCTTCGCGAGATCCTCCGGGCTCAGGCCTTTGACGGCGGCCAACTGTGCGGCCGTGTGGACCACAAACGCGGGTTCGTTGCGTTCGCCCCGGTTGGGTACCGGCGCCAAATAGGGTGCGTCGGTTTCAACTAGTATCCGGTCCGGCGGTACGTCCAGGGCAATCGCGCGCAAATCGTCGGCTTTCTTGAAGGTCAGGATGCCGGAAAAGCTTATATAGAAACCAATTTCGAGGGCTGCCTCGGCAAGCGACCGGCTGCTGCTGAAACAGTGCATGACGCCCGAAAACGGCGCGGCGGCAAATTCCTTGCGCAAGATCTCCGCCATTTCGGCGTCGGCGTCGCGCGAATGGACGATCAACGGCAGGCCGGTTTGCCTCGCCGCTGCGATGTGGGTGTGGAAGCTTTCTCGCTGCGCCTCGCGCGGGCTGTGTTCGTAATAGTAGTCGAGCCCTGTTTCACCGATTCCCACGACTTTCGGATGGTCGGCAAGGGCGACCAGCGTGTCGGCGGTCTTTTGCCCCTCTGCCTCCGCTTCGTGGGGATGCACGCCGACGCTGCACCAGATATTGTCAAACCGCTCAGCGACCCCCCGCACCGCCTCGAACCGGCTGAGGCGGGTACAAATAGTCACCATGGCGCCGACGCCGTCGGCCCCTGCACGCGCAACGATTTCGTCTATATCTTCTCCGAAATCTTCGAAATCCAAATGACAATGGCTGTCGACGAGCATGCTTAGGCGGCCGAATCTTCTTCAATGAAGCGAGGAAATACCGGGCTCGGCTTCGGCAACTCCGTGCCCGGCGCGACCGCGTGACCGCTGCCCAATTCGCTAAACGATCGCCGGTCAGCGGGAACGCCTAACTGGTCGAGCATGCTCGACGCCGCATCGGGCATAACCGGTTGAACCAGTATCGCAAGATGACGAATGACGTCGGCAAGCGCGTACAAAACGGTCGCCATACGGTCCGGATCGGTTTTGCGCAGCTTCCACGGCGCCTGAGCATCGATGTAACGGTTGGCGTCGCCGACAACTTTCCAGATCGCCTCCAGAGCGCGATGAAAGGCCTGACGTTCGAATTCTTCGCGCACTGTTGAAAGCACCTCTGCCGCCGCGGCAAGAATGGCCGTGTCGTCGGGTTTCAGGGGCTGCGGCTGCGGGATTCTCGCATCGCAATTCTTGTTGATCATCGATAGGACGCGTTGCGCCAGATTGCCCAGATCGTTGGCCAAATCGCCATTGATTCGGCCGACCATAGATTCATGGCTGATATAACCGTCCTGACCAAACGGCACTTCGCGCATCAAATAATAGCGCACAGGATCGAGGCCATAACGCTCCACCAGATCGCCCGCCGTTACCACGTTGCCAAGCGATTTCGACATTTTTTCACCGCGGTTTAACAACCAGCCATGGGCATAGACGCGTTTCGGCGGCGCCAGGCCTGCAGCCATCAAAAAGGCCGGCCAGTATATCGCGTGGAATCGCAGGATATCCTTACCCACCATATGCAGATCGGCGGGCCAGTACTTTGAATATAAAGCACTTTCGGTATCGGGGTATCCGACCGCAGTTTGGTAGTTGTTAAGCGCGTCCAACCACACATACATGATATGATCGGGATCGTCGGGAACCGGAATTCCCCATTTGAAACTAGTGCGGCTGACCGACAGATCGTGGAGGCCGCCGGAGACGAAACTAATGACCTCGTTGCGCCGGGTGTCGGGGCCGATGAAGTCCGGGTTGGCGTCGTAAAAATCGAGTAACGGTTGCTGCCATTTCGACAAGTCGAAGAAGTAACTTGGTTCCTCGACCCATTCGACCTCGGCGCCCGATGGCGCGACCTTGTTGCCTTGTTCGTCTTTGGTTAGCTCGGATTCGGTGTAAAACGCTTCGTCGCGTACCGCGTACCAGCCGGCATAACTGCCCAGATAGATGTGACCGTTGTCGCGAATGGCGCGCCACAGCGCCTGGCATGCGTGGATGTGCCGAGGTTCGGTGGTGCGGATGAAATCATCGTTGGAATAGTTCATATCGGCCGCCAACCGGCGGAAATTCTGGCTGACCTCGTCGGTAAAAACTTGCGGATCGACGCCGGCCGCCTGCGCCGACTTCTCCACCTTCTGACCATGTTCGTCGGTGCCCGTGAGAAAATGCACATCGTCACCATCGAGCCGGTGGAATCGGGCCAACACGTCGCACGCCAACGTGGTGTAGGCATGGCCGATATGAGGCTTGTCGTTGACGTAATAGATCGGCGTCGTCACGTAATAGGGCTGCTCAGCCACTGCTTGATCCGTTTCGTTGTCCAGAAAACCAGGGGCGGCGCTTAGGCGCCATCGTTCATGTTGTCACGCATCGCCTGCGCCTTTAACCGCGCAACGTGCCTGTGGCCGAACCAGACGGCCGCCAGCAGCGGCCACAAAATATAAAGGTTCAAGTCCGCCACTTGGCGGGGCAAAAATTCGACGGCGAAATGATCGACCCCGCCAATAATAATCATCGCCCACAACAGATAGGTTAACGGGGTCAGGTACCGGGCGAATATTTCGGTCATTTCCTCGTTCCTTCCACGCCCACCACCGTCCTCCACCGGGGCTGGCGTCAGCCGCGGGCGGCAGAAGCCAGTTCGAAAAATGCGTTCAAAACCACCTGTTTGCGGTCCAAATTGACGGCGTCTGCCCTCAACGTCAGCGCAGCGACTTTCTCCCACGCTTTGAGCCAAGGCTCAAGCCCAGGCTGGGTCAACCTCGCCGTGAGCGCGGCTTCACCCGAAACCACCTCGTCGACCGCCTCGCCAGATGCGCCGCCCGCCTTTTCTGCGGTCGCCCGAATGGCCCGGGCTAGCCACCACTGAAGCAACGTAACAAAGGTCCGATAGGCGGATTCGCCGGACGCGCCGGAAAATCGATCTGCCGTCTTATGCAATTGCACGGCGTCGAGGGCGGGCAGGCTTTCGAGCAAGTCGATCAAATTTTGGTAGAGATCAAGACCGCCCGCCTCGGCAAGGTCGAGCGCCCATCCCGGTGCGCCATCGGCCAGTCGCGCCAACAGCTGACGGTCGGCGCCGGGTAGATCGGGTTTCTGTTGTGCAATTATCGCCGCCACCTGATCCTCGGACAGCGGGCGCAAATGCATTGTTCGGCAGCGCGAACGCACCGTAGGCAGCAACCGGGAGGGCGCGTGGCAAACCAGCAGTATCAATGTGCGCGGCGGCGGTTCCTCGAGGATTTTCAGTAACGCATTTTGCGCATTGGCGTTCATCGCGTCGGCAGAATCGACAACGACCGAGCGCCAGCCCCCCATCGCCGCGGTGTGCTGCAGGAACCGTCCGACATCCCGTACGTCCTCGACCGAGATTTCAGTCCGCAGCCGATGCGGCGGGCGGGCATTGTGGCTGCGCCGAACCAAGCGACAATCGGGGTGGGCCCCGGCAACGATCTGGCGCACGGCGGGATGGTGTGGATCGGTCGCGAGAGGCTCCTCACCCACCGGCGCGCCGCCGCCTTCACCCCCTGGTTTCCCACCAACAGCGACAAATCGCACAAACTGCCAGGCCAACGTTGCCTTGCCGATACCCGGCGGGCCCGCAAGCATCCACGCGTGCGCCAGCCTCTCGCTACGCCACGCTTCGGCCAATGCGGAAGCCGCCGCTGCATGGCCGATTAGGCCGGCCGCTGACCGGGGCGCCTCGATGCGGGCGATAATATCGTCGTTCACCGGTTAATCTCCTGCTCCACCGAAAGTCGAAATATCGCCGGCAAACTTGCTCGCCACGGCCGCCCAAATACGCGCCGCCACGTCGTCGGGCTCGCCACCGCCATCTATCACCAGGCATCGGTCAGGCTCGGCCTCGGCAATCGCCAAGAATCCGGCGCGCAACCGTTCGTGAAACGCCACGTCCATGCGCTCGTAGCGGTCCTCGGCAGCGTCGGCGGCGCCGTTGCGTTGGTTGGCGCGGCGCAGCCCCTCGGTCACCGGCAGGTCGAGCACAATGGTTAAATCCGGGTGAAAATCGCCGACTGCGGCGCGGTAAAGCGCGGCAATCAATTCTCGGTCGACGCCGTGGCCGTAGCCTTGATAGGCCATCGTTGAGTCAGCGAAACGGTCGGACAGCACCCAATGCCCGCGTTGCAACGCCGGCCAAATGGTTCGAATGAGATGTTCGCGCCGGGCGGCAAAATTAAGCAACGCCTCCGACATTGGGTCCCACCGGTCAGTTTCGCCAGAGACCAATATCGAGCGGATCGTATCGGCGCCCGGGGCGCCGCCGGGCTCGCGGGTCGTGATGACGTCAACACCGGCCTCTTCCAAGCGTTTGGCCAGGCCCACGATCTGCGTCGACTTGCCCGTCCCCTCCCCGCCTTCCAGGGTAATAAACCGACCTGATTGCGCCTTCGCCATCATGGAGATGGAGGTGTCACACAGTAGGGCGGCGCGTCAACCGCTCGGCGCGCCGAAAATTATATAGCTGATGGCGCTGCCGATGCGGCCAAAGAAGGCTAGCTGGCCAACATCTTCGTCCGCAAAGAGCGGCCGGCGAATGGGTTCGATGCCGGTTCCAGAGACTTCCAAAATCGCGACTTGCTGTCCTTTTGCGATCGGCGTTGAAATCGGCCCCTGATACTTCACCGCCACCTTCATGCCCGACCGACTACCGCGTGGCAGGGTTACGATGAAGTCGTCTTTGAGAACAAGCGCGACTGTTGGCTTATCGCCAAGCCATACGGACGCGGTTTCAACCGTATCGCCGGCCTTGAATAGGGCGTAATTGGCAAAATTTCGAAACCCCCAATCGAACAGCCGGCGCGATTCCTGACTTCTGGCGCGCACGCTTTCGAGACCGTGGATCACCATCACCAACCGTCGGTCACTGCGAATACCAGACGCTGTCAGGCCGAATCCGGCCGCTTCGGTATGTCCGGTCTTCAGGCCGTCCGCCCCGACACCCTGATATAGCAGCGGATTACGGTTGCTTTGCTTGATTGGTTTGCCGTCGAGACTTTTGCCGTAAGTGAACTCCGTCTCGGAATAGTATGCGTAGTTATCGGGAAATTCTCGAATCACGTAGCCTGCCAGCTTCGCAAGATCGCGTGCTGTCGTCACGTGGTCGGGATCGGGCCAACCGGTGGCATTGCGAAACACGGTGCCCTCGAGGCCGATTTCAAGCGCGCGCTTGGTCATCAACTCGGCAAATGCCTCTTCGCTGCCCCCGATCGCTTCGGCGAACACAATCGATGCGTCATTGCCCGACTGTACGATAACGCCGCGCAGGAGATCCTCAACGCTCACATCTTCGCCAACCCGGACGAACATCTTCGAGCCGCCCATACGCCACGCTTTTTCCGACACCGGCAGTTTTGTCTCGAGTGTAAAAGTGCCGTCGCGCAGCCGGTCGAAGACAAGCAAAGCTGTCATGATCTTGCTCATCGAGGCCGGGAACATGGTGGCATCGGCATTTTTCTCGAACAGAACCGTGCCGGTTTCGTAGTCGACCAAGATCGACTGTTTGGCGGTTGTCTCGAAGGTCTGAGCGGTCGCCGGCCCGTTCACCGCTATCGCTAAAAACAATCCGGCGGCGAGGCACATTGACCGAGTTATCGTGTTTCCAATCATGGTCATGTTACGTCGATTGCTGACGCTCCCAGAGGTGTCACGCCGGTGACGCCAACGTCAATATGCATCCCTCGTTGCGGCGTTCATTCAACGATCAGCCGCGCGTCTTGAACCCCGGCACCGGTTACTTGGCTCAATGTCGTGTCAGCCAAGGCGACCGTTTGCAGCGGGCCAATGCGCACCCGATATAATTCTGTGCCGGCGATACGGAACCGGCTGATTTTCGTCGGCCCCAAGGCGAAAACACGATCGCGCATACGCAAGGCGTTTTCCAGCTTGGAGAATGCCCCGGTTTGCACAAATATTCCGGTGGGACTGACCGGCAAAATTTCGACTTTTTCAGACAAGACCGGAATTTCCACCGCGCCGCGCGGTTGCGCCGGCTTCGCACGGGCCGCAGCCGTATTTGCGGCCGTCTGCACGGGCTGCCCGGAGTTCGGTAACGGCGTCGCCACGACGACCTGGCGCGGCGACGACGCAATCTGAGGCTGATCCGCCGCACCGCCATTCCGGTTCAACGCAGCCAATTTCAACCGCCGGCTATCGTCGGGAAGAATTTCAACCCTTACCTTGGCCGTGCCATTTTTCTCGAAGCCTAATAACTGAGCGCCGCGGCGCGACACATCGATAATGCGTCCGCGCGCGAAGGGGCCTCGGTCGTTGACACGCAGCGTGATAGTGCGGCCGTTTTCCAAGTTGGTCACCCGCACCGCGCTTGGCAAGGGCAAGGTGCGGTGCGCCGCCGTAATCAGGTTTTGATCGAAGATTTCGCCGTTCGCCGTGGACTTGCCATGAAAATTTGGACCATACCAAGACGCGATTCCGGTTTCGGTATACTGGAAATTTTCCGCCGGGTAATACCACTGGCCTTTAATATGGTACGGCTTGCCGACCTTATAGTCACCCACCGGCGCCGGCGATTTAACACTGCGCACTGATTTTGCGGTGTGAACGAGAAATTCGGTTTCAGCACAAGCCGCAAGCGCAAAAAGAGCAAGGAAAGCAACTGCAAAAGAACGGTGGTTGAACGCCGCTATCATACCAACTATGCCATTTCGGATGGTTTGCTCACCGGTGATCAGCCCCTGCTGTGCCTTACCGGCCGGCGATTTTATCGGACAACAGACCGACTGCCGTCGCAAAGTATAACGACCGATTCCAGCGCAACAAGGCGCGATAATTGTCATAGACGATATAGGCCGGTCCGCCAACCTTGCCGGGGTATACCACCGAGGCCGCTATCTCGCGCTTTGGCAAATCAGTGCCATCGGCGCGGCGCACACCCAACGCCTGCCACTCGCTCATTTTTTTCACCACCTTGAGATCGGCCAATGCCGGATCGAAACCTTCCGGCAAGCGTACTTCGCGTCCCCACGTGATATCCGGCCGCCAGCCTACTCCGGAAAGGTAGTTCGCCGCCGAGGCAAAAACGTCGGCCGAGGTATTCCATATATCTTTGGCGCCGTCGCCGTCATAGTCATAAGCGTAATTCATAAAACTCGATGGCATGAACTGGCTTTGCCCCATGGCGCCGGCCCAACTACCCTTCATGGCCTCAGGCCTGATGTGCCCCTGATCGACGATCCGTAACGCATCGAGCAACTCGCGCCGGAAAAACTTACTGCGGCGGCCATCATAGGCAAGGGTTGCTAAGGCGGCTATGACCGAGAAGCCGCCGGTATTTTGCCCGAAATTGGTTTCGATGCCCCACAACGCGACAATAAACCGCGGCTGAACGCCAAATTTCGCCGCGACTTCCCGCAGCAACGGCGAGTTTTCCGATAGCCGGGCACGGCCGCGGTCAACGCGGGCTTTGCTGACGATCCGGTCAACATATTGCTCGAACGTCAGCGTCGATTCCGGCTGCCGGCGGTCGAGTTCGATGATCCGCGGTATTGGCGCCACGCCGGCAAAACTGGCTTCGAAGGTCTCGTTGCGAATTCCAGCATCGAGCGCCTCCGTTCGAAACTCCGTCAACCAAGCGGCGAATGCCGGATCAGTTTGCGCATATGCCGGCACGGCCACGATGGCGGCGCCCAACGCAATGGCAATAGCTGTAATCCTGAAGTGCACCCTATATCTCCAGCAACGGCAGATCGCGCCGCTCGCTTGCCATCTGACACTATGTCGGCGCTCACGCAATCGCGTTTGTGGTCGTCGGCGTGGCCGTCATTCTAATCTTAATTCGAGTGAGTCGTTTGTCGTGACCCCGTTGGCCGAAAACGCTAACAATGGTACTGAAAATGCAACAACTTCTTTGAGCATAGGTGCAATGAAACTCGGATATTTTACGCAACCAGTTCATCCGATCACACGCGACTATCGCGAAGTTCTGCGCGAAGACCAGGAAGCGATTATTTTGGCGGACGAGCTTGGCTATTGCGATGCCTTTGTTGGCGAGCATATGACCGATCTGGCCGAGCCGATCACAAATTGCTTGGTATTTCTTGCCACGCTAATCGACAAAACAAAGCAAATAAAACTGGGTAGCGGCGTCATTAACTTGCCCAGTTACCACCCCGCCCACATCGCCGCCCATATCGCCATGATCGACCATTTGCTCGATGGCAGGTTTATTTTCGGGATTGGCCCTGGTGGACTGCCATCCGATGTCGAGGTTTTCGGCAACATGGATCTCGACAAAAACGAGAAAATGGTCGAGGCGATCGACCAGATACTGGCGATCTGGGCGGGCGAGGCGCCGTACAACCTCGAGGGCAAATACTTCAAGACCTCGACCGAGCGTACGCATTATCCTGAAATCGGCCAGGGCATCATCCTCAAGCCGCTGCAAAAACCCCATCCCGAGATCGTCTTCACCGCGCTTGCGCCCTACTCGAAAGGGATTACCGCCGCCGCCGAGCGGGGATGGCGCGGCATTTCGTCGAACTACGTGCAACCCTTTTGGGTCGCCACCCACCTGCCCCGTTTCCTCGAAGGCCTGGCCAATGCCGGTATGCCGGAAGATCCCGCGCGGTGGAGCATCGCCAAGAGCATTTTCGTCGCCGACGACGAAAAGACGGCGCGCGACTACGCCAAGAGCGAGGATGGACCGTACGGCTTTTATTTCAGAAATATGATGCGCAAGATCGAACGCGCCGGACGCATGGACCTGTTCAAAGCCTATCCCGACCAGCCCGACGAAGAGGTAACGGTCCAGCATTCCCTCGATACCGGCGTGCTCGCCGGTACCGTCGATAGCGTGGTCGATCAAATCTTGGCGTTTCGCGAGGTGGTAGGGCCGTTTGGAACGCTGATGTACACCGGCCACGACTGGGCCGACGTGGCGCTGAGCCGTCGTTCGATGGAGCTGATGGCGACCGAAGTATTGCCCAAAATCAACAAGGCGCTCGGCGAATAAACCTGTATTGAAAGGACGCTTCCCATGCCCCTTTACGAAGGCCCGATCGTCGACTCCCACCATCACACGATCTGGGATTGCGAGGCCAATTATCCGTGGATGAGCGCGCCGATGCGCCCGATGATTTTCGGTGACGATTGGTCGGACCTGAAACAGGAATATCTGATCGAGACCTTCATCGGCGACAGCGCGTCGCACAATGTCTCCCAGTCGGTCCACGTTCAGGCCAATTTCGATATGACCCGGCCCGCTGACGAGACCAAGGGCCTGCAAGGCTTCGCCGACCAGCACGGCTTTCCGCATGCTATCGTAGCCTATGCCGACCTGACCGAACCGAATGTCGAAAAGACGCTCGCCGGCCATCTCGCATACGCCAACACGCGTGGGATTCGCCAACAAGTCTACTGGCACAAGGAAAACGAATATTGGCGCTTCGTCGATCAGCCGGACTTTTGCCTGTCGAACGCCTTTCGCCGTGGAATATCGGCGCTCGAATCGCATAGTCTCACCTTCGACTGGCAAGGATTTGCACCCCAGTTCGGCGCGCTTGCCGAGTTGGCCAAGGCCCATTCGGGCGTGCGGTTTTGCCTGGTGCACGCCGGCATGCTCACCAGCCTCGAGACCTCGACCGTCAATGAGTGGACCGATGCGCTACGGCAATTGGTGCCGCTGGAAAACGCGTTCATCAAGGTCTCCGGACTGAACACTTTCTCGCGCCGCATCGACGAGCCGCTGATGGCTCATGTTACCGATACGGTTCTGGACATGTTCGGCGCCGACCGATGCTTCTACGGCAGCAACTATCCGGTCGAGCGCATGTGGACGTCGCTCGACGACTACACCGCAGCGCAGAAGCGCGCCATGGCGGGCCGGTCCGACGAGATGAACGCGAGATTTTTCCACGACACGGCGAAGGCGTTCTATCGGATTTGAGGCTTTCGGCCGTCGTCGGTTTTCCCCAATTCGGCCAAGAAATCGCGTTTTTGTGTTGCACAACTTGATGAATATTACGCGCACTCGATGTACAATTCGGCCCCGGGAGGAACCGCAGATGATTTTTCGTCAGCTCTTCGATAGTGAATCTTCAACCTATACCTATCTCATCGCCAGCCGGCGCGGCGGCGAAGCGCTGATTATCGATCCCGTGCTGGATCGGGTCGACCGCTATATCCAGCTCCTCGACGAACTCGATTTGCGGTTGATCAAAGCCGCCGACACCCACGTTCACGCAGATCACATCACCGGGCTCGGCGCGTTGCGCGACCGCACCAAATGCATCACCGTGATGGGCGAGCAGAGCGGCGTCGACGTGGTGTCGCTGCGGGTCTCCGAAGGCGATACCATCGACCTTGAGGGCATCAGCCTCGACGTTCTCTACACACCGGGCCACACCGACGATTCCTACAGTTTCTTGTTCGGCGACCGTGTATTCACCGGCGACACATTGTTGATCCGTGGCACCGGCCGCACCGATTTTCAGAATGGCAGCGCCCGCGACCAGTACGACTCCCTTTTCAACAAGCTGTTGAAACTGCCCGACGAGACCCTGGTGTATCCGGCGCACGACTATAAGGGCGACACGGTCAGCACGATCGCCGAGGAGAAGGCCTACAACCCGCGTCTCCAGGTCGCTTCCGTCGACGAATATGTCGAGATAATGGACAACCTCAATCTCGCCAACCCGAAAATGATGGACATTGCCGTTCCTGCAAATCTGAAGGTCGGCTTGAACCAAGACGATTTGGCGGCGATGGGTTTGGCAATCAGCTGCGAGGACAGCGCATCGCTGGTTGGCGATCCTGAAATCATTCTGGTCGACCTGCGCGACACCAGCGAACGCAAAAAGAACGGCGTTATTCCCGGGTCGATCCACGCGCCCTACCCCGACTTGGACAAAAACGTCCATCCCGGTGGCATGTTGCACGAGCTTGCCAAGACATCGGGCAAGCGCGTGGTGTTTTACTGCGCCTTCGGCGAGCGTTCGGCCATGGCGGTGCAAGCGGCGCGCGACGCCGGCGTCCAGTCCACTTGCAATCTCACCGGCGGCATCGATGCCTGGAAGAAGGCCGATGGGCCGCTGGAATAGCGAACCCGACCTTGTCAGCCAGTGTCCTCATCCTGAGCCTGCCGAAGGACGGGGACACCCAACCTCATACCTCGACAAGCGAGCCATGAGGTTTATTTGTTGATTGTCCAACTTGCTTCAGGTCGTTCGAGCACCATGTAGTCGACCAGCTTGCCATGCAGGGTGCGCTGCTCGACGAAGCGCATCCCGACCCCCTCGAGAATAGTTTTCGAGACCACATGATCAGGCTCGACTACACCGACGATATACGGCAGATCGAGTGCGGAGAATCCCTGCGCCACCCAGGCCGCGGCCGCCTCGGTACCGTATCCCCTGCCCCATCGGTCGCGCCGCAGGCGATAGGCCAGTTCAAAGTCGCTCTCCTCCTCATCGATTTCGGCTAAACCCGCCATGCCGATAAGCACGTCGGTTTCGCGCTCGACGACAGCCCAAAAGCCGAAACCGTGGCGCCGGTTATCGGCGATCAAGTCGGCGAGCATCTCGACGGTTCGCTCGATCGTCGGATGGACGCCGAAGGCGCTGTATTTCATCACTTCGGGATCGCCAAAAAAAACGAATGCGGCTTCCGCGTCGCTGCGACGATACGGTCGGTAGTACAGGCGTTCGCTGTTAAACGGTTGCATTGGCGCCAACCTCGGCCTTTCATGCCCGGGCACAGAACAAAAGGGATTATAATGAACCGGGTGAAAGATAAAATCGCCCTTATCACTGGCGGCGCGTCGGGCATCGGTCGGGCGACAGCGAAACTTCTCGCCGCCGAGGGCGCAAGCGTTGCCGTCAGCGACATTGATTTCGACGGCGCCCAGGCCACCGCGGACGATATCGGCGGAAGCGCCATCGCCTTTGATCACGATGTGACGGACGCAGAATCGTGGGAAAACGTTCTGGCCGAAACCGATGGCCGGTTGGGCGGTCTCCACATTCTCGTCAATTGCGCCGGCATCGTCAGCCTGGGCACCGTCGAGGAAACCACGCTGGAAGAGTGGCGGCGGGTCCACGCGGTCGACCTCGATAGCGTGTTCTTGGGCTGCAAATTCGCGGTGCCGCTGATTGCGCGTCACGGCGGTGGATCGATCGTCAACCTGTCGTCGATTTCCGGCATCGTCGCCAGCCACAATCTCGCCGCCTACAATTCGGCCAAAGCCGGTGTGCGCCATCTGACCAAGTCGGTTGCGCTGCACTGCGCCCGTCAAGGCTACGACATCCGTTGTAATTCGGTGCACCCGGCGTTCATCGATACCGCCATGCTCGATGATATCCTGCGCCGCGGCAGCCGCGAAGAAGGCCTCGAACGGTTGGCCCGCCAGGTGCCGCTGGGCCGAGTCGGCGAACCCGACGACGTAGCTTGGGCAGTGGTCTATCTGGCCAGCGACGAAACCAAATTCATGACCGGCGCCGAGTTGGTGCTCGACGGTGGCGTCAGCGCCATGTAACGGCGCGGCTGTCACGCTTGCCCAACGGTTCGCGGCCCGACACAATGGCCACAATAAAATAAAAATCCTAATGGGGGAACGACATGGCGTCACAACATCGGCTGACATCGATACCTGAGCATCTGCACTGGGGCGCCTTTTCTGCAGAGTTTCCCGCGGTGATGGAGATCGAGGACGGCGATCAGGTCGTCATCGAGACGATTTCCGGCGGCCCCGACCAGGTACCCGCCGAGAAACGCGACGCGCTGTTGGCCGATCACGCAGCTTTCATCGCTGACGGCCGCAAGCCGATCCTGCCCGGCCATATCCTGACCGGCCCGATCGCCGTGCGCGGCGCCGAACCCGGCGACGTGCTGGAGGTGCGCGTCATCGACGTGCAACTGCGCCAGGACTGGGCCTGGAACATGATCGCGCCACTGAAGGGCTCGCTTCCGGAAGACTTTTCCGCCAAGCGGGTAATCCCAATCGAACTCGACGGGGAAGCCGGTACGGCAACACCGCCCTGGGGCATCGAGCTGCCGATTAAACCGTTTTTCGGTGTCATGGGGGTGGCGCCGCCGCCCGAATGGGGCACCATTACCTCGATCGTACCGCAACCTCATGGCGGCAACCTCGACATCAAGGAACTTGGTGCCGGCGCTACCCTCTATTTCCCAGTCTATAATGCCGGCGGCATGTTCTCGACCGGCGATGGCCACGCACTGCAGGGCGATGGCGAAAGCTGCCTCTCGGCGGCCGAGACGGCATTGATCGGCACCTTCGAATTTCATGTACGCAAGGATTTGTCCTTGAAGATGCCGCGCGCCGAGACCGCTGAGCATTACATAACAATCGGCGTCGACGTCGATCTCGACGATGCCGCCAAACAGGCATTGCGCGACATGATCGTGTTGATAACTGAGCGCACCAATCTGTCGCGCGAAGACGCCTACAGCCTGATCAGCCTGGCGGGCGACGTGCGCATCTCGCAACTGGTAAATATCAACAAGGGCTGCCATGTGATGCTGCCGAAAACCGCGCTGCACGGCGCCGATATTGC
>JAPUHN010000091.1 GCA_027297685.1 Alphaproteobacteria bacterium | reverse complement strand
GCCGACGTCCTCACACCGTCGTCGGCGTCTGATACACTGGAATCACTCATTGGTGACCGTCCTCATCCCCATACCGAATAACTCCATCGCCATCGCTACCTGCGTAGATCGACGATTTTCGGTAATCGACATACTTTTTTTCATGTATTGTCGAGCTTACTTGCAATTTTGCCAATAAGCATAGCACAAATTTAACTGTAAATCGCATCTGGCGGATCAAATCAAATACGCCTGCGGCTGGATGGCACCGGTAGTTGGTGAATTATTCGGCACATGTTGGGAAGTTATTGATTCTAAGGGCGGCTGCCCAAACAGGGATTTTCGATCTGGAAACTGTTGATGCGATTTTGTTGGCTGGAACAAATAATTAGTCCAGACAACTTAAGGGTTAATTCGCTTTGGGTCTTCTCCGGCGAACCCGGTCGGTTGTTCAGTTGGGTTGTATTTTGCTCTGAAGAGGCACCCGCCCGCAGATTACCGCGCCAAGATGTTAAAAAATGCCCAAAATAAAATTACCTATACTCCAGGAAATACATGAAGAACCAACCCAAAGGTATTGATTCATATACATTCTCGTTTTCTTTAACCAAAAAATACGTTATGGTGCCGGCGTTAATGACAATAAAGTGTAAACCTGGTTGGGTTAAAATCGACCAAGAACCAACCCATTCGGCGGTCAACAGAAAGTAACCTTAATGACCCAGATCTTCGGGCAGCGAACGGTCGGCGAACAAGGACGGGTCTATTCCCGGCGGCCGCAGGCTGTGCAGACTGAGTCGACACCGGCACCTGTCAGCGCTCCCGCAGCCGTCGCCGATAGTATCGAGCCTCGGTCGTTTCGCGACCTCGATGTCAGCGAACTTCTGCTCGAGCAGTTCGGTCCGGTCTACGTAGCCGACGCCAACTTCGATCTGCTCTACGTCACCGACGGATTTATCGAACTATCGCGCGACGCCTGGGGATTTGAAGTCGATCTGCTAGACAACGCCGCCACTCCGACACCGCTACGGAATGTCCTCGAAGGCCTCGCCGAAACCGGTCGCTTCGAACCCGTCCATACTGAGATCCGGCGCTCGGGCATGACCCGGCTTTATCTCGGTCGTCACTTCATCAGCGAGAGCGACCAGGGCCGTCTGTTTTACGGCTATTTCGAAGACGTCACGCGTAACACGACGCTGGAGAAAAAACTGGCGGAGACGGTCGAGAAACTCAACGACACCATCCGCGCGTCATCCGACTGGATTTGGGAGACCGATGCCGATCTGCGGCTCACCGAGGTATCGCCACGCATCGCCGCGATTACCGGCGTACCGCCGCATATGCATTTGGGCAAGCACGTGTTGTCGCTCGGCGAAATGCCCGAAGCTTCTTCCAGCGCCCCTGACCTCGAAAGTCTGTTCGCCAGCCACCGGTCGTTCCGTAATCGTGTGTTCATCATACGCGACGAAACCGGCCAGCCGCGGCGCATCCATTTGAGCGGTACGCCGTTCTTCGACAAGTCCAACGGCCGGTTTCAGGGTTTTCGCGGCACCGGCACGGATGTCACCCGCACGCTGGAAGCCGAACGGGAGATGCTGAGCGCCCGCCGGGATCTCGAGCACGCGCTCAATACGCTTGAGCTGCGCAACGAACAGATCAGCGACGCGCTCACCCAGGCGCAAGCGGCCTCTTCAGCAAAGAGCGAGTTCCTCGCACTCACCAGTCACGAACTGCGCACACCGCTGAACGCGATTATCGGTTTCACCGAGTTGTGCCGCCGGCAGGTCGCCGGCCCGATTACCGAGCGCATGGGCGACTACCTCGACAATGTGCTCTCTGCTTCCGGTCACCTGGTGCAAATTATCGACAACCTTCTCGACACCGTTCGCATCGAGAACGATTCCACCGAAATCGACTTGCGGAAGGTGAGCGTTGCGAGACTGCTCCACGATACGTTAACGATGGTCGAGGTGCGGGCGCAGACGTCGGGCCTGACAATTCAGGTGCCGGAGGTCGGCGAGGACGTCGAGGTGTTGGCAGACGTCACGGCGGCGCGGCAAATTTTGATCAATCTTCTGACCAATGCCGTAAAGTTCACCCCCGAAGGCGGCACCGTCGGTATCGACATCGCGCCATCGCAATACGGCAAGGTGCAGATTACGGTGTGGGATTCTGGCATCGGCATTCCCACAGACCGAACCGAAGCGGTGTTCGAACGGTTCCATCGTGTACGCTCCGACGCCTTCACCACCAACACCGAAGGCGTTGGCATCGGATTACACGTCGCGCGCAACCTGGCGCAGCTGATGGGTGGCGATATCTCGCTGGAAAGTAAGCTTGGAAAAGGGTCGCGGTTTACGTTGTCGCTGCCGCGTTGGGACGCTTCGCCGACCGAGGAATAAAAGTCCGCTTCTGTGGCGTCGCCGGCCTTTTAAATTTCAATTTTCGAATGGATGTGGCGTTATTACGCGGGTCGTTTGCGCCCGATAACTTTGGCGCCCTCGGGTGTCAGGATGCCGTTGCGCACCCAGCCATTTTCCTCCATCTGACGCCACTCTTCGGGCGGCACCGACAGAAAACCGCGTACATGGTGCGGTCTCACCTGCACCGTATCGTCCAACTGCGCGGCGCCTTCCGCCTCGGCGCCATCGGCGAGCCACGCTAGCGCGAGACTTTGCACCGGCGACATCAATTCGCCAGGCGGCTGCGTTCTCGATTGAATCAATGGCACCGCGGCCAGCCGGAACTCGTCATCCGAAACGGCTTGTACGAGCTCCAGGTCGGCAAGCGCACGAGCTTCGTCGTCGAACGAGCGCAAGTTTTCGAATTCGCCGGTGCTACGCTTGCGGGACAATACCCAGACAGTCGGCACGGCGTCATTGCCAACCGCTGGCGACGGCTCTTTTTTCGTTGCCGTACCAGTATGATCTACCGAATCCACGTTTGCTGTGCTCGTCATCACGTTTCGGGGGTGGGCGCTTCGCTGTCAGACTACGTCACCGCGTATTGGTTCTCGCCGTATCTTTGTTGAAACGGCGCTGGAAAAGATGCCGCTATTTCTCGCCGCTAACGTTAGCGCATCGGCAAACCGGTGTCAGCCACCGGTGCCGGGGTTTTTCGTTAACAAACTTGGTTAATTCGGTCCGATTTTGCGGTATTTCGGCATTTCTGATCGGAATCATGCTTAACGCGCCGGCCCTCTGACCCGGCGCGATAAACTAGTCCCGCCGGCCGGCGACCACCCGATTTCGTAGCGTCCCGACGCCTTCGATCGTCACCTCCACCACGTCACCGGGCTTCAGACGGCGGGTCCGGCCGGGCGTGCCGGTGAAAATGAGATCACCCGGCTCGAGCGTCACATAACGGCTGGTGAAGCTGACAATTTTCGCCACGTTGTGAATCAGGTGCGATGTGCGCTCCGACTGCCGGACCTCGCCGTTGACCCGCGTCTCGAGCAGTAGGTTACCGTAGTCGAGGCCGCGCGCGACCACCGGGCCGACCGGGCCAAACGTATCCGACGCCTTGGCGCGCACCCATTGCAGGTCGCTCGACTGCCAATCGCGCGCGCTGACATCGTTGCCGGCGGAGACGCCGAACACGTGGTCGGCCACCCGGTCCTCGGGGACATTTTGCGCCCGCTTGCCGATGACGATCACCATCTCGCCTTCATAGTGGACGTTGTCGCTGTCGGGCGGCAGCACGATGGCGTCGCCGTGACCGACCAGTGAACTCGGCAGCTTGGCGAACAGTTGCGGATTGCCGGCGCCGCTACCACCGGCGTGGCTGGCGTAATTAAGGCCAACCGCCAGCACTTTCGTGGGCACTGTCGGCGGCAGCAGGGTGACGTCGGCGAGCGCTACTGTTTCTCCGGTCTCGGCATGGGGCACCAGAAAATTGCCGTTAAGCACCCGCACGGTCGGCCCGTCGACAATGCCATAGCCGACCGCACCGGCATGTTGGTAGCGCACATATTTGACGACCTCGCCAATGGCGCCGCCGGATACCGTCATCAGCGCGATCCCGGCAAGTAACGCGACGACGCGAGCACTAAGCCGCCGCGGCATCTTCGGCTTGCCGATTGATGGAGTCGAAATCGCCCAACCAATTGTCGGCCAGCCAATGCAGATAGGTGCTCATGCGTTCCGGGTCGAGCACCAGCGAGCCCTTGATCTTGTCGATTTCCGGTTGCTCTTCGATCGTGATATCGAGCGAATCGTTAACCCGGTTGATCATGTTGAACATGGCGCAGATCAGGGTCAGCTCGACGATCTCGGCGTCGCTGAATTGCGCTTTCACCCGCTCGTAGACATCGCCGCGCTGCTGCGCGGTGTTGCGGGTGACGTGCTCGGCCCACAGCACCGCCGCCTTCTCGCGTTCGCTGAACCCGGCAGACTCCAGATAGTCGTCGGACGACAGGTCGATGATCTGCTCGTGGGTGATGCCGGCGGCCTGGCCCAGCGAGGTGTTGTGGGCGTAGCAGTAATCGCAGCCGTTCAGATGGCTGGTCTTGATCACCACCAATTCCTTGATCTTGCCCGACAGCCGCGCGCCGGGCCATTCGCGCTGGTTGGCGGCGTTGATCGGCAGGAACAGCATCGCCAACAACGGCGCGTGCGAGATGGTGCGATAGAAATGCGGCACCCGGCCGAGCAGGCCGGTGACGGCGCCGTAGAATTCGTCGAGTTCGCCATCGACGGCCTCGGGTTCGATGAGGGGAATGCGCGCCATGGTCGGGTCTCCTTTAGGGCATGAATAGTTTGCC
>JAPUHN010000090.1 GCA_027297685.1 Alphaproteobacteria bacterium | reverse complement strand
CCGGACCATTTGGTTGATCTCAACGGGCTAGAGGAATTGAGCTATATCCGGCAGGACGGTGCGACCATCGAAATTGGCGCCATGACGCGCCAGCGCGACATCGAGTTCGCCGAGGTGATCGCAGAGCAGTATCCCCTTATTTCCGAGGCCATCCGCCATGTCGGCCATCGCCAGACCCGCAACCGGGGCACCATAGGCGGCAGTTTGTGTCACCTGGACCCCGCCGCAGAGCTGCCCCTGGTAGCCTGCGCCCTCGACGCGGAGATCACAGTTGCCAGCCTGCGAGGCAATCGCATCATCCCAATGGCGGAATTCGCCGCCTCCTACATGACCCCCGCCATCGAGCCCGACGAGGTGGTGGCGGCACTACGTATTAGGAGTTGGTCCGAAGGACACGGGTTTGGCTTCGAGGAATTCGCCCGCCGCCAGGGAGATTTCGCCATCGTTGCGGTGGCGGTTTTGCTGGAGATCGGCGCTGGCGACGTGATCCGCCGGGCCGCTGTGGCAATCGGCGGCATCGGCGCGACTCCGCTTCGCATGGCCGGGGTCGAGGAAAAATTGGTGGGCGAGCGCACAGGCCCCGAATTGTTCCAAGAGGCGGCCCAATTATGTGCAGAGATTGAAGCGATCGGCGATGTCCACAGCTCCGCCGATTACCGGCGGCACCTTGCAAAAGTACTGGCCGGGCGCGCCCTTTCCAAGGCGCACCGGCGGGCTACTCCCTTGCCTTAAGATATGGAGACGCCATGACCGACAAGAAACAAATCAAGCTCACAGTGAACGGCGTTGCCTATCAGCGCGAGGTCGAGACCCGCTGGACGCTGGCCGATTTTCTACGTATCGATTTGGGCCTAACCGGCACTCATCTTGGGTGTGAACACGGAGTTTGCGGCGCCTGCACGATCCTGTTGAACGGACACACTGCCAGGAGTTGCCTGCTTCTGGCGGTACAGGCCGACGGCCAATCAGTGGCGACGGTCGAGGGCCTAGCCGATGACGATGCCGACCTCCACCCCCTCCAACAGGCATTTATAGATCATCACGGCCTGCAATGCGGATTTTGCACGCCGGGCATTCTCATGACCCTGGTGGAGTATATGGCTGACACGCCGGAGCCGGACGAGGCCGCGATCAGAGACGTCCTGTCCGGACATCTGTGCCGGTGCACTGGCTATCAGGGAATCGTAGCAGCGGCGATGGCAGCGGCAACCGAACTGAAGAGAATTGCTGCGCATGATGGATAGCGTCCCCCGTATCGAGGACCCCGCACTGCTGCGCGGCCAGGGCCGCTTCCTCGACGACATCCAACTGCCGGACATGCTGCATGTCGCCTTCGTACGCAGCCCCCACGCCCATGCAGTAATCCGTGGCATAGACAAACAGGCCGCCCTGGAAGTCCCAGGGGTACACACGGTCCTGACACTAGCGGACCTATCGGAAGTCCTGACTGGAGAAAGGTTGCCCTTGGGTTTCGGCAAAGCAGCGGGGCTGCCGGCGGATATTACCCCCTTCGTGTTGTGCAAGGACGAAGTATGTTTCGTTGGCGAAGCGGTGGCCGCCGTGCTCGCCGATGACCGCTACATCGCCGAGGACGGGGCCGGCCTCGTTGTCGTCGATTATGACCCGTTGCCGGCCGCCGTGGATTGCCGAGACGCAATGGCCGACGATGCGCCGGTCGCACGCCAGGCCAACACGACAAACCTACTCGCCACGTTCGATGTTGGTTATGGAGATTGTAGTGACGCCTTCCACCGAGCCGACCACGTTATCGCCGTCGCGCTGAAGCATCATCGGGGCGGCGCACATCCCATTGAGGGCCGGGGTGCGGTGGCACAACCAAGCCCCATCGAGGACCGGCTCACCCTGTGGACTTCGACGCAGATGGCGCACGAGGTCCGGGCGCTGGTGGTCAAGATGTTGGGCTGCGACGAGGCCCAGCTGCGGGTTGTCGCGCCGGATGTGGGGGGAGGCTTCGGCGCCAAGTTCCTGACCTACCCGGAGGAGATCGTGGTCGCAGCGGCGGCGCGCATGCTGGCGCGCCCGGTGAAATGGGTCGAGGACCGGCGTGAGCACTTCCTCTCTGCCATCCAGAACCGGGACCAATATTGGAATCTGGAGATCGCCGTCGATCACCGGGCGCGGATCCTCGGGGTGCGAGGAGAAATGATTCACGACCAAGGTGCCTATACGCCCCAGGGCCTGAACCTACCGCAAAACTCTGCATTGTCGGTGACCGGCCCCTATGTAGTGCCCAGTTACCAGCTCAACGTTTCAGTGGTGGAGACTAACAAGGTCTATACCATCCCGGTGCGCGGCGCGGGCTACCCGGAGGCGGCCTTCGCCATGGAACGGCTGCTCGATAAGGTGGCCCGGGAATTGGGCCTGGACCGAGCCGAGGTCCGGCGACGTAACCTGATCACGGCCGACCAGATGCCCTACGAGTTACACCTGAAAGCGCGATCGGGGAGCCCGATGCTCTATGACAGCGGCGATTTTCTCGAATGCCAAGCGCAGGCCTTGGCAGCAGCGGATTACGACAGCTTTCCCACGCGTCAGGACGCGGCCCGCGCTGACGGGCGTTATATTGGCATCGGCATCGCCAACGGTGTCAAGGGTACCGGTCGCGGCCCGTTTGAAAGCGCCATCGTCCGGATCGGCCGCTCGGGTCAGGTGTTCGTGCATACGGCCGCCATGCCAATGGGACAGGGCATCGCCACGGCCCTGGCGCAGATCTGCGGCGAATCGCTCGGCATCGACGCGGCAGCGGTGCGGGTAATCGCCGGCGACACTGATGCGATCTCGATGGGGCTCGGCGGTTTCGCCAGCCGCCAGACAGTCACCGCAGGATCGGCCGTCCATCTAGCGGCAGAGGCGGTACGTGACCAGGCCATCGATATTGCCGCCATGTTGCTCAAGACTACGCCAGATACCATCGTATTGAAGGACGGTAGGGCCTGGGACAGGGACCGGCCCGAACAGACCTTGACGCTCGGAGAGCTTGCCGAAGCAGTGGCCGGTGTGCCCGGCTATTCCCTGATCAGTCATACCACCACCAGCGATGCCAAGCCTGGCCTCGAGGCGACGCGTATCTTCATGCCCGAATCTCTGGCCTATTGTAACGGCTGTCACGTCGCCGAGGTGGCGGTCGATATCGATACCGGCGCGGTCACTCTGTTGCGCTATGTGGTGGTCAATGACAGTGGCCGGTTGATCAACCCCATGATCGCCAACGGGCAACTCCAGGGGGGCGTCGTCCACGGCATTGGCAACGCCCTCTTCGAGAAGATGGCGTTCGATAAGAACGGCCAGCCGGTAACCACCACCTTCGCGGAATATCTGCTACCGACCGCGACCGAGGTGATCGATTGCGAGATCATCAATATGCAATCCCCCTCGACCCTCAACCCCTTGGGCGTCAAGGGCATAGGGGAGGCTGGATGTGTACCCGCGGCGGCCGCGATCGCGTCGGCGGTCGAGGACGCTCTGACACCGTTCGCCGTACGCATCGACGAGATACCCATCACACCCGAACGGCTGGTTGAACATATCCACACTCAGTCTTCGACATCGCGGTAGTTAATTTATCAGCGCCATTGTAAGTGTCGTTTTTTCCCCTCGTACAACTCCAATTAAACAACGACACTAACGTTTGAATTAGGAGTGACGAGATGGCCGAGCAGATTTGGGACAAATTTCTAACCGAACGGGACAAAGCAGTCTTTGCCGCGTCTGGATATGGCGCAACGGCCGGCTTTGGCAATAAGCCGGCGCTATTGGTCATCGATGTGAACTATAATTTTTGCGGCGACAAAAACGAACCGATCCTTGAATCGATCAAGCGCTACCCCCATTCATGCGGTGAAGACGCCTGGGCTGTGTTGCCGGTCATTCGTAAACTAATTGATGCCTGTCATGACAATACGGTGCCGGTGATCTTCAGCACAGGTAGCGTCCGGGCCGATGGCTGGGATAGCGGCGGCTGGGATTGGAAAAACTCCCGCGGTGCCGAGGATGCGGCGCCACCGGCCAACCGGGCAAGCAACCGCGACGGCAATGACATCATGGACCAGATTGCCCCACAACCGCAGGACCTGATCATTGCAAAGCTTAAGCCCAGTGTCTTCCACGGCACAAGTTTATCCGGATTCCTGAACGATATGGGCGCGGATTCACTGCTCATCACCGGAACGACGACGTCTGGCTGCGTCCGCGCCACCGTATTGGATGCCTTCAGTCTGAATATCCGCACAACGATCGCAGCAGATGCTTGCTTTGATCGCTCGCAAGCGTCGCACGCGATTAATCTGTGCGACATGGATGCCAAATACTCCGACGTGGTCGGTTCAGATGAAGTGTTGACCCACATCAACACGCTGTCCGACGTGGAATACAATATGCCTACGGGCATTTCTTTGGCAGGTTAACCCATCTAGAAATTCTGGCATCCGGAACGTTTGCTAGACACTAAATTATGCAATATTGACGATCCATCGTACCGCATCGTCGGTGTGCTAAAAAGCTGATGTCCGGTTTTGATGCGGTGAACGGCTCCTCTCCAAAAGCATCGCAATGCGCCAATCTGAGAGCGAAATGGGCTAATGGCTAGTCCTATATTAGCTTTTGCTGAACGGCTGTTGTTGGCTAAAAGCGGACATTATTCGGGTTGGGGTTTTCGTCCGCTTTTGACCCAAAGCGGACATCGCGGCGTTCATAGACATCATAAGCCCAGCCGTCAGGAAGGGCCACAAACAACGACCGCTTTGCCCTAACAAAGGACATTTGACATTATCAGGTCCGAAAACGAACGCAATCCGGACGTAACTGCAATGGGTCGCGACGGCAAATTCTGACCCTACACGGACACTCGTCGTTCCAAGTGCAGACTCGCATATTGGATAATTCCGCGACCGACCAATGAGACGGACACATGGATGAATTCGAAAAACTCTTCGCGCGCTCCGACGATACGAATTTCGAGGCCAGGTACGAAGCGAGCTGCCACTGCGGGACGGT
>JAPUHN010000009.1 GCA_027297685.1 Alphaproteobacteria bacterium | reverse complement strand
GTCTGCATCTGTTGGCTTCGACATATTCGATTGCTCCTTCACCTAGCGCCTGAAATACGGGCATTAGTCTATCCAAACTAGTCCCCATTCGCCAAAACCCCCGCCGCCGCCAATGCAGGCATGATCATGCCAAACCGCACTTACTGCCAGGCCCAACCAAAATATTCGATGCCAATCGCGAGCAGACCAATGGCGGCCACCGCCGCCAGCAGTACGACGACTTGCGGCCGCCGCACCATCTTGCCTTGACGATAGCGGGTCATAAATTCAGGATCGTTACGAAGGTCATTGCGGCGCAATTGCTCGACGCCGCCCGTCCGATTGAGCCGCCGCGATGTCCACGGCAGCGATTGCCACTGTTCGCTGCGTTGATCCTCGATCCAGGAGACGAAATCGCGGAAACGGCGCGCCTGGCGATCCGACAACCACCAAGCATAGAGCGTGAGCGCAGCGGCGAGCACGATTAATGCTATAATTTGCGGGCTCGTCTGGGTTTCGAGCATCTCGTCGTGCTCGGGCTTGTGGCAGTGTTAAAGTGGAACTTCCGACCGGCCCATGATCTCGATTGAAGCTTTAATTATTCGTTACCAGGTTGGCGATGTCTGATCTGATAGCCCTGCATAATGCATACAAACGCGGCGACCTGGCGGCGGTCAAAGCCGGTCTGGGCGACCCGCCGGATTTTCCCAATTGCCGCGGTCCCGTGGCGGTGGGTGAGATCGTCCTGGAATACGCCATTTACCACAGCCCGCTGGCGTTCATCAGCACGCTGCTCGATCTGGGAGCCGACCCCAACTATGGCGACCATGCCGGGTTCCCGTCGCTGATTGCGGCTCTTACCTGCGCCGACTGCGAGGATATGTACGAAATTCTCGAGCTGTTACTGACCCGTGGCGCCGATATCCAACAGCGCGGCCACAACGACTATACACCGCTCCATTGGGCCGTCGCCGACCGCAATATCAAAGCCATTGAATTTCTGCTCTCGCACGGCGCCGACCCCACCGCACGCACCCACATCGACGACGGCGCGACGCCGCTCGAAGAGGCCGAAATCCTCGGCCTCAGCGACGTCGCGCAAGCGATGCGGAAACTCATCAGCGAAGGCTAAAAACCTATCTGCCGAACAATTTCTTAAGCCCTTCTATGGGGTTATCGGTCGACGTTGAACTGTCGTCCGAGCCGCTGGAGCTGGGAAGCACATTCTTGAGCGCGTCAAGAGGACTGCCGCCGCTCGAACCGTCGGTGCCGGGAATGGCGCTCTTGAGCGCTTCCAGAACCTTCGACGGATCCTTAAGCAATTCGTCGATGGCGCCCGACAGATCCGGTGCGAACGCCAGATTGTCCCACGGTCCGGTGATCTGCACCGGTACCGACAATCCGCCCAATTGACTCTCGCCGCCCTGCCCCTTGGTGGACGCGACCACTTTAGGCGTGACGCGGTAATCGACGGTGCGTTTTGGCAGGTCGGACGTCCCCTTGCCATCGACCCGCAGCAGCGGCGACTTGAGGAACAGATCGTCGTTTTTAACGATGCCGTTGGTGATGGTGTAAGTGCCGGCGAGTTCGGCGAAATCGGTCTTCTGCGTCTCGCGCGCCGACGCATCGAGAAACGCGCTGGAAATGTTACGTACCATCGCTCCGATGTTGATGCCGCGTACCGCGCCATCCAGAAACTGAATGCTGCCATTGCCGTTGAGCGCCGATATCAGCTGGCGTTGCGAAGCGCCGCGGGTTTTCACGTCGACAACGATGTTCGCGGTGCCTTCGACGCGGTCGAAGCCGGCGGCATCGGTGAGTAGAGGCGCTGCTTGGACTCCCTTGAGGTCGAGTTTTTGCGTAATCGCGTTGCGACCCGCGTCGACGGTGATGCGGCCCGTTCCCTGGCCGCCGTAAAGTGCCATTTCGCTAAGGTCGAGCGACAATTTGCCACCCTTCAGCAACATTTTTAGCGCCGTGCGCCCCACCTTGATCTTCTGGACGGTGATACCGCCGGTGACGAAGCTGAGATCGGCGTTGACCAGATTAAGAGCCGAAAAATCGATGGGA
The DNA here is from genome assembly GCA_027297685.1 of Alphaproteobacteria bacterium. Classification (GTDB taxonomy): domain Bacteria; phylum Pseudomonadota; class Alphaproteobacteria; order UBA6615; family UBA6615; genus JAPUHN01. The sequence goes on along the minus strand of JAPUHN010000009.1, from coordinate 9,850 downwards.
TCGTCGCTCCAATCGCTCTTTCCGCCAGAGGCGCTGCCCGCTGCCGGTGCGCCGCCGCCGGACGGCGCGGCCGCCGGTTTGTCGCTCTCGGGCGGCAGATAGGTGTTCAAGTCCAACTTGTCGACTTCCAGAGAGGCGACGATCGACGGCACGCGGCCACTGATATCGACTTCGAAATCGCCCTTCGCGTTCATATTATCGATAGAGATTTCGGCGTCCTTAAAGGCGATGCTCTTGCCCGCCATGTCGAGCTTGCCCTTGATCGATAGCGGACCCAGACCGCCACCGGCGGCTTCGATGGGTTTGCCGGCCCACGCCGCCAGCCCGCGGATCGAGGGGACGTTCAGAGAAATGTCACCGGACACGGCGACCGGCTTGGCATTGGTGACCGTACCCTTATAGTCGAACGACACGGGAGCCGCCTTGATCGCGGCTTGCACCCCCGTCGATGCGCCTTCCATAAGCGCGCGTGGATCGTCAACTTGCGCCGTCAGATCTATGGTCTCGCCGTTCCACACCAATGAACCCTTCACAGTCAGGGTCTGATCGAGGCTCGGCAGATTGATCTCGGCATTGATCGACTGAATTTCCTGACTGGTGCCGGTTTGCGCATCGGAAAACCGCACCGTGCCGTTGACCAGCCGAACGTCGCCCAGGCTGATCTCGCGCAGACCTTTGGAAGCGCCACCGCCGTCACCGCTTTTCTCGCCTTTGTCGCCGCCACCGTCAGACTTACCTTTTTCTTCGAATTGCCAGTTCGGACGGCCCTTGGCATCTATTTCTAAATTGATGACCGGATCGACCAGGACGAACGATGTCAGCTCCACTTCGCCGCTGATCAAGGGGAATAGCGAAAGGCCGACTTCCAATTCGGCGAGTTCCAACATGTTGGCCTGTTTGGCGCCGGGCGCGTTGGCGAACGTGACATCGCTGGCCTTGATCTTGACCCGCGGCAGGATCGACAGCTCGAAATCGCCGGCAATTGTAAGCTTGCGGCCGGTGGCGTCTTCAGCGCGGGTGGTAATTTGCTCCTTGATCGTATCCAACGGAATGAAGAACGGCACGATAAACGCCGCCGCAATGACGACAACAACCAGAACAAGGACGCCTATGAGGAGTTTTTTCATCGGAACCGCTTTCGGTGTGAGGCCTGAGCCTGCTGGATTTAATGATCACTACGCCAAGTCGACGCTCGTACCTGGCGAATAGTGCCATAATGGTATCCCCGCAGCCAGAGACCCAGTGCGGCATTTGTCTGACGCGAGATTGTGTCATTTCGGTGTCAGAACCAAACCACGGTAATCCTGTCGCTACTTATTGATCGCGGAACAAGTGCGGTGTCCACCGCCACCAAACCTCTGGATATCGTCTGGCGCCAGGGCAATGTGACAAAGTCCGGTGAGCGTCAGCTTGAACCAGGGCGATGGCGCGACTACAACCGGCTCAAATAATAAACTGGGGGAAGTGCCATGACAGATTCAGCGGCGGCGTCAGCAGCTCCGACGAACTACGTCCAATCGCCCGGCGGTATCGCCGAACTCGCAGAACAGATACGCACCGGCGACATTACTCCAGCGCAGCTTTTGCAACGCTATCTCGACCGCATCGCCGAGAGCGACCCCGCCGTCGAGGCCTGGTTGTCGGTCGATGATAAGGGCGCCCTCGCAACGGCCGAACAACTCGGCAAGGAAGCGCGCGCCGGCGAACTGCGTGGCCCGCTGCACGGCATTCCTATCGGCGTCAAGGACATCATCGACGTCGCCGGCTGGCCAACCCGTTGCAACAGCGCCACCCTGCGGAATGCCCCACCGGCCACCGCCGACGCCGAAATCATTGCCGCACTACGCACCGCGGGCGCGATCATCCTGGGCAAATGCCAAACCACCGAGTTCGCCTATTTCTATCCCTCACCGGCGCGCAATCCGCACAATATCAACCATACGCCGGGCGGCTCGAGCAGCGGCCCCGCGGCAGCCGTCGCCTCGGGCACCGTCCCTGGTGCGCTCGGCACCCAGACCGTCGCCTCGGTCAACCGGCCGGCGGCCTATTGCGGCATCGGCGCCTTCAAGCCAAGCACCGGCGCCGGGAACGGCTATGGCGTGACCGCCCTGGGGCCGAGTTTCGACACGGTGGGGTTCTATGGCTGGACGGTGGCCGATGCGGTGGCGTTGTTCGAGGCCGTGTGTCCGCCCTACTTAACGCCGCCGTCGATCGGCGACGACGCCAAACTCCGTGTCATCGTGTTGGAGGATCCGTTTTTCGACCAGGCCGATCCGGCGATCCTCACCGCGCGGGAAAATGTCGCCGAGATGTTGTCGTCGGCCGGCCACGAGGTCGTGCGCCTGCCTTCACCCGTTTCTTTGGAAGCTCTGGGCAAAAAGCAAATGCACGCCATGGAGTACGAGTTGGCGCGCATCCATATCGGCTTGCTCGATCACCCGCCCGAAGATGTCAGCGCCAAACTGCGTGATGCGATCGAGCGCGGCGGCAATATTATCGCGGACGAGTATCTCGCCGACCGGCGCGCGATGAACGAGGCGCGGGCCACATTTTTTACAGATATCGCCGCCACCGATGCCGTTCTGGTGCCAGCAACTCCACAGACCGCTCCAGCGGGAATCGAAGCGACCGGCGATCCCCGCTTCATCGGACCGTGGACGGCACTCGGTGGTCCGGTCGTATCGCTGCCGGCAGGCGAGGATGCGGCAGGCCTGCCGATCGGCTGCATGCTGGCGGGTCGGCCGGGCGAAGACCGTAGCTTCGCGCGCCTGTCGTGCCGTTTGGCCGAAGCGGTTGACCTCTCAGGTTAGTAGGTTTTATCGCTGTCTGTATCTTTGTGGAGCTGGCAGCGTGTTAAGCCCCTCCCCCATGGGGAGAGGGTAATTTGCTTAAATCCCGTCGTCTTCGCCGTGTACATGATAGGCGATGTCGCGCGACGGCGGCCGGCCCTTAATGTCGACGCCGGTCGGCAGCCAGGCGCAAACGTCGGCGCCGGGCGCCCAAACGGTTTTGCAGCCGCCCGGGACGAAGAACTCGACGAAGATAAATTCGCTGTCGCTATCGTTGTGGAAGGAGTGGCGCTCCTTATCGTAATTGTAGAGCACATCGCCTGCGCCGAGGGTGCAAGGCTCGCCCGCGAGGGACGCCGTCCCGGTGCCTGACAGGACATACTGAAAATGCTCGGCGCCCTCATGGTGGTGCTCCGGCGCCGCGGTACCGGCAGGATAGCGGATCATCTCACCTCTATATGCTTCGGTGCCGGTGAGCGTTCGGGTCGCCATGTAAATGCGCCGCCGTTCGTCGTGTTCCGATTTCAACACCGGTTCGTGGGTCCAGTCGGTGGTACGCGGAACGTCTGGTGTTGCAGCGACATTCGGATCGAAGCGCACAGCAGCGGGCACCGTGGCCACCAATAGCCGGGTTCCGACTTTTGAGGCGTTGAAAGTGCCGGCATAGCCCAGCGGCAGGTAGGTTACGCCGTCAGGGTTCAGCGGCGTCTCGTCGTCCGACAGCGTGCCTGCCCCCTCGAGCACCTGCAACCAACCGATGGCGTCGCCAGCAAGCGTCAGATCGAATGCCGTCGCCTTCGCAAACGACACAAGATCGAGCAGAACGTTGTCCGAGCCGGTGTTTTCCGGCGACAGCAGCGACTGCACCGAAATGCCATTGCCAACGGGCTTCAAGACCGCTTCCGCTCCACGCACAATTACCGGCACGGCAAATTCCTTCAATAATTTCCAGCGTGAACTCTAATATGGCACCACGCCATACCTCCGGCAACGGGTCGCAAGCCGGCTATGCGCGCCTGCCCCGTATCAAGCCGTATCGAGATCGACGAATGCGTTGGGGTCTTCGCTCTCATAAAACGAGCCGCCGAACCAACGAACCGCCCAGTAAATAATTTCACGGCGAAACGGCACTACGGAAGCCTCTTTCATCGCCACGCGAAACAACTTGTCGACGAAACGCCGGTCTTCGCTCCGCGCCGTGCCTTTGGGTTCGAGATATTGCCAGGCGATATACAGAAAATCGTGCACGATTGAGGCCTCAAGATGCGGCCCGACACGGCCAATACCGGCCAGCGTCGCGATGCGCGGCGCCGACGACAAATCGGTAAGCATGCCTCTGGGCACCTTTATTTCCCTGTCCTGCCCATCCAGTTTGTAGGAGACGCGATACTCTTCGCCGAGGATATATTCGGCGTCTTTCTCCTTATCTCCCCGGTTCCTTACCGCTTCCGCCTCACGCCGCAATATCATAGGCGTCAGGTATTTGAAGTCCGAAATCTCCGACCATTCGCCCGTCGGATACGGGTTATCAATATTCGGATTATAGGTATCCACACGCCGACCCCCCGCTGGTTTAAGGGACAATCAAATATTCTCGTTCCGATTTAACTATAGAATTCCTACACTCGCAATACGAACTTCTCGGCTCGTTTGCGCGAATGACAGCCGGTGCCCCGTTATAGGCCCTGCCCAATCCCTATCAGTTCGAAACGTCCGGCCCGCTATGCGGAAAGTGGCCCGAAAGCCGGTGGCGACGCCCGGCGCTGCGAGGCCCCTTCATAGGCCGAGGCGACCTTCAGGAGAACATCCTCCTTGCCCGGCTCGGCCCGGAACACCAGCGAGAACGGTAGTCCCGGTTCGGCAATGGTGGTCGGCGTGTGGGACGGCGTCGAGACGTAACGGGTGGCGTCTTCGTTGAGCGCAAACACCGGGTCGTAGACGGTGGTGACATAGCCCGCCGGAATCAGCACTTCGGTGAGGCCGGCGTTCGGCCCATACAGACTTTCGGGTCGCAGATTGTGCGGGGTGTCGTACTGGGCCGGTCCGCCGATGATCCCGGGCGGCCAGGGCGTATGAAGACGGACCAGCGCATCCAGACGGTTCTCCAGGATCACCATCATGTCGACCCGGCGCAGCAACTCGCGCAGCATAATGCGCTCGTTGACGCCCTGACGACCGTCGAGGGGATTTCGCGGATCGGCGATCTCCTCCCAGTTCTTGAAGGCGGCGCGTTGATCGTCGCCCCAGAACTTGGAGCGCGCGTTGAGCGCCGCCCAATCGGCCAGAGTTTCCTCGAAACCAGCCGCCTTCCAGTCGGCGGCGCGGCTCGACAGGTACTGGCTGATGTGGAAGCGGAAGGTGTTGGACAGCTCCTGCTGCTGGATAGTGGCGACATCGAGGTTCGACGGCGGCGCGATGCGACCGTCGGCCATCTCGACCAAATAGTCGATCGGGTCCTTGTCGCCGGTGCCGAACACCTTGCCGGGGAGAAACTCGGTCGGCTTGATCGCCGCTGCAAAGTCGGCGAACACCGGTTCGCCGTTGGCATTGAGCCGGAACAGGATATCGGGCATGAAGACCGGCACCAGCCAGGCCAGGGCGCGGCGGAAATCGGTTTTCATGGGTTCGATACCGGGATCGGGCGTCCACAGGGGATCGGAAGATTCCACCAGCGTCGCGCCCAGTCGTTCGCCTAAGATCGACTTTATCTCCTGGCTGGCCGCCGCGACGATCGGCGCTTCGGTCATCGAGCCCTGCGGATAGACCATGGATTCGCGGATGACCCCCAGGCGCATGCCGGCGAGCGTGCCCGGATTGCCGGCCATTTTGGCGTGGCCGGCATAGGGCGTACCCAACACAGACGAGCGCGGCACCGTGGTGAAAGGATCGCGCGGATCGTAATAGCCATCGTCTGGATCTTTCAGGGCATCGAGCACCTTGGCGCAGTCGCCGACGGTGCGGCAGAGGATACCGCTGCGGTCGCAGTAAATGTCGGCGCCGATGGCGCCACCGTCGAAACCCAGCAATGCCTTGTGCGGCAGGATCAGCGCCACCGCGTTGTGGTTCGCCGGGCCACGGGTCGACGCGCGGGTCTCCTCGCCCAGACTGGCCATCACCAGATTGGTGCTGACCGACAGGGCCGAACCCGAGCTCGATCCTAGCGAGGCCGAGCGCGTGGTGTCGTAGGGGTTCGACGGATTGCCAGCCCAAGTGCTGCGTTGATAGCCGAGAACAGACGGCAGCACCGCATCGGGATCGTGGCGGCCGCCGGGGTCGCCGGCGCGGCCGTTATATTCGGTGCACACCGCCTTGGCGAAAATGATCGCGCCCTTGTTACGAAGCTGTTCGACCAGAACATGGTCGCGCGCCGGAAAATCGATGTCGTAGGCAGCGTCACCGCCGCCGGTGGAACGCATATCCTTGGTGTCGAACGGGTCCTTGAACGAGAACACGACGCCATACATGGGCATCCGGTCGAGATCGGGATCGGCGCCGTACGCCGCGTCGAGTTCGGTGGCGCGCTCCAACGCATCGGGTAATTGGCGAAACATCTCACAGACAGGCGGCGCGCCGGCGGGCAATGGCCCCTCGGAAGGGTGCTTGTCGTACTCACCCCAGCATGTCACCGAGCGTTCACCACGGATATTGAGGGTGGCCAAGGCGTTCACCTGCCCGGCGTTGGGGATACCGGCGATCATGCCGAACTGCTGCTGCACTTCCGCGTCTGACGCCGTCGCCTCCATGCGGCCGAATTCGAGCGGCGGGCCCCGATACTTATCGAGATCGGGCAGAATATCTGAGGCCTTTATGGTCTCGGTCGGAAATTTGATTGGCGCACCGGCGCGCACGACACCGCGCGCCACGGGCAACCGCATACCGTCTTTGGTGACCAGCATACTGGCGACACCGTTATAGGCCCGCACCCGGTCGATATATTGCTGGACGACGGCGAAAACGGTTATCTGCCCCGCTTTGATGGCGGCATGCAATTCGTCGATCGTCGCCTCTTCGAGGCGAAACGGCGCCTCGGACGTTTCCGCTTGTGCGCTCATGTTATCCTCCCCCCTGTTGTTCTTCATATAAGACCGGCTGTTGTTAGCCTATGTAGCTAGCCGGGTTGTGCCTCCCCATCTCTGACGCCGCTCGACCATAAATAATACGTCGCGGCGACCAGCAATAAAACGACAGGTATGAATGACAAGCTGACCCCAAGGGCCGGCGATAATAATTGCAGTATCCCAGCAGCCCAAACGCCCAATATAAGATTGACGTTCAGACGACCGAACCGATTCAAGAGAACGACGACGGCAATCAAAACAATACCGCTATCGTAGTACAAGGTATGCGGCGAGATCAGCACGATACAAATGCTCGCCAGCGCCAGTTGCGAATTAAAATCCGCCGTTCGTCCGCCGGCGAACCAGACCCACGAGATCGCGAGAATGGTCGCCCCGCTAAGTCCCCAGCCGAGGGCGACGGCAAAGCTATTGCCCTGGCCAACGACGGCTTGAATAAAGCCTTGCCAAGAGACCAGCTCGGCGAAATTTACCTGCACGTCGAAGCGGGAAAACGTCCTGACGATATCGAACCAATCGGCAAACCACCCCGGTCCCAACAAGGCGCTGTTCAAGGCGATTAGAACGATACCGGTGGCGCCGGCGCTGACCCACACCCGCCACCGGCCGGAGAGCAGGAATAGTCCGGCGAGGGGCACCGCGAATTGTGGTTTGAACAACAGCAGGCCCAAGTAGATCCCCGCCTGGTAGTGCTTGTTATGCAGCACTTTGTACCAGCACAGGACGATGAGCAAAATCGACAGTGCCGTATTCTGGCCGCCGATCACCGAACGAAAAATCGGATACGCCGTGAACGCCAGGAAAAACAGCAGCTCGGGTTTTGCAATCAGGTTGGGATAGATCCGCTGGATCAGCAAGCACGCCAGCGCCAACGCCGCGACCATCGCCAACGTGTGAACGGCGTAGGAAACCCGAAACGGCAATTCCGATAGCGGCGCATAGAACAGGGCAAAATGCGGCGGGTAGGCGAACGCCAGGACTCCGCTTTGATCGCCGATCAGCTCTTGCTGGTATTCACGTTGTGTCCGCAACGAGTAAAGATTTTCGGCCTCGCCGTCGGCGATTATCTGACCGGCGCTGTAGAACGCCGGATAGTCACCGCCAATGCGTCCGGTAAGCGTCGTGGTGCCCGAACCTGACACCAGGATCACGACGAAGGCCACCGCGAGGGCGAACAGCGCACCGCGGGAATACCATTTCACACGCCACGGGGTGAGGATGGTTTCGAGCATGCGATCTATAAATTCGTTTTGTGAAACACGAAGGCTGGCACATTGCGAATGATCAACATGATGTAGCGCCAGAACCACGGCGTATAGACTATCGGTCGCCCCTTCTCGATGGCGCGCACTATGTCGGCGCCGACTTTGTCCGGTGCGGCCCACAACGCGCCTTTTTTGAAGTCGGCAGTCATCGGCGTGTCGACGAAACCGGGCCGGATATCGATTACCCGCACTTGCGTCGCCGCCAGCCGGTGCCGCAGGCCGTCGAGGAACGTACTGAGCGCGCGCTTGGCCGTACCGTAAACGTAGTTGCTCTTGCGCCCGCGGTCGCCGGCAACCGAAGTGATAACGACGATTGTCCCGTTGCCCTGCTGTTCGAACCGTGCGGCCAGCAATGTCAGCAGACTAATATGGCTCAACGCATTGATCTCCAGGGCGGCTACCGTTTGCCCGGCGTCGGCTTCGCAGACCTTTTGGTCGGGCAGCGTTCCGTGGGCCAGCAGCACCACATCGACCGTGCCGAGCGCACCGTACAGTGCGTCAATCGACGCCAGGACTTCCGCCGGCACGGCCAGATCGCAGGCGAATACGTGCACCTCCTGGGCGCCGCGAACCTGAAGGTCAGCAGCGACCTGGTCCAGCTTGCCGCGGTCGCGCCCGACCAGGAAGAACCGTTCACCCGAACCCGCAAGTTGGCGGGCAGTCGCTTCGGCTATCGCCGAGTAAGCGCCAAAAATAGCTATGTTTTGCATCAACAAACGTCCTGACTGGCCGCGCCGCCTACCCGCCGCCAAAACGACGACGAGAACGCCGGATCGACAAATTTTACAAATTCATCCAACGCAGGATAGGCCTGCCGGAAGATATCAGCCGACATCCTGGCGTCCTTGGCCGGATAGACCGCGCCACCATATTCGCCGGTGATCGCGTCGAGTTGGTCCAACAAGCCGCGCACCTTGGCTCCCGAGTTGGGGAAATCCAGCGCCAATGTCACACCAGGTCGTGGAAAAGACATTAACCCCGGCGATGCCCGGTCGCCGAAAACCTTGAGTACCGCGAGAAACGACCCCATTCCGGCGGCGGCGATCGTTTGCAGGATCTTAGCCATGCCGGTGTCGCCATGGGCTGGCGGCAGGACGCATTGATATTGGTAGAAACCCTTTGGACCGTACATCCGGTTCCAGTTACCGATTGCATCGAGGGGATAAAAAAACGGCCGGTAATGAACCTGGCTGGTGGCGCGGTCGCCGCGCTGTTTGCGAAAGTAGAGCGTGTTGAAAGCCCGCAGGCTTAGTCGGTTGACCAGCGAGACGGGCGGCGTGAATGGCATAGACAAACCCTCGCGGGGCGCCTTGGGCGCCACGTTTGGCGCCGTACGCGCATGGTTGCCGCGCACGAACAATCCCCGGCCCAACGACGAACCTTTCGCCAAACAGTCGATCCAGGCGACGGTGTACTCGAACTCCTCGTCGGAGGCTTCAGACAGGCGGAAGAATTCGGCCAGATCGTGGAAGCGGATAACCTCCTGGTCGATATAGGCGCATGAAATCGGTTTGAGCTGTATTTCCGCCCAGGTCACCACGCCGGTCAGCCCGAGGCCGCCGATCGTGGCCTGGAAGTAATCCTGATTCTCATCGGGCGAGCAGAGTAGACGGTCGCCGTTGGAACGTAACAATTCGAAGCAGCGCAGATGACACCCGAAGGTCCCTGCCCGGTGGTGGTTCTTGCCGTGTACATCGTTGGCGATGGCGCCGCCGACGGT
>JAPUHN010000089.1 GCA_027297685.1 Alphaproteobacteria bacterium | reverse complement strand
TGACCGAGCTGTTCGATGAGGTTATTCTCTATTATCGCGAGCGCCAAAGTCCGGCCCCTGTGTTCGGCAACGGTTTGGACCAAATGGGCACTGCCGGTCCTACCGTTGCCAACGGAGCGCTGGTAACCCTTTTGCATTTGGGATTCCGCGAAATTTATTTGTTCGGCATAGATATGGGTTCCCGGCAGGCAGATCACTACCATTCCGCCGACACCTATATCGGTAGGGGTGAGGCCAAGGAGTGGGCCGGCGACGCGCGCTTTCCGGTACCCGCGAACTTTGGTGGCCAAGCTGTCACCGAATCCATCCTCGAATGGTCTCGCAACGGGCTCGAGAACGTACTCAAAATGACTCCGAGCGTCCGTTGCGTGAACTGCAGCGACGGCGCCCGGATCGCTGGTACGATACCGATGCTGCCACGTGTCCTCGATCTGCAAAATCCGCCGGTCGACCGTGGTGGCGTCATGGGCGAAATTCGCAGCAAAATGCCGATCTTTCCTTTGGAGTTGACGAATCGGATCTGGCGCGAAACCGATTTAGCGACGACCACACAGGAGATTTTCGCGCTGTTCGATGCGGTGTTAGAATCGGCGGCAGAGCGCGACGATCCGGACCTTGTATGGGTCTACGAAATGTACGGTCTACTCGACGAAGCATACGCCAGGTCTCCGGCAATCGGTATTTTTCTGTATGGCACGACCTGCCTCTATCTCGGCAGTTTCTGGTGGTTCGACGGCCGCATCGAGGACGCGCAAATTCGGCGTCGCTTCCGGCGAACCGCGGTGCGGGAAATGCGTCGCCTCTACGGGGATATAGAGCGGCGGCTGTCGGTCTTGGTCGCCGATGTCGGTCGCTGTATTGCCGGGCAGATCCCGTCCGTCAATTCAGAGTACGATATCTGACCGGAATACTCCCATTCGCCCTGGATGCGCACACAAAAATGCGTGGCCAGCGCTACATGGCGTAATAAGCTTGTTCCAGCGCGCGCGTGAAGCCGGCCACATCGTAAAGTGCGGTAGTCGCCACCTCGCCACGCAAGGCGGTGCGCAGTTTCGCCAAATGGTCGAGATCGGCGACAAGATCGGCGATAGCGGCGGCGCGCGCCTGGTTTGTGTCGAAGACCCATTCCGGGCGCCCGGCCGCGCGTAGTGCCGCGGCCGCCTCCCGTCCCAGATATCCGGCGCCGGCGATCGCCAATACCGGAACACCCATCCACAGCGCCCGGCAGGTTTCGAGGAACCTGCTATTGGGCTGAGGGTCGAGCAGGATGTCAAAATGATCGAAAAACCCGTATCCGCTCGGGTCAATTTCTTCCAGATCGGCAACATCGATGCGATCGCGAATGCCGGCGGCAGCGGCCATTTCGTACAGCCGGGTAACCGCTGCGCCGTCCAGCCGCTCAACATTGGCGATCACTATGCGTGCGTTGGCGACACTGGCCAGGATTTCCGACCAGTGCCGAATACAGGACTCTCCCAATTGGGCCAGCGGCGCCACTACGCCGATTGTTATGTGAGGCTGGCGGCGGGCGGGTAGAGGCATGATCGTCTCGGGTGCGTCGAGTGGGCGGTGGGCGATGTGGGTCGCCGGGAATCGGTAGATTGTCTGTGCTGTATTCCCGGCGACTTCATCCAACGGTACGAGCGTTTCGTTCGCCAGTAGGTAATCGAACCCAGCGCCGGCCGGTAACGCCGCGCCGAGCCAACTGACGCACACCGGCGCCGGCCGCTGCGCAAACATCTGTAACTGACTGTCGGGCCCATGCCCGCTTAGATCGACCGCAATGTCGATGCCGTCGCCGCGAATAATTTCCGCCGCCGTAACCGGGTCGACGCCGTGAATGTCGGTCCAGCGCACGCAATGCTGCGCCATGTTTTCGGACGCCATATCGTAGCGCGCATTGGCGGTATAGCAGTAGGCGTGAACGCGCCTGGCATCGTGCAATACCAGGATGGGGGTCAGTGTGTCCGCCAGGGGGCCGGCATGTAATTCGCCACCGACATAGGCGATACGCAGTGGACGGTCACGATTCACCGCCGATGGCAAGCGCTTTTGCGGCGGCTCGGACCGGTGGACATATTGTGCGACCCAGGCGTTATTTTCGCGTTCCAAGTGACCGCCCGAATTACCGTGTCGTGCGGCGATCGTGCGAATCCGGCTTTGTGAGAATGCCGGATTGTCCGGTGCGCCTTCGATCGCGTTCAAATGGGCCTGTTCGGCTTCATCGAAGTGGCCGACCTTCGCCAGCGCGCGCGCCAATACCTCGTAATCGCTTGCCAATAGGCTATCGGCGCCCAGAAATTCGCTGGAGTCGAGGACCCGCTCGATGTTACCGACCTCGAGCGCCGTCAGGGCAAGAAGGCGCCATGTGTCCCTATCATTGGGTGTCAGTTCCAACTGCTTCTCGCAGGACACAAGCGCGTTTGCCGCGTCGCCCTTATCCAACTGGCGCTGCGCCCGATTGCGGAACAGGTGCGGTCTGGCGTTACGGAAACTTTGGAAAAAATTACTGTAGATCTCAGGAAGTAGTGCGTCGCCGAGCGGATGGGGCGACAATGTGGTTGCCAGTTTGGCGTAGTACAGCGCTTCGGTGGAATCGCCGAGCTGGGCGTTGACGCACGCCAGGGCGTCGGCGTATTCGCGCACGTCTGGAGCCTTGTCATGAGCCTGCGCCAACAGAGCGAGCGCGCGCTGATGCTCGTCTAGTTCAAAGCTGATGAGGCCCAACAGCAACAGCGCCTCGGCGCAGCCGGGACGGCGCGCGAGCATTCCTTCGCAAGCGTCCAGGGCGTCGATGTAATTGCCAACGTCGAAAAAAGCGCGCGCGTCGCGCACGTTGGCGTCCATAACGTCGTCGTCGGTTGGGTTATCGTAGATCTGTGCGGTGTCGGCGTTCATCGGAAACACCGTAGGCAGCGCCGCTTAAGGCACCGTTAACGATGTTGCTCGAGCCCAAAGAAAAGGGGAGAGCCGAAGCTCTCCCCCGGAGTACTGACTGTGTCGTTAAACGGCTTAACGGAACAGTGACAGAACTGACTGCTCGCTGTTACCCGCGAACGACAGAGACGAGATACCCAACTGTTGACGTGTCTGTAACGCCACCAGGTTGGCACCTTCTTCGGTGATGTTGGCCAGGGTCAGCTTGTCGGCGCCGCTCTGTAGTTCGTTGGCATAGGCCGCCGAGAAGTCCAAACGCGTCTGCAACAGCGCGACGTTCGAACCCAAAGTTTTCGCCTTGGCGTCCAACGTGGCGATCGCCGCATCCAACAGGGTGATGGCGGTGGCCCGCGACGTGGCTTGGCTGAGGGTCGCCGTCGTGGTGACCCCGAGACCGGTTTGACGCAGGTCGACCGAAGCAATCGACAGTTGACTGGTGGTCGTGTTGCTGAAGTAAACGGTCAGCGTCGTGCCGGTGCCGTTGATCAGATTGACGCCCTGGTAGGTGGCGTCGCTGGTGAGATTGTCGATCTGCGTGACCAACGTGGCGTACTGCGCGTTCAACTCGGTGAACTCGGCTGCGGTGGCGGCAGAGGCGGCGCTGTTGACGACGCCCTTGATCTGTTCGATGATCGAGTCGATGGCGTTGACCGCTTCGAGAGCGACCGACACCGAGCTGATGGCCTGGTCGATGCCGTCTTTTTTCTCATTGATGGTCGATGCGCGATCGCTCAACCCTTTGGCCTCGAAGAAGGCCTTCGCGTCGTCAACCGGGCTGTTGACTGCCAGGCCCGTCGACAAACGGGCCGAGGTGCGGTTGATCAGGTCAGACGTTTGCTGAAGCGCCAGTAGGTTCGAGCGAACTGCCGCACTAAGAGTGATTTCAGCCATTAGATTATCCTCATTCTGAAGTTGATATAACGGAGCGGTTCTGCTCCGGTTTACTTGTTAGCAATAGATGTGCCAAAGAATTGTTCTAATGATTACAATGGGTTGAGAATTTTATAGGCGTCGGCGTAGGCAATAGTTTCCCGATTAACCGGCAATATTTTCCGGCCTCCGGCAAAAATTGCCGGCTTGGTGCGATGGTCGATTGTTCGCGCAACTGCACGCACAACGCGCACCTCCGGGCACGCGTTTGGCCAAAGGGGCACAATGCGATTACGAGAATAGATTGAGGACCGATCCGGGTTCGATTTCCTGCGGTAGGACAACGCTCTCGGTGATATAGGTGGTAAACGCTTGTGACGCCTCGAATGATAGGGAAATCATTGTCAGAAGCTGTCCATAGTATTGCTGCTTTTCCTTAACCTTGCCCGTTGCTTCACTTATCGCGGTCGTTTTGATGTTGGAAACTTGGCGGGTCAGTTCGCCGATCGTTGTTGAGGCATTCCGCTGCAGTGTAAAAGCGATTTTTGCGTTGCCGTCGACAATCGACTGGGACGCCAGATAATCGGTCTGGATCGCCGCCATAATAGCCGTTGCATTGTCGATATCGGCCTGGGTGGCGAAGTTGTTGTGCACCAGCGCCTCGAGCTGCGCGAGACCATCGTTCTTTGCCCCACGCAGCCGGTCCTGCACGCCATAGCGCTCGTAGACCGGCGCCCTGGTTGTTCTCATCAGAGCGATAGTCTCGACCAATTTTGCATCGAACTCGGTGACCGTGCCGGGGGCGGCGAGCGTGATCAGTTCGGCCAAGTTACCAAGCGTATCGGAAACCCGCCCCGCTTTAGCATCGGTGCGGGCCTTAAAATCGTTGATGACGGCAAGATCATTTTGCAGGCGGGAAATTTGTACGTCGAGCAGGGCCGTTGCGCCTTTGGTATTTATGGCATCATTGATGTTGTTGATTTCCTTGTCGAGATTATCCAGGATCGCATCCTGGGCCCGAAAGAACTGCAGTTCAAAGTTCGGCCGCGCCGCGATCAGCGCCGTCCGTGCGAACGCCGCGCCGAAATCGAACAACGGTTGGTAAGAGCTAAAAGTTCCGATCAACATGTCTTGTCCAATACCTTCGGACCGTTGGCGCCGATGCCGCCATGGGCGGACATCTTCGGCGAATATCGCCAGCCTATTTGGCAGTACTCTGAATCTGCGCGCTATCCGTTAACAAAGGGTTATCGATCATCGCGATCACAGGAAATTAACCAATGACAATGACTGAATTTGCGACACCGTGCGGTACGATGCCTCGAGGACCAGCTGTTCGGTTTGAAGTCGTGCAATGACCTCGGTTATGTTCACGCCTTCGGCGTCGGCGATCACATTGCTGGCGTGATCGATTGACCGAGTGAGCGATTCATGGGCGTTGTCCAACAACTTAAGCGGGCCGAGAACGCGGTTTCGCAGTTGGGTAATCGATTCGAACGTGGTCGTCGTGTCAACATCGATAATCTTTGAAAGCGTGCTCAGCCCTTCGTTGATCAACGTAGATAGGAATGCATCGGGTGGCGCTGTTACCGGTAGGCTCGCAATAGCGTCGACGACTAGAAAAAACTGCTGTAGCGCTTCTTCATCGCCGGTGATGCCATAGGCAATCGAGGTTGTCTCGGATATGCGCATTCTCGGTGCGTTGCCGTCACCCTGATAAAAATCCAACTTCGGATTGGCCAACATTTCCGGCGAACTCATGCGGGTTACGTAATAGTCCCACAAGGCGGGGTCTTCGGCGATGAATTCAGTTGCGGTTGGATTATCTGGATCGGCCGGGAACGGTGCTGTCGGCGCAACGCCGTTTTTGTCGAAGTAAATCTGCTCATAAAACGAACCTTGCGGGAATCCGGGCGTGCCGAGCACGTCGGCGCGGTACTGAGCATAGAAGGTCGAATCGATGGTTACGGCGTCAGCTTTGAACAAGCTGAGCGGTGTGTATATCGCCGGATCGAGGGTAACGGTTTGCTGATCGACCCGGTTCCCGGAAAACAGGTAGCGATTGCCATCGCGCGCGTTCATATGTTCGATTAAAAGCGCGCGTGTATTGATCGCGAACGTTCTCAAGCTGGCATGGTTTGTGGCCGGCGCGTCGCCTACGTCTTCGAGAAATCCACGCAATTCTCGAGCAATGCTCTCGATCCCGTCAAGATTTAAATCGGTGAGTTCGATGCGGCGTTGCGCGACTTCGACATTTTGCAAGTACTCTTTCGCCCGCATCTGCGCCGTTTCGACGGCGAGCAGCCGGCTGACGTCTTTTGCGATACCGGTATATTGCTGCGCCTTCTGACCCGTGGCGAGTTGGATGGAGTGGGTGAATAACCGGTCCTGGGTTCGCAGGGTATAGAACATTAAAAGTTTCTGTTGGGCGAATGTACCGATGCGCGTCATCGCAGGCTCCCGGATTAATTAATAATATTGACCAGCACATCCATCATTTGGGCGACCGTCTGGGTCACCCTTGCGGCTGCCTGATAAGCGTTCTGCAAGACCAGAAGGGTCGACATTTCCTCATCGATGTTGACCTCGCTGATCGCCGCGCTGCGCGATTTGATGGCCTCTTGATAGCCTAGTTGAATTTCGAACTGCGCCTCGACATTGGCGGCTTGCGTCGAGTTGAGCGACACAATCGCGGCGCCGTAGTCGGCCAAGAGCGACGTCATTACCGGCAACCCTCCGGCGGCGGAAAATGTTTGCCCGCTGCTGAGCGCTGCCGCGAGCGCGCTCGCGCCACTGCTATCGCCAGCGGCTAGCACAAAATCCCCGACCGCCAACGTTGCGGCATTGGAGAGCTGGCCGGAAGACAGGATGTTGGGATCAGCGAAAATGTCCGGCCGCAGGGTCACGCGGCTTGCTGCGCCAATCAGTCCGCTGCGCAGGTTGATGGTGCTGGTTAGCAAACCGCTGTCGGTGATGAAAAAGTTATCGCCATTGGTATCGGTCATGGTCAGGCGGAATTTTCCGTTTTCCGAAAGCACTGCTGCTGTGATGTTCTCCGCCGCCAGCGCGGCCGTAATATTGGCCGCAATCGTGGTCAGGTCGTCACCGGCGGCATAGACAACCGGCGTCGAACCGCCTGGGTAGGCCACGGTTAGGGTACCGGCCAGGCCGAGCGCGGTGGTCGCGCTGTTTTGAGGATCGCCGGTGTAGTTGGTGTAATCGGCATTCAGGATAAACAGGTCGTTCAGGCCGAGGAACTGACCGAGTCCGGTGGTTTGGTTGCCGGCGGTGACCTGGCTTGTCATCTCGTTGACCGCGATACGACTGGTGCCGGTGGCCGACATCACGAATTTCCCGTTGGCGTCGAGCGAGGCCGTGGCATTGGCCATGCCGTTGACGGCGGCGACCAGCGCGTTGATGTCGGCAAGGGCGCCCAGCGCGATATCCTGAGATTCGACGACGGCGCCGGCGGAATCAACGATCGTCACCCGGAAGGTTCCCGTCATGCCGGGAGCGTCGGTTCCGGCAAACGATAGAGTGCCGGTCAGTGTTTGTACTGGCGGAAACGCGGAGCCGGCATTGTGGGCGCCGTTGGCGCTGGAGACCAGGACCTCGGTCAGGCGATCGATCCCGCTCTGCAATTCGGTCAGCCGCTGGTCACGCATTTCGATCAGTCCGGCCAGGCGGCCGCCCTGGAACTCGGTAGTGATATCGGCGCCGCCGGGACCGTAGGAGATGCCGTCGATGATGTTTGGATAATTGATCCCGGTTCCCATGGTGGCGATTGAGTTGTGGCCCAACGTTACCGCGCCATTGTCAACCAAAGTGCGTCCGGCAGGGGTGAGCACGATGATATGACCGTTGGCACGCGCGTAGGTTTGAACATCCATAAGCTCCGACAGATCGGCGAGCGCCCGGTCGCGGGCATCTTCCAGCTCGGCGGTCGTCTGGCTGAGCGCCACTGCGTCGCCGATCTGGTCATTCAATTGGTTGATTGTGACGAGCCGTTGATTGATAACCGTAATGGTGTCGGAAATCGCTGCGTCGACTTCTTGACGCATTGACTGAATTTCATCGGTCATTGATTTCATGCGCTCGGCCAGCAACTGCGCCTGGGCGATGACATCGAACTTGCCGGCGGCGAGCTCTGGCGATGCGGTTAGGGATTCGAGGGAAGCGCCCAAACGCCCAATCATATGGCTGATGTCGGCGTTGTTGCCGGGCGCGCCAAATAGATCTTGAATGCGTCCGAAATAGGTGTTCAGGATCTCCAGATTGCCCACGCGCGCCAACTGTTCGCGAAACTGGCGCAGCAGGTTTTGGTCAACAATGCGCTCGATTTCCGACAAGCGAACGCCGCTGCCTTTACCGTCGACGACCAGGGTTTGCGTCGCCGCTATTTTTCGCGTGTAACCTTCGGTCGACGCGTTGGCCACATTGCTCGAAACGATTTGCATCTGCGACTGAGTGACGCTGAGCGACGCCAGTGCGGAATGGAGGGATATTGTTAAAGACATCGAGGGGGCCTTGCGTCAAATAGGGTCAATTGGATCGTCACTAGAGCGGCCGTTACAGGGTGTCGTTCAGAGAGACCGACAGGTTTCGCGTCGCCTGGGAACCGGAGCCGTGGGCGACGCGGCCGTTCGCCATATAGGGCGCGTGCTCTATGCTTTGATCGCGGATTGCGCCGGCGATGGTCTCAATAAGTTGGTGGTTCGCCTCGATTGCCGAGCGCAACGCGATCGCGTTCCCGGTGGCCGCGCCCTGCAGCCGCGCAGCGGCGTGCTTGACCCGCTCGCGACGGCGATCGTCGAGCCCATCCAGCGCCGAGGGATTTTGTTGCAAGTCGGTAATTATCCGCTGGTAGACGCCAGCCAGTGATTCCTTGTTGATCTGTAGAGCTTGAATATCGTGCGCGCGCCGGCCGCGCAGCAGTTCGACTTCCTTTTCCATCAGCTCCGACAACCGGTCGGTCATTTGGATCAGATTGTCTGCGTTATCCGCGCAGGTCTTGGTCGATTGGTTAGCGTTCATTGGTGTCGATCTCCTGTAAGCGAAGGATTTCTCCCAGCACGCTGTCGGTGATGCCGACGCCGCCGGTACTGGCGAGGGATTTGCCGTATTCATCGATCATCAGCGATCGGAATATGGTTTCGCCCGGGCCACCGCCGAAAAGTGGATCGGTTTCGAGGCCGGCAAACATGTCGGCGAGCATCTGCGAGATAAAAAATGCCTCAAATGATTCAGCGGCCTTGCGCGCCGCGCTGGGTGCGATCGGTCCTTCGAGCGGAGAAGCGCGGTTTGCCAGTGTTTGCGTGACGCTCTCGAAGGCGGCGTTTGGCAGTGTGGCGCCGGCGCTAGTGACGATCCCGTTCATCAGATTACCACGATTTCCGCTTGCAGAGCGCCAGCGGCTTTGATGGTTTGCAAAATCGAGATCATATCGCGGGGGCCGATACCCAATGCATTGAGCCCGTTGACGAGCTCTTGCAAAGTCACGCCCCGATCGAGCACAGCGAGGCGTTTGTCGTCGTCATTGTCGATTTCAATATTGGTCCGATCGACCACTTGAGTTTGGCCTTGTGTCGCAAATGCGTTGGGCTGGCTGACCTGCGGCGTCTCGGTAATGCGGATGGTAAGATTACCTTGCGCGATTGCGACAGTGCTGATGCGCACTTTCTCTCCCATCACGATAACGCCTGAATGTTCAGCCACCACGACGCGGGCCTGTTGGTCTGGAATAACCGTCAATTGTTCAATATCGGTCAGCAGTGCAACGGTATTGGCGGCGTACTTGTTGGGCACTTTTATGCGCACGGTTGCCGGATTGATCGCCGCGGCGGCAGGCGTGCCGAGAAACGTGTTGATGGATTGGGCGATGCGTTGCGATGTGGTGAAGTCGGGGTTGCGCAGGTTCAGGTGAACAGTCGTTAGCTGGTTCAAGTTGAAACCGATTTCACGTTCGATGATGGCCCCGTTGGGAATGCGCGCCGTCGTTGGCACACCCTTAATTATGGATTGGCCATTGCCTTCAGCACTAAAGCCCTCGACGACCAGCGGGCCTTGGGACACCGAATAAACTTCGCCGTCGGCGCCGAGCATTGGCGTCACCAGCAAAGTTCCGCCGCGCAGGCTGTCGGAATCACCCAACGCGCTGACGGTGACGTCGATCCGCGAACCTTGCCGGGAAAACGGAGGCAGCGTTGCCGTTACCATGACGGCGGCGACGTTGGCGGTTTTCAAATTATCGATTTGGTCGCGCGTGTTAATTCCCAGCCGTTCCAACATGCCGATGAGGCTTTGCTGGGTGAACGGTGCACTCTGCAGCGAGTCGCCCGTGCCATTCAGGCCAACGACAAGTCCGTAGCCGACCAATAAGTTGTCGCGCACACCTTCGACGTTGACGATGTCTTTGATGCGCGATTGGGCGGACGCCGGCGCGGCACCGGCGGCGAGTAAAAACGTCACGGCGGCGATAACGATGGCGGCGGTTTTGACCGGCGTTGCAAAGGCGCCGCTAAACAGCGCGCTAGGTGGGCAGCGGAGGTTGCGAAAAGCTACATTCATGTTCAAAAGCCGCTTTCTATCGGACTGGGAATATTAATTTCTGAAAACGTTAATGCGAGAACCGTGCCACTCTCGAATTATCCGTAACTAATTGTTTTATATAGAGAATATTCCTTGAATTTCGACCATATCCGCAGCGTGCGGCAGTTTGTGCCGAATTTTGGAATATCTTGCCGGGCGAGATTTCCCGCGGGCAGGCGGTTCACGTCGAAACGTCTAATTCACACGAATTGGTGAGCTGTGAGCCCTGTCACAGCAGTGGTGTTCGGATAGGCCGATACTTACGTTAGTTAACGAAAGGACGGTTTCATGCGGTATCAAGTTTTGCGAGTTCGCCTCAGCCCGGACAAAACCGTGCGAATGTTATTGACCGCTGTGATGGGGTTTGTTCTGGCGTTCATGCTGTTGTTGAACAGTCAGCAAGTCGCCGCGCAAGACCCGGACCAAATGCCCTATGGGGAAGAACTCTATGGCCAGGAACCTTATGGACTTTCGCGAGACGAAGTCGTCGCCCAGCTAGGCGACAGATACCAGGAAGCCCCCGTCGCCGGCGGAATTGCGACAAATGGCAATATTCTCGAAGTTTTCGTCTCACCGGATGGACTTTCCTGGACCATTATCGTTACCCGCCCCGACGGTATGAGCTCGGTGGTAGCTGAAGGCGAAGGGTGGTCGTTTACCACCGCGGTTGAAGGCTTACGTGTCTAGCGCCGTATCCCGCAAGAGTGGTTCGATTGGGCGGAATTGTGGACTAAATTTGATTGCGAACCGGACCCTGCCTTAACGGCCTTTTAACCGTGATTCGGCAATGTATTGCGACTGGCGCCCAAAGGGTGGCCGCGTTAACGGATACATTGCATGAAAATTGACGCTCCTGGGTCAGTGCGCGCCAACTCGGTTCGCCGTACCGGAAAAAACCGGAACGGTCAGGGTAGCGAATTCGCCAAACATATATCGACCAGTGCCGAGACGACACCGATCGCTGGTGGTAGCGCCGCCCAGCTCGGCTCGGTTGAAGCTCTGGTCGCATTGCAGGAAGTACCGGACGCCAGCCGGCGGACGAAACCGCCCGAGCATAAGCGCGCCGAAGATCTTTTGGACCGGCTCGATCAGATTCGGGTCGGGCTCTTGCGGGGCGATTTGTCGCGTATCGACCTGCAGGCTTTGGTGCTGAGTTTGGGCGAACGGCGGCGCCAGTCCGGCGATCCCCGCCTCATCTCGATTGTCGAGGAAATCGAGCTCCGAGCGAAGGTCGAGCTGGCGAAACTCTCGATGATTTGAACACTGACGCCATTTTTATCAAGCTCATAGACGACTTGAACCTCGTAATACCCTTAAATAACAATGAATTAAGAGAATTCAGACCATATTAGGAAACGTCAATTAGGGCAGTGTTTCGGCTTGCCGCGGACGAATTTGGGTATGTATATTCCGCGCGCCGCAAGCGGTTTGATCGTGAACCATAATTAAGGACGAACTATGTCGTCGATGTTGTTGCCGCCCGACTACGTTCCAACTGATGATGACGAGTTCATGAATCCGTTGATGACGGAGTTCTTCCGTCAGCGACTACTCGAATGGCGAACCGAATTGCTACGCGAGTCTGTTCAGACGTTGGTGAACATGCAGAACACCAGCATCCAGGAACCCGACATTGCTGACCGTGCCTCGCTTGAAAGCGAGCGGGCGCTCGAACTGCGCACCCGCGATCGCGGCCGTAAACTGATCAGCAAGATCGACGATGCGCTGCGCCGTATCGAAACCGACAAATACGGCTATTGCGAAGATTCCGGCGAGCAGATCAACATTCGCCGGTTGATCGCACGGCCGATCGCAACGCTCAGCGTCGAGGCGCAGGAGCTCCATGAGCGAATGGAAAAAACCTACCGCGAAAATTAGCGTCTAGCCCCCCTCTTACCTGGCGTGCGGAAGCCTGTTAGCGTCGCCCTCAACGGTCTGGTCAACAGAGATCGAGAAAAGGGGGGCGCGATGCGGGCGATGGTGGTCAGAAACTGGGGCGAGCCGTTTATATTGGAGGAGCGGCCGGATCCCGAACCCGGTCCCGGCGAGGCCGTCATGAAGGTCCGCGCAGCAGGTGTCGGCTTGACGCTGGTTACCATGCGCACCGGCGTGTTCGGCGGCGAAGCACCGCGGGTCATGGGGCACGAATTGGGCGGTGATATCGTCGCCGTCGGCGACGGGGTGACAAATGTGGCCGTCGGCGACCGTTGCGCCGTTTATTTCTATCTCAATTGTGGCCATTGTCGCTGGTGCCGAAACGGCCGCGAGACACTATGTGAAAATCACGGTGGCTATATCGGTGTGCATCGCGATGGCGGCTACGCCGACTATGTTTGTTTGCCGGCCGGCAACTACCTGCCGATCCCCACTGGCCTGGACTACGAAGGCGCCGCAATCGCTGCCGACGCGGTAAATACACCATGGCATTGCATGCGCGAGCGAGCGCAGATCAACCCGCACGACGATGTTCTGCTGGTTGGCGCTGGCGGCGGCGTCGGCATCCACGGTGTGCAAGTCGCCAAACTATTCGGCGCGCGCGTGATAGCCGCCGATATAACGGACGAAAAGCTCGATCTCGCCCGGCAGTGGGGAGCCGACGAGGTTATCAACGTGCGCGCCGTCAACGACCTTGCTGCCGAGGTTAAGAAATTGACCGATGGAAAGGGTGTTGAGGCAGCGGTCGATTTTCACGGCGCGCCGGAAACGTTTCAGGCATGTATCGAAAGCCTGACGCGGGCAGGCCGCGCCGTTGTGATCGGCGCACAGCCAGGTGATGTGAAGGTAAACCCGATCAACTTGGTGATAACCGAACAGGTCATCACCGGATCGCGCCATTCGACGCGTGCCGAACTGATCGAGACGATGGAAGTGATGGCGCGCGGCGACGTGAAAGCTGTGGTCGGGAAACGGGTGCATTTCACACAAGTGGAAACGCTTTTCGAGGACCTCAAGGAACAGCGACTCCTGGGCCGCGGCGGACTTTTGTACGACGATTAGCTGCGACGGCAGACGCCCCAAGCAAGCGCATTTTAACAATGATGCGGTGGACAAGCACCGCGCGATAGGGAGGAACGAATGGTCGATTTCACACTCACCGAGCGGCAACAAGAGCTCAAGAAAATCGCGCTCGACTATGCGATCAATACGGTCATGCCGAGCGCTGCGGCGGCCGACTTGGTGCCCGAGCCGGATCAGTCGTTCGACTGGGATCTGGTCCGCGAGGCATCACGGCTCGGCCTGCGCACGTTGTCGGTGCCCCGCGATTATGGCGGCGAGGGCGCCGACGTGTTGACCCTGTCGATGGTCGGCGAGACCATCGCCTATGGCGACCTTGGGGTTGCGGTGGCGTTCGACCAGACTTGGAAGATCATGACCATGCTGAGCCACCTGACCACCGAGGAACAGCGCCAGCGCTGGCTGCCCAAAGTGATGGACGACGACACCTGCCTGTTGGCGATAGCGGCGACCGAACCGATGTCGGGCAGCGATACCATCGTGCCCTATAACGAGCCCGAAGGCGGCATCCGCATGACGGCGGAAAAAAAGGGTGACCGCTGGGTGCTCAACGGCACCAAGCGTTACATCTCCAACGGCGGTTTGGCCAAGGTCATTTATGTGATGGCGCGCACCGATCTATCGAAGCCGCCGATGGAAAGCCTCGCGGGGTTTATATTGACGGCGGACACGCCGGGCTACGCCTGCACCGAGGTGTGGGACAAGCTGGGCCAGCGTGCAGTGCAGAACGGTACGCTCGAATTCAACGATGTCGAGATACCCGACGAAGATGTCATCGGCGAACCGGGCAATGCACTAACCGAACTCGGCGGTCTGCTGACCCGTTTCGGCTCCAACATTCAGGCCGGCTCTACAGTGCTGGGGGTTGCCCAGCGCGCCCACGACATCACTCTGCAATACGCGCGCCAGCGGGTGCAGGGCGGAACAGCGATCATCAACCATCAGATCCAGCAAAAACGCCTGGCGCGCATGCAGATGTTGCTGGACGCGGCGCGCAATTATTTGTGGTATGCGGGCTGGACCACGACCCAAGGCAACATCGATGCCCGCGCCGCCTCGCTGTGCAAGATTTTCGCGTCGGAATCGGCGCTGAAGGTCACCCAGGAGGCCTTCGAGTTGTGGGCGGGGACCGGTTATATGAAAAAGAACCCGATCGAAAAGCTGTTGCGCGACGCGCTCTCGTTCATCCACTCCGACGGCACCAACGATGTGTTGGCGCTGAAGGCCGCGCGTCTGCTCGACGAGTTCGGAGCCAACGATCCGCGCTACAGCAAGCGGGTCGAAGAGGCCGCCGCTGGACTTTAAAGCTTGCGCACTTTGGTTAGGGGAAAAAGGCCGGCTCCTGCCTGGAACCGGCCCTTCCGCATCTTCCGGCCTACCTGACCGGTTGGCCTACCTGACCGGTTGGCCTACCTGGCCAAAATTCCGTTCAAACGT
>JAPUHN010000088.1 GCA_027297685.1 Alphaproteobacteria bacterium | reverse complement strand
CGGCTGCATGAAACCAATGAGCTTGGCACGCATCATTTGGTGTTTGATGACCTGACTGCGCGGTGGTTTTGCGTCGGCGTAGCGCGATAGCGCGAGATGATTGTCCACCGCGCTAATGCGGTCGATGGTCAAAGGATGGCTCGATAAATAGGGATGTTCACGCCCGCCCTGCAGCCGGATGTCTTTCTGCAGCAATCGAAAAAATTCGGCCATGCCGCGTACCGATTGACCCGTCGCGTCGAGATATTTTAACGCCGCGGCGTCGGCAGCCGATTCCTGAGTGCGGCTATATTTCAGCAAATCCGTGAGCGCGGCTCCCTGGCCGCCGCGAACGATGGTGCTCGCCGCACCGCCATCGCCCGTTGCCGCGCCAACCGCCACGCCGATGACAGCGGCCAAAAGCGATTTAAGCTGGGCGTTACGTAATTCATCCTGGATACGCGCCAGGTGACCGCCGGCGATGTGACCGGCTTCGTGGGCGATGACGCCAATAACTTCGTTGGCACTGTTGGCACGAATCAACAATCCACTGTTTATGAACAGCCTTTGGCCGCCGGCGACAAAGGCGTTCAACCGATTGTCTTGTACCAGATGTATCTTAACTGCATTCGCTGATAGGCCCGCCGCATTGAATATTGGCGTCGCGTAGCTCCGGATGATATTTTCGATTTCCGCATCGCGGATGAGCCTGATCCGGTTACCCTGACTTTCCGCTGGCGCGCTCGTCAGGGTAGTCAGTATGATCGCCACCAAGAGAAGTCGAACTACCGTGCGCATAGGCTATTTTCCAGTGCTGTTACAACAAACTAGGTACACACGAATGTGGCGTCAATCAGGTCGAATACTACCATTATTCCTTGCGATGGCGCTGGGCGCATGCACGGGTAGTGGGCTGAAAGAAGGCGAAGCTGGGTTCGTCGAAGGATTTTTCGGGGGAATCATCGTCGATGAACCGCGCGCCGCGTTGATCGGCCGTGATGTGTTATCGGCCGGCGGCAGCGCCGCCGATGCGGCAGTGGCCACCTATTTCACCATGGCCGTCACCATGCCTGGAGGCGCGAGCCTGGGCGGGGGTGGAGTTTGCTTAATCCACGACCGGGAAAACAGCCGGGTCGAGGCAGTCGAATTTTTTGCCGGCGTTCCAGCCAGCGGCGGCAGGAAAGCGACCATTGCCGTTCCCGGGAACGTCCGTGGCATGGCTTTGGTGCATGCCCGTTACGGTCGGCTCAACTGGGCTGGTTTGTTGTTTCCGGCTGAAATATTCGCTCGCGATGGACACACGATGTCGCGCGCGTTCACCCGCGATCTGGAGGTTGCTGCCGCGACGCTTCGCGGTGACCCGGAAGCACGTCGTATCTTCGAGCTTGATGGCGCCAAAATCACCGAAGGCCGTGTCGTTCGCCAGATCGAACTTGCCGCCGTGTTGTCGGTGATACGTACCCGCGGCGCGGGCGAGTTTTACACGGGACAACTCAGCCGCCAGATCGTCGAGGCTATTCGGCAAACCGGTGCGAAGATGACCGTCGAGGACCTGCGCGAATATCGGCCAAAATTGCTGCAACCGATCGAAATCGAATTTGGCAACGAGCGTATCTATTTCCCGCCACCGCCCGCCGATGGTGGCGTTGTGGCCGCGCAAACTTGGGCGGCTGGCGACGACGACGACCGCTATTCCGACGCGGATGTCGGGCAACGACTGCATCTGCTCGCCGAGGTCGCTTCGCGTTCTTATGCGGACCGTCGTGAAGCGTCCGCAAAAAAAATCTCGGCCGGGGATTTGGTCTCCGCCAGTGCAATCGCCGAACTGGTGGCCGGCCATGATCGCAACCGCCATCGAAGCGGACCCGGTGAGGGGGCAACGATAGTCGATTATTCGACGCGCGGTCGCCACGACGGTGCGTCGTTGGTTGCCGTCGATTCGAGGGGCCAAGCGGTTATCTGCTCGTTTACTCTAAATCGTCCCTTTGGCGCCGATAAGGTGGCGCCGGGCACCGGTATATTGTTGGCCGCGCCAGCAACAGGCGCGCGCGCTGGCTTGCCTAGCGCGGTCATTGTCGCCAACCCGACCACCGACCAGGTGTTCTTCGGCGCCGGGATATCGGGCGGCTCGCCGTCGATATTGGCAGCGATAGCGCTCGAAACGTTGACTTCCGGGCGCGACTTTGGCGTCGCTGTCAAGCAGGCCCGCGCCTATAACACCGGTAATCCTGATACTATTATCGCCGAGCCGGAGTTGCCAAAACCGGCGCAGGTATTCTTGGAAAAAGCCGGATATTCGTTGCAATTTCAGGAAAGTCTCGGACGGGTCAACGGATTCAGATGTCCCGGGGGGTTGCCGCGAAAACGCAATTGTCAGTTTGTCGCCGAACCGCGCGCTCACGGTATCGCGCTTAGCGCCGACGAGAATTAATCGCGCGTCCGCAGAGGGATAAGATGGCCCTAAAAATTGCCCAGCGCGGACTGATCGATCCGTTCATCGTCATGGATGTCATGCGTGCCGCCAACGAACTTGCTGCAGCGGGCGAAGACGTACTGCATCTTGAAGTCGGGCAACCCGGAACGCCGGCACCCCAGCAAGTCATCGCCGCGGCACATAATGCGTTGCAAGACGAGCTGTTGGGCTACACCGATTCGATGGGCCTCCCCGAGCTGCGCCAGTGCATTGCACAGCACTATTCCAGCGTTTATGACGTTGCTGTCGATCCGGCGCGCGTCGTCGTTACAACCGGTTCTTCGGGCGGGTTTTTGTTGGCGTTCTTGTCGGCATTCGAAGCTGGAGACCGGGTGGCGTTGGCCGCGCCCGGTTATCCCGCATACCGCAATATTCTGACCGCACTTGGTGTCGAACCGATACTCCTTGAAACCACGGCGGCGGAACGCTTTCAACCGACACCGAGGCTTTTGCGGGCCGCCGGCGGCAATCTCGACGGGTTGATCGTGGCCAGTCCCTCGAACCCAACAGGCACAATGGTTGGAAGCAAGGAGTTAGAGGCGTTAGTGGCGTGGTGCCGAAGTACCGGAGTTCGACTAATTTCCGACGAGATATATCACGGCATCACCTATGGCAGCCCCGCGGTAACGGCAGCCGGACTGGACGACGACGCAATCGTGATCAACAGCTTCTCGAAGTATTTCTCGATGACCGGCTGGCGCCTCGGTTGGATGGTGGTGCCGGAGCCCTTGTTACGACCGATCGAATGCTTGACCCAGAACTTGTTTATCTCGCCGCCTTCATTGTCACAACATGCGGGGATTGCGGCGTTCGATAGCGGAGACGAACTGGCTGGCAATGTGGCGCGGTATGCGCGCAATCGTGAGATATTGCTGGATCGGTTGCCCAAGGCGGGGTTTGACCGGTTGGCGCCGGCTGATGGGGCATTCTACATTTATGCCGACATTGCGCAGATGACCAACGATAGTCCGGAATTTTGCCGCCGCATGCTTGCCGAAGCGTATGTCGCGGCCACGCCTGGGGTCGATTTCGATCCCTTCAGCGGTCACAAATTCGTTCGATTTTCCTTTGCCGGCACCGAAGACGACATGATGGCAGCGTGCCAGCGGTTGGCCGATTGGCGCCGCTAAAGCAATAACCGAACGGTTGCGTTTAGCTCGAAGCCCGGCTCCACCAGCCGGAGCGCCGCGGGCGGTCAGGTTCTTGCGGTGGTTGCACGGGTGATTCTTCCGCCTCCTTTGCCGGCTCTTCCTCGCCGTTCACCGGACCGTCGCCGCCATCCGCGGGTGCCGTTTCGGCGATCGGATCCACTGGGACCGGTTCCGCCAGGTCCGGTTCCGCTAGGTCCGGTTCCGCCAGGTCCGGTTCCGTAGGGATTTGGTCGGGACCAACATCGGCTTCAGCTGCGATTTCGGGCAACTCGCGAGCCGCCGGCTCGTCATCTTTAACGTTGTTGATAGGTTCGACCGGTGGTTCGTTTCCGTCATCGGCATTCTCAGCCGCATCACCTTCGCCGGCGGTCTCTGCCGCGGCGGTGGTCGTGCCTTCGGACTTGCGCGACCGGCGCCGGCGTGGACGTCGCCGCTTAGGTTTAGTTTTCCCATCTCCGGTGCCATCGGCATCTGCTGCAACGGCCTCCGGCTGGTCGCCGACTTGGGCAACGGTATCTTTCTCGTCGGCGCCGACAGCTACGCTATCGCCTGTAGCGACCGTATCAGCGTCGGTTTCTGCGGCAGCAACAGCCGTACCATCCGTCGTGGCTGCGTCGGCTGATACTGCTGAATCCTCCGACTTGCGGCGCCGCCGCCCGCCCCGCCGACCGCGACGTCGCGACGTCGGACGTGGCTCTTCCTCGTCCGTATCCGCCCCGCTGGCCGCTGCTTGCTTGGTCTCGCTTGCCTCGGCGGCCTCCTCCTTGCCGTCCGAATCGCTGTCTCGACGGCGCGGCCGCCGCCGTCGCCGGGTGCGTTCTTCTTCTTCGCGTGCCGATTGTCCAGCGGTTCGGCTATCGATAACTTCAGAGACGCTTTCGCCCTCCGGCGCGTCAATATTCAGTCGCTCCATAATATAGTCTGGCGGCGTCAACTCGGCGTCGACAGCGATAAAGACTTTGAAATTATAGCGGCCCTCAATGTCCACGATCATGTCGCGTTTCTTGTTGAGAATGTAGAGTGCGACGTCGGTTGGTATTTTAACCGTCACAGCTCGTGAACGGTTTCGTATGCCTTCTTCCTCGATCGCTCTTAGCACGCGCAACGCGGTCGACTCCGTTGAGCGGACATAGCCGCTGCCCCCGCATGCTATGCAAACCTGAGCGCTTGCTTCGTGGATACTGGGGCGCAACCGCTGGCGCGACAATTCCAGCAAACCCAAAGGCGATATCCGGCCGATTTGAATTCGCGCCCGGTCGGCCTTCATGGCCTCTTTCATTCGCCGTTCTACTGCGATGTTGTTGCGCGACTCGTCCATGTCGATGAAGTCGATAACGATCAAACCGGCCAGGTCACGTAGGCGTAGCTGGCGCGCCACCTCTTCGGCGGCCTCGAGGTTGGTTCGTCGCGCGGTCTGTTCGACATTACGCTCGCGTGTCGACCGGCCCGAATTGACGTCGATGGCGACCAAAGCCTCGGTCGGGTTAATAACGATGTAGCCGCCAGAGCGTAGGTGCACGATCGGGTCGTAAATCTCTTCGAGCTGCTGTTCGATGCTGTAGCGGTTGAACAGTGGCACATCGGTGTCCGCGTATTTTTTGACCCGCTTGACGTGCGACGGCATCATCGTGCGCATGAGCGCCCGCGCAGCTTTGTAGGCCACCTCGCCGTCGATAATGATTTCCTCGATTTCGCGGTTGTAGACGTCGCGCAGCGAGCGTTTGACCAGGTCGCCTTCTTCGTAAATCAACTCCGGCGCCGACGACTGCAATGTTTGCTCGCGGATTTCGTCCCAGGTGCGGCGCAGATATTCGTAATCGCGTCGGAATTCAGCCTTATTTCGCTCGACACCCGCCGTTCGCATGATCACCGCCATGCCCTCGGGTATTTCGAGGCCGGCCATGATCGTCTTCATACGCTTGCGGTGCGCCGGATTGGAAACCTTGCGGCTGATGCCGCCGCCGCGCGACGTATTTGGCATCAACACGCAGTAACGGCCGGGAAGGGACAGATATGTGGTCAACGCGGCGCCCTTGTTTCCCCGTTCTTCCTTGACGACCTGTACGAGCAAAATCTGCCGCCGTTTGATGACTTCCTGAATCTTGTACATCCGGGTCAATTGGCGCAGACGTCGGCGATGGGCGTCGCCCAATTCGGCGATGTCGTCTTCGGCATTATCGCCGATTACCTCAACGCCATCGTTATCGGTATCCGCCGTGTTTTCTTCGTCTTCGACCTTTGGGTCGTCGATATCCGTTTCGTCGGCGTCAGTGGCAACGCTCGATTCAGCTAACAACGCCTCGCGGTCTTCTACCGGAATTCGATAGTAGTCGGGATGGATCTCGTTGAAGGCAAGAAAGCCGTGGCGGTTACCGCCGAAATCGACAAATGCCGCCTGTAGCGACGGTTCGACCCGGGTTACCTTGGCAAGGTAAATGTTGCCCTTGAGTTGGCTTTTTGTGGATGTTTCGTAATCGAATTCGAGAAGTTCTGTATTTTCTGCGACGACGACCCTGGTTTCTTCCGCATGGGTCGCGTCGATCAGCATTCTTCTTGTCATTTTATTCGCTCCGCGGAAGAGCCACACACCACCCACGCGAACATGGGTATGGTGGATACCGCTTTGTGCGAAGCTTGGAGGCCGCTCTCAAACCGTCGAACGGCGCATGATGTGCGCCAGTACGGTGAGATTTCTGCCGGCCACCGCGTCAAAAGAGCAAAAACTCTCGAGACAGGCTCCGATGTTACACCAAAACTGCAATTGCCTCTGTAGGGCTTTACAAGGCAACCTGCCAGTTAAAATACCCGCCACACCTTACAAGGTGGGCCAGCATTGCTTGGCAAGTCGCTTAACGTGACACCTTACAGTCGCGGCATTCGCAGCCGTTCGCTGCCTAAAGATAGCGATGCGAACGTGCTTCGACAACGTAATTAACGCCCTGAATATCAAGGAAGTATGTTGCGACGCGGCGTTATACGGGGATATAGCTTATATCCATGACCCCTGGCGCCTCTGATATATGCCATCGGACTGAGCGCCGAATTGGCTATTTCACCGCATTAGCGGCGGTTTTCGTCGCGCTGTTAAGCGCCGTCTTGGGACCGAATCCGGCTGCGGCCGCGGGACCCGAGGTTAAAGATCTGCGGATCGGAATCCGCGAAAACGAAACGCGCTTCGTCATCGACCTCAACCAAAAAGTAGAGCCGCGCATATTTGGCCTGCCCGATCCGTATCGCATTGTGATCGATTTGCCGGAGGTCGACTTTACGTTGCCGGCGGAGCGTCTTGGCGCGCAGGGGGGGCTGGTGGAACGTTTGCGCTATGGCCTATTCCGGCCTGGGACGAGCCGATTGGTGCTCGATTTACGCAGCGCGGCAAAGGTAGCAAAGACCTTCGTGCTCCCACCGGACGGGGCGAAACCATGGCGCTTGGTGATTGACATAGTGCCGACCGACCGCGCTGGGTTTATAGCTGCCATGCGGCCGACACCGCCGGTCGTTGGCCGGACCGCGACACCCAGTCCACCGCTGCGCACGGATCCGGTGCGACGCGCTGTGCCGGTGGTGGCGATAGACCCAGGTCACGGCGGCGTCGACCCCGGCGCCATAGGGAAGTCGGGAGTTTATGAAAAGGATATTGTTCTAGCCTTTGCGAAAGAAATAAAACGCCAATTGGAGGCCGGCGGACGGGTCAAGGCCGTGCTGACGCGCAACCGCGATATTTTCCTTCCATTGCGCGATCGAGTGCAGGCGGCGCGCCGTGCTAACGCAGACTTGTTTCTATCGTTGCACGTGAACAGCCATAAGATCGCCTCGATCCACGGATTTTCGGCCTACACGCTTTCCGATAAGGCGTCCGACGCGGAGGCGGACGCGTTGGCCGCGAAGGAAAACAAGGCTGACGTCATCGGCGGGCTTAATCTGAGCACCTATAGCGACGATGTTCAAAATATATTGATAGATTTCGCGCAAGCGAAAACGAATGAACTTTCAGTGCGCTTTGCCCGCGATATTATGGTTAGGGAAGTTTCCCAAATAGCAAGAATGGTGAAGCGGCCCTGGCGATCTGCCGGATTCGCAGTGTTGAAGGCGCCCGATGTGCCTTCGGTTTTGATCGAGATGGGATACGTCACCAACCGGCAGGAAGAGCGGCAGTTGAGAGACTCCAAGTATCGGCGCGCCTTGAGCGGCGCGATCGCGCGCTCGATCGTTCAATATTTGGAAACGAATGATAGCGCCGCTGTTCGATAGACGGCCGTGATATTCATAAGTTTGCCACAATCATACTGTGTTAACTTTCATTATATTTATTGTTGAATTACAAATACTTAGATGATTTTTAGGTACTGTTTTTCGGTTTAGACCCAACATTTGTCCAATAGCCGAGTTTGGACTTTTATGCACTGGATGGCACAAAAAAGCCCCGCCGGAGGGATCAAGCGGGGCTGAGGCATTCCGGGGGAACTTTACTCAACTGCCTCACATATGGTGTCTGAATGAAAAAAAGAAAAGCCCCGCCGAAGCGGGGCCAACTCGGGTGCCAATTATGGTAACGTATTATTCCATTTGAAATGCAAATCGGAGGCGAGATGACAGAAAGCCAATCTCACAAACGCGCAAAAAGAAAGGCGGCCGGAAGAAGCGGGCGAACCGAAGTCCCGCTCAAAGGCGCTCAGCGCTTAGACGCCAAAACGAAAAGCGGCAAAACCGCGACCGAGGTCGAACGTTCAGGTACGGCCGCTGGCTTGGGTAAGGCCGCTGGGCGTCTCAAAAAATCCCGTTCAAAACAGAAGGTGCTGCAAGTTCCGCAGAAAGATATGGCAAAGGCTGCCGCTGCCATGCGTAAAGCTGGCGTCAAAGGATCCGTCAAGAACATGACAGGCAGCAAGCGTCGCAGCGTTCAGTAAATCGCCGCAACGCGCCGCTAGTGCATTTCACCGTCCGGCTCAAAAGAAAGCCCCGCCTAACTTGGGGGTCGGGCGGGGCTGAGTTGATATTATGCAATAATGAATAGTCGCCGATAACGGCTTCGCTGTCCAGATTGCTAAGGTAATACGAAAAAAAGCCCCGCCGGA
>JAPUHN010000087.1 GCA_027297685.1 Alphaproteobacteria bacterium | reverse complement strand
TTGGCCGCCTTCCATCTGCAACATCGCCTCGAAGGGCTTAGCGTCGTCGCCAGCGAACCCGCGCGATTTCTCGAAATGCACCTCGAACCGTGCACCCTGTGTTGCCACATAGTCGGCCGGGCGCTTCAATGAGATCACTGTATCGAGTACATCTTCGCGCCGGGATGTGCCGCGCTGTTGGCCTCCTTTTCCAGCATGGTGAATGAACAAGACCGATATACCCCGCCGACGTAGGCGAAGTGCCCAGTCTTGAACCGGGAGCCAGCTTTCGGCCTCGTTTTCCTTGCCGCTTCGGACCAGCGTCGAAAGGTTGTCTATGATGACGAGGTCCACGTTCGCAAGGTGGTCCTCGATCATCATCTGGCCATCTTTGGTCGCGAGATCGGGTATTCCAGTTTTCTGCAGGTCCGGCGTGATCAATCGAAAATAGTCCGGATCGGGCGGTTCTTTCTCGGTAGATTGGACGATTGCAGCTATACGCGCCTGCATTGTGGCAGCGGGCATTTCACCGTCTATGTACAGCACCCGACGCGGCGTTGAGGCGGGCCAGTTCAGAAAATTTCCGCCACTCGCCACTGCGTAGGCGATGCCCAATCCGACGAAGGTCTTCCCCACCCCACGTGCCGCATATAGGGGCGCGAGCTAGTGAGTTGATATTTAAGGGTAAGTTTACGGTGTTCCAAAATCGCCAAACGATGGCATTGTAGAGGTCGTCGGTTCGATCCCGTCCGGCTCCACCAGATTATTCAATAATTAGAAAGGGTTAGTGGGCTCTTCGCTAGCTCTTTCTTTTTTGCCAAAATACTGGTTTTGAAGAAATCGTTTATAACCAATCAGTTGAAGTCTTCGTGTGGGCGCACACCCGCACCACCCTAATCGTCCGGTAGGTCCAGGGTTACCGCGAAAATTCCGTTGAAGAAATCCGACACCACAATGGTGCCGCTGGCGAAGAACGGATAGTTGCCCCAGGTGCCGGAGAAGTCGGAGAATGCCTGCAGCGTGACATCGTCGCTAAGCTTGAACTGCAGCACGTCCGAGAAGCTGTTCAACCGCGGTTCCGTGTCGATGTAGGCTACTTCGTTGAGAAGATCGTCGCGGCATAAGCTGCCCTCGACATCGCCGACATCGACCACCCGCAAGCCCGAAGTGTAGTTGCTGTTGAACAGCAGGCCGCCGGCCACGTAACCGTCATGAGTCACTCTCTCGACATCGTAGAAACACTGAAAGATCTCCTCCGGAACTTTGAGAGCGGCAATATCGAACACGATTTGCCGGGCCGACAGGGCGCCTTGCATCTGCGTTTCGTCGTTGAAGAAGATGTAGCGGTGATCCTCCGACAGCGCCAGCTGATGGCCAAATTCGTCGCCCGCGTAGGTGGTCAGCCGCGACAGTTTTTTGATCCCCACAGTCTCGCCGTCGACCTCGGTGAGCTGATAGATGCTGGGTCCGTTCTTCGGGTTTTGGACGAATTCTGTCACGTTGACCAGGCCCACAAAGTGCTTATAGCCATTGGCCAGCGCCATGATGATCTTGCCCTGATGGGCCGGATCGGGGCCGTGATAGCGGGTGATGACGCCATCGTGGGAATACCGGTTGAGGTCGGTCAGCACTACGGGGTTCCTGGGATCTCCCGGATTAATTTTCAACACCTTGGTCGACAGCGCCCGGCGTTTGCGCTGGGTTGCGTCCTTGGCGGTGTCGGCGGCGTGGATGGCCATGAAGCCCGAGGCTTCATCGATGGTGAGGTTGTGGGAATTGTTGATCGAGACTTGGCGGCCCTTCAGATCGGACAAGCTGGTCTTGACCACCGCGAAATCTGGTAGATCGTTCAGCGCCGGGCCGGCGCAGTCCTCCGGAGACAGGCAGGGTGTGCGTTCGCGCAACAGGGTTAAATCGAAGATGACCAAGCCATAACCTGGCGCCTCGCCGCTGACATAGGCATGGTTGGCGTAGACCTGAACGTCGCCATGGTCGGTTTGCGCTAAATCCGGGTGGCGCCCCACACCCCGAGCGGCAGGATCTCGCCATCGCCGGCTAGCCGCGCGAACACTACCCCGCCAATGGGTTGATAGAGCGCGGCGGCTTGATCGGCGCCTTCAATGACACGCGGCACATTGTGGGCGTCGGCGGCTGCGATGATGTATTCCTCACCGTTCAGCGGGTCGGTCCAGCCCCAAATATCCGCCACGATCGACAGGTCGGTCAGGCCCAGTTCTCGCGGGGACTTTTGATCGAGCAGCGTCATGTTGTGAGTGTCGAACGGCCCGCTGGTGGAGAAATCCGCCTGCGCCGCCGCCCGGTCCGGGCTCGCGGTGGCCATGGCGAACAGCATAACGACGGCGAACGCCGTTTGGGCGCCAAAACGTGTGACGGCGCCTTTTTGGACGCAAAACCGTCCGGGCGGCTTCAATAGGGACACGGTTGGAAAATCTCTATCCGGGCCAGGGGTCATCAAAATACAGTCACCAGTAAATGGAGCGGAGCGCTAATTTCAGCAGCCCGATCAAAGTATTGCCGCGTATTTTACCGTGGGTCGTGGGAAGAGTCATCGGCGACGCCAAAACGAGAGGCCCTGACGCTTTAAATTATCCTGATTTGGCAACTGCTTACTATCTATTTCAATTGCCTTTTTGTCATTTACTCGACGGAATCCGGCGTTACCGATTTAGAACAAACCAGAATCAAAAGGACCCGCCATGACGGTAATGGCAAAGCTTAAAAACAGTGATAGAGAACGAAATTCCGCCCGGCTCCACCATTCAAAATAAAGGCTTAGCTGGAAACGGCTAAGCCCTTGTTTTTTCAGGTAGGCAAGAGGTAAGCGGATTATTAAATTATGGGGATGATCTGACGCTTATCGGGTTCGAGGCGCGGCATGGAATATTTTGACCTAATAAGAACCTGTCCCAGAACGAGCAAGCGCGTCGGCGTGTGCCTACTGGGAATGTTTGCACTGGTGCTGGTGTTCAGTCTGGCGCCATTAGCGGACGTTGCTTTGGCGCAGAGCGCAACCGAAGACGACAACAACACTCCACCGCCGCCGAAAAGTGGAACCTTTTTGTGGGCGCTGCTGGCCGTTGAGTGTCTTGGCGATGTGGCCGGTGAGGCAAAAGAATTTCTAGATGAAGCCCGCCGCCGTAATATTGTTCCCCAATATAGTTTGGCTTGGTGTTTGGAGAACAAGTTTTTGCCCGGGAGCGTTGTTCTTGGGGGCGAGAAAATATAGGGGATCGAGCTGTTGACCGACGCCGCCGGCAACGCCACCCCCAATAAACTCGCCCACGAGACCATAGTTACGCTGTGACATAAGATTGAGCGCACCGGGGAACGCGGCGTGGCTGGGGTTTTGGTTTCCAATCGTTAACCTTCAAATCCGGCAGCCAACGCCGTTTACTGCAGTTGGAATAATTAAACGTAATAATATACCGAAATTATTGATGTATTCCCGAGATTTTTCTCCGAGAAATCAGCGTAACAAAAGGATAATTATTTACAAAAAAGCTTTCTTATAAAAATTTCTCTTATACACTTCTGCGAAATTCACAAATACTGCGTCAGAGCACCTTGCTCCGGGCGCGAGCTCTATTGAGGGACCGCGGGCCATGAAAATAGTTGCAGTCACGTCGCAGAAGGGTGGAACCGGTAAAACCACGCTGTCCGGTCATCTCGCGGTACAGGCAGAGCGCGCGGGTATGGGCCCGGTCGTGCTGATCGACTGCGACCCTCAGGGAAGCCTGACCAACTGGTGGAATTGTCGCCAGGTCGAAACACCGATCCTGGTCCAGACCAGCTTGGCGAACCTTGGCGAGGATTTGGTCGCGCTGCGCGAGACCGGCGTGCGGCTGGTTATCATCGATACCCCACCAGCGATTACCTGGACCATCGTCAACGTCATCAAATTGGCCGATCTGGTAGTCATACCCGTGCGGCCGAGCCCACACGATTTGGCGGCGACCGGTTCGACCGTCGACCTTATCGGGGGGCTTGGCAAACCCTTGGTCTTCGTGGTCAACAGCGCCAGCCCGCGCGCACGTATCACTGCCGAAGCGGCTGTCGCGCTGTCGCAGCATGGCGCGGTAGCTCCTGCCATCATCCACCACCGTACAGATTTCGCCGCCAGCATGATCGATGGCCGGACGGTCATGGAACTGCCACGGGCGGAACGTTCCACCAGCGAAATCGAAAGACTGTGGGAGTATTTGGATACGCGCCTCAAAAGCTTAAACGTGGCGCCGCCCACCGCACAGCAATCTATCATCCCACCGGTCGCGCCACAGACTACGATCGAAGACGGGCAACTGCGCGCCGTGGGAGGTAACCTACGATGAGTATGAGCCGACCGGCCGTACTGTCGAGCACGATGGTGGCGCGTCAGGGCGCCGCGGCGCCGACCGGCTACGCCGCAATACGACCGCAGGATATCAACGCCACCAAAACCGTCCAAAAAACCGCCGGCAATCTACGACCCGTTATTGCACCGGTGGCTGCCATCGCGGGCGGGTCGTCTTCGACGGATAGTGAGCGAACGCGGGTTTCGGTGCGTCTCGACCGTAACCGTCATCTCAAACTCAAACTGACGGCGGCGCATCTGCGGAACTCGCTGCAGGACATCATCACCGATGCCCTCGATCGATATCTCGAACAGATAGGCTCAGAAATCCTGCCGAACGACTGCGCCTGTTTGGGCATCAACGATCGAGGCGTCTCGAACGCCGCCGCACAGCGCAACTGGCATTCGGACTAACCGGAAGCAGGTATTGTCAACAATGCGACTCGCCAAAAAACAGGACGCCGCGGACGAAAAAAATCCGCCGCACAACAAGGCATTGGTTGTGTACACCAACCGTCCCAAGGCGCCGCCAGCAGCCTCTCTGAGCTCGACCTCGCTCCAGCGCGGGAAGGACAGCTGGGGAGGCTTCCAGGTAGAACAGATCGAACAACAGGTGATGCAGGATACGGCGCACCTGCCTGAAGCGCCCGTCGTCGCACAGGTGCAACCGGCCATTCTCGAACAAGCGCCAGAAGCGCTGGAAGAGCCTGTCGGAGCGCGGGCGCAACAGGCCGTTCTCGAACAAGCGTTCGAAGAACCGGAGCCCGTAGTGGTGACATCGCCGATCGATCGCTCTGAATTTCAGAGGACACGCGATTCGGCCGCCCATTGGAGCCTGCGCAGCCGCCCGTTGGGTAGCTATTGGGAACGTGTCATTCGGGACGTGTCGATCTTTACAATCTTTTTTGCAGTGCTGGTGTTCGCGATCCTCCAGACCATGTGATTTCGCTAAAGGCTTCTTCGCCCAGAGCAAAGACGTGGTTGGAAAAAGGGCTTGGCTAAAAAAAGCCAAGCCCTCGTTCTTTTCGCCTGTAGCAGCTAATTCTGTAGAAGAAAGCGGCGGGCGTCAGGTGACCCCGCTGTCGTCTTCGTTATCCTCCAACAGGATATCGACCAGGTCTGCCACCGGATCGGTGGTCTCATCGGCCGTCTGCGTCGTGCTGTCTTCACTCTCTTCGGTCAGCGTGTCGAGCAGGCTCGCCACCGGGTCCTCAACAACAATCTCCGATGGGGTGCCGGCGTCGGCCGTCTCGTCCACTGTCTCGTCTGCAGGCGGGCTTTCTTCGCCCGTTGCATCAGCTTCGTCAGGGGCGGTTGCCATTTCGTCGCCACCGACCTCATCGGTGCTGACGACAACGCCATCGGTGCCCTCGCCTTCGCCTTCAGGCGCCTCGGGCGCAATATAGAGGCCGCGGGCAATCTCCGACACCAGCCAGCCGAAATTATTGCCGCCTAGTTCTGCAAACATCGGATGTGCGCGCGCCTCATGGGCGACCGATTTCCCTGATTTACCGGGACCCTCAGTCTCTTCGGTCGGCGCAACGGCGGTCGCGGTGTCGGTCGTGGCGACCGGTTCTGCGTCAGCCGTCGCCGGCTGGAACTGCGGCGCCCGTCCGTGCGCATTGGCGGCGTGGTCGGGCCGCGATCCGTGGCCGAGATTAGTCGGCGTGAAATGATTATTAATTTGCATGGCGTACCTCGCGCGGTGGTCAGGTGAGCTGTCAGCGTTCACCTGATGGTCTCATTAGTGATCGAACAGCAATACCTTTGCCGTTCCCTACCCCTAATTATGCAAACCCGGGGCCACGGCGCTCTATGTGGCGCCGTTCAGCGTTAAGGCATTAACCAAATTGGTCTTTTTCACGGTTGCACCGCTGCCATCCGAGAAATTGACCAGGATAGATCCGGCCTGTTTGCCCGCTGACCCGGCAATAAATGCCGCCCCAATGGCAGTTTTGGCGCGGTGTCAGGTTGATGCGTGTTGCCCCGCCTTCGATCCGGTCGGCGAGCCGAAGCAAATCGATCCTAAAAGTGGAAAACGCTCTAATCCGCCGGACGGTAAGCAGTGTCCGGACCGGGTTTGCCTTCGCAGCCGGCTCGGCCGGTCTCCACCATATGGATCAAATGGGCCAATACCGAGCGCCCGGCGGCACGGTGGAGACCCGGATCGATGTCGGCGTACATCCGCGCCACCATGTCCGGAATCCGTCCGACGCCGTCGGCCAGACAGGCGATGATCTGTTCTTCGCGTTCGTGGCGGTGGGCCAACAGCGCCGCCACATAGGGCGATGGATCGGTGATCGGGGCGCCATGGGTAGGGTAGTAAATACCTTCCGAACGCCCCTGCAGCTTTTCCAACGACGCCATATAGGCGCGCATATCGCCGTCCGGCGGCGACACGACGGTGGTCGACCAGCCCATGACGTGATCGCCGGGAAATAGCGCGTTTTCCTCTTTTAACGCAAAGCACATATGGTTCGACGTGTGACCGGGCGTATGCACCCCCTCCACCGTCCAGCCGTCGCCTTCCACGCTCTCGCCGTCGGCGAGCCTATGGTCGGGCACAAAGTCGAAATCGGCGCCTTCCTCGACTTGTCCGCCGTCGCCGCCCCTGCCGTGTGGTCCGAACGCATAGGAAGGCGCACCCGTCGCCGCCTTGACCGCCACGGTCGCCGGCGAATGATCGAGGTGGGTATGGGTGACCAGGATGTGGCTTACGGTCTCGCCGCGCACCGCGTCGAGGACCGCATCGATATGCTCGGGCAAATCGGGGCCGGGATCGACGATCGCCACCGCGCCAGAACCCGAAGCCGGGCCGACGATATACGTGCCGGTGCCGTGGAAGGTAAAGGCGCTGGGGTTACGGGCAATCACCCGACGCACCAGCGGCGATAGGCGCTGCGACGCGCCGTACTCGAACGCCAGTTCCCGGTTATAGGGGATCACGGTCGCCATCAACGTTCCTATCGTGGTTCGGTCAGCCGTTTTTACGGCCGATCGCGGCGGCGTCCTTGAGCGCGGAAACTTCGGCCTCGGTAAATCCCCAGTCGGCGAGCGCCGCCTCGGTATGCTCGCCCGGCATCGCCGGCGGCGAATGTACCCGGCCCGGCGTACGGCTGAAACGCGGCGCCGGCGCGGGCTGGTTAATCCCGGCAATTTCGACAAAATTTGCGCGCGCCCGATTGTGCGGGTGGTGCGGCGCCTCGGCCAACGACAGCACCGGCGCAAAACAAACGTCGGTGCCTTCCATGATTTCAACCCATTGGTCGCGGGTTTTGGTTTTGATCGTCTCGGCGATTTCCGCTTTTAGTTCCGGCCAGCGGTCGCGGTCCATCTGATCCGGCAGTGCGGCAGGATCGAGGCCCAACTTCTCAAGCAAAATGGCATAGAACTTTTTCTCGATCGAGCCGATCGACACGAACTTGCCGTCCGCGGTCTCGAACGCACCGTAGAACGGCGCGGCGCCATCGAGAATGTTTTCGCCGCGCGCATCGTGCCAGTAGCCGGACGCCTGCAACCCATAGATCGGGGTCATCAACGAGATCGCTCCATCGACCATGCCAATATCGACGACCTGGCCGACGCCGCTGCGCTGCGCCTCGTAGACCGCCGCCAGGACGCCGAAAGCGAGATACATGCCGCCCCCGCCGAAATCGCCGATCATGTTGAGCGGCGGCACCGGTCCCTCCTTGGTGCCGATGGCGTGCAAGGCGCCCGACAATGCGATGTAGTTGATGTCGTGACCGGCAGCATGGGCCAGCGGCCCGTGATTGCCGAAACCGGTCATGCGGGCATAGATCAGGCGCGAATTGCGCGCCAGCGCCTCGTCCGGACCCAGGCCCAGTTTTTCGGTGACGCCGGGCCGGAACGGATCGATCAACACATCGGCCTGTTCGGCGAGTTTGAGGACCGCGTCGACGCCCTGTGGATTCTTGAGATCGACGGCGATCGAGCGGCGGCTGCGGTTCATCAGGTCGTATTCCGCCCCGCGCGGCACGCCCAAACCGGAATCGGCCTGGCGGTCGACCCGGATAACATCGGCGCCCAGATCAGCCAGCAGCATCGCCGCGAACGGCCCCGGGCCAATTCCGGCCAACTCGACCACTTTAAGGCCGACCAGCGGCCCCGATCGATCGCTCGATCCTTGGGCCGTCGTTTCTTGCGGTGCAGTGTCTGGCATAGCGTCGTTCTCTCCCGGGGCGGCCATCGTATGGTTCAGTATAGCAATCCTGCGCGCCCAGGGGCCACAACCGCCCGCCGAGAAGCAGATGCGTTCCGCGAACCGGCATCGGACTATGGCGCCGGCGGCTCCGGACCATCGATACCGTCGTCCCAGTAAGGCGCGTCACCGAAGCACGCTACCAAATGATCGATGAAGGCCCGCACCTTGGCGGCGACCGGCCGGCCGGCGGCGTAGACCGCGCTGATCTGGAGTGGCGGCGACTCGTACTGGCGCAGCACCGCGCGCAACTGCCCCGCCGCCAAATCGGGTCCGACGATGAAAGTCGGCAGCAGAGCCAAGCCCGACCCCGCCAAGGCGGCAAGCCGCAACATATCGCCATTGTTGACCGTAAGGGATCCGGCAACGCGCACGGTTATTTCCCGCTCGGGACCGCTGAACGGCCATTCTTCGGCGCCGCGCATCGATACGTGGCGTAGACAATTGTGACCGCTGAGGTCGGCGGGGATCTGCGGCTCGCCATGCCGTGCCAAATAGGCCGGCGCAGCGCAAACCACGCGGCGCGACGTCGCCAGGGTGCGCGCCACCAGGCTTGAATCGGCCAGCGCGCCCACGCGGATGGCGATGTCGTAGCCCTCTTCGACAATATCGATGCGCCGGTCGGTCATGGTCATATCCACATGCACGCCGGGAAAACGTTCGAGGAAATCCGACAGCACCGGTCCCAGGTGCAGCTGGCCAAACGACATTGGCGCGTTCACCCGCAAGACGCCACGCGGCTCTGCCTGCAGGCGGGCGACCGATTGCTCGGCCTCGGCAACATCGGCGGCGATACGCTCGCACCACTCGCGAAAATCGAGTCCCGCCTCGGTCAGGCTGAGCCGCCTCGTGGTGCGATTCAGCAAGCGGGCGCCGAGCCGCTCTTCCAGTGCGATGACGTATTTGCTGACAGCGGACGTGGAGACGCCCAGATGCCGGGCGGCGGCGGTAAAACT
Organism: Alphaproteobacteria bacterium; assembly: GCA_027297685.1. Classification (GTDB taxonomy): domain Bacteria; phylum Pseudomonadota; class Alphaproteobacteria; order UBA6615; family UBA6615; genus JAPUHN01. Next base: position 9,581 of record JAPUHN010000087.1, on the reverse strand, counting down.
GCCTTGCTCGGCGACGGCGGCAAACACCGTCATTTCCCCCAATCGGTCCATTGGCTCACCTTATTATCCTCGATTTGTGGATAATATATTTCTTATTGGCATTATTATAAACCTATTTTTAGGGCCCATATCTCCCTCACGGCCGCATTCTGGCCACGAATAACGCTTTGCCTTTGGAGATATTGCCATGAGCGACACGACATACACCCCATCCCGACCGATCATTCCCCGCCTGAGCGGTCTCCAGGCGCGCCTCGGCGGTTATGGCGAACCGCTGATCCGCATTACCGCCGGCTTGTTGCTGATGCCCCATGGCGCGCAAAAGCTGTTCGGTTTGTTTGGCGGCGGCGGCATTCCCGGCACCGCCGGGTTTTTCGCCCAGATCGGCATCGAGCCTGCCTTGTTGGCCGCGGTGCTGGCCGGACTGACCGAATTTGTTGGCGGCCTGTTTTTAGCGCTTGGCCTGTTGACCCGGCCGGCGGCGTTGGCGATTACAGTGTTGATGGCGGTCGCCATCTTCCAGGTCCATCTGGCCAACGGGTTCTTCTGGCTCAGCGCCGGCTTTGAGTACCCGCTGTTTTGGGGTCTTGTCGCCTTCGGCTTTGTCCTACGCGGCGGTGGACGGTATTCTATCGACGCCCGCATCGGCCGCGAATTCTAACGCGCTAACGCGGCCAGCAGAGAGGTATCACCATGATTAACGTGCGCCATAGTGCAGATCGGGGCGTCGCCGAATTGGATTGGCTCAAGAGCTACCACAGCTTTTCGTTCGCCGACTTTCACGACCCCGATCACATGAGTTTCGGCCATCTGCGAGTGATCAACGAGGATACAATCGCGCCGTCGGGCGGCTTCGGCACCCACGGTCATCAGGACATGGAGATTATTTCCTACGTCCTAGAAGGTTCGCTCGCGCACCGCGATACGCTCGGCAATCAACTAACGATTAGCGCTGGCGAAGTGCAGCGCATGACCGCCGGCACCGGCATCATGCACAGCGAATACAACGCCTCAAGCGAAGCGCCCGCCCATTTCTTCCAGATCTGGGTAATCCCCGAGCGCACCGGCATCGAGCCGGGTTACGAGCAGAAAACCTTCACCGAGGCCGACAAGCGCGGCAAGCTACGCCTCGTTATCTCACCCGACGGACGTGAAGGATCGCTGCGCATCCATCAGGATGTGGCGCTCTTCGCGTCGGTCCTGAGCGACGGCGATACCGTCCACCACGACATAGCAGCCGGCCGGCGCGCCTGGGTACAGGTGGCGCGCGGTGCGGTGACGGTCAACGGCCAAGCGTTGAGCGCCGGCGACGGTGCCGGCATCACCGACGAAGCGTCGGTCGAAATCACCGCAACCGGCGACAGCGACGCCGAGTTTTTGCTGTTCGATCTGCGCTAACGCCGGCAGTTGGACGGCGGCTCAGGCTTCTGGATCTTCAGCCCCGACGGCGGCGAGCGCAGCGCGGGCGATAATCTCGTCCTCTTCGCCGGTGCCCGATCCACAGCCGATACCGCCGACGCAATAACCGTCGAACACGATCGGCAACCCGCCGCGCAGTGGGATTACCTTTCCCTGGGTCGTCACCGACAGACCCATCCCCACGTCGTAGGGGATCTTGTGGGTCGGCATACGGTGACTGGCCGCCGTCATGGCCTTGGCGGAAGCCGATTCCCGGGCCAACGGGCGGGCGCCGTCCATCAGGATATAACCAACGATGCGCGCGCCGTCGCCGGCAATGGCGATGCCCACCGGCACGCCCATCTCAGCAGCCTTAGCAATCGCCGCATCCATCAGCCGGCGGATACCATCATGGGTCAATTTACGCGAAGGGATGGTGAGCTCGGTCATGACGTTTTCCGGCTTGCCTCAGCTTTTCATCTCTTCCGGGAAGTCGGGCTGGGCCTGGGGACGGGCATCGAAAAACGCCGGCAGCTGCAGGCAAGTCTCAAAGATGCGCTTGGCCGTCAGATAGGTGCCGGTGTCGACGCCGAACATACCGGCGGCGCCGACCTGGGGCACCAAACACAGATCGGCCAGGGTGACGCTGTCGCCATGGCAATAAGTACCGGTCGCCGAATCACCGGCCAATTTTTCTTCCATCGCCGCCAGCCCCGTCGTCATCCAGTTGTGGATCCAGGCCATCAGCTCTTCTTCGCTGTGGCCCATTTCCTGGGTGATGTACTTGCGGATCCGCGGCACCAGCAGCGGGTGAATGTCGGCGACCGAAATCATGCAGATCGCGCGCACCCGGGCCCGTTCGGCGGCGTCGGCAGGCAACAGAGGCGGTTCGGGATGGCACTCGTCGAGATACTCGAGGATCGCCATCGACTGGGTCAGTACGCTATCGCCGTCGACCAGCGTCGGCACCACCATCTGCGGGTTGATCTTGCGGTAGGCGTCGCTGAACTGGTCGCCCTTCACCAGGTCCATCGATTCGACTTCGAAGGGAATGCCTTTGAGGTTGAGTGCGATACGCACGCGAAAAGCGGCGAGCGAACGCCAATAGCCGTACAGTTTCATTCAAAGCCTCCCGAAGATTTATAGCGTTTTGTTTATGCGCAATTGGCCCGCCGTCCGCAGGCGCTGTCAAGCTGCACAACGCTACAACGTCACCCGCAAGCCGCGCCGGTGGCGGAACATCCAGGCCGGCACCGCGGCCGCCAATGTAAAGGCGAGGAACGGCAGCAACATTTGCATCAGCGCGTAGGCGCCGATAATCCGCCGGTTGCCGCTGGCCGCCAGGCTCACCGCTTCCGTCGTCAGGGTGTCGAACCGGCCCGCGCCGGCGAACAGGGTGGGCAGGTACAAGCTAACGCTTACGGCAAAGCCGACGGCGACAGCGACCAGGACCGGGCGCAGCAACATCGGCAGCTTGATGCAGCGCAGCACGCGCCACGGCCCCGCGCCCAGGCACAGCGCTGTGCGGGCGTAACGGTCGTCCCACGAGCGGTAAGGGTCGGCGAGCGACAAAAACACGTAGGGCAGCACGAACACCAGATGGCTCCACGCCACCGCCAGCCAGCTTCCGTCGATATTGAGCACGATAAGCATGACCTGAGCACCGAAGAGAAAAGCGACCTGCGGCACCAGCAGGGGCAGGTAGAGCAGCAACAGCGCCCGGTTGGTCGCTCGGTGACCGAAACGCGCCTCGTTCTCCAGACAGCCGACGGCAAACACCAACGCGACAATCGACGCCACGATCCCGACGCTCAGCGTGTTCCAGCCGGCAGCGGTCAACCGGTCGGCGTTGCCAACCCAGGTGGCGAGGTTAAGGCCATCGGGCAACGCCTCGGGAAAGCGCCAACGTCCGGCCACCGACCACAACGCCATGGAGAGCAAGCTGAAGAAAGCAACGGCAAATCCGCCGACCAGGGCGAGCGCGGCGGTGCGGCGCACCCACAGATCGCGCCGCCACCGCCAGCCAGTTCGAATCCACATCCGGCCGCCGCAGATTAGCGCCCGTTCGCCGAGCCACCACAGCGCCATGGCGGCGACGACGATGGCCAGTTGCAGGATCGCCCCGGCGGAGGCAACGAAGCGCATCGCCAGATCGGGATCGTTGAACCAGCGCACCAGCTGCACCGCCAACGGCGGCGGCGTTGTCGGCGCCAGCACGATCGCCACATCGACCACCGAGACCGCGTAGGCCAATACGGCGAACACCGGCAGCCGGATTTGCGGATACACTTGGGGAAACACGGCTTTGAGCCAGGCGGCGACCGGTCCGTAGCCCAGGGTGCGCGCCATCGTGCGGGTGCGGGCGGCGTCGACTTGACCGATTGCGGCCAGGGTCATCAGAAACAGGAAAGGAATTTCCTTGATCGCCAACCCGGCGATCAATGTCAGCCCGGCAGGATCGTGGACGATAATGAGATCGGGCGGCCGCGCCAGCCCGGTTGCCCACGGCGATACCAAACGTAGAATCCAGCCGCTCGGCGCCAGAACGAAGGCCAGCCCGAACGCCACGGTCACGTGGGGCACCGACAACAGTGGTGACAACAAACGCTGGACCCGCGCGAACCCGCGCGTACCGTGCCAACCCGCGCAGAACAGGATCACTACCGCCAGTGCCACCGCCGTTGTCGCCAACCCGCCGACAAAGGAAAGGCGAACCGACTCGGCCAGACCGGGCGCCGCCAACAGCTGCCGCCACGGCGCCAGGGACAGAGTTTCGCCGCCGAGTACCGGTAAATATCCGAACGCCGGCAATAGGGTACCAATCAGGCCTGCCGCGACCGGTCCCAAAAACAGCAGCAGCGTCACCGGCGGAACGGCACGCAATGCTGATTTTCGCAGACGGAAGATGGTGGCGCCCTTGGCCGCGATGTCGGCAATGCTCATATATCGAAGCGTTCCAACGCAATCAAAACGCGAGCGAGCGCACGGCGATATAGCTACCGAGCAACAGCAGGGCTGCCAACAGGGCCTGTTGGAACCGCTGCTCCGACAACCGGCGGCGCAGGCGCGCGCCCAGAACCATGCCGAGCAATGCGGGTACGGTGGCCAACGCCGATACGGCGCCGATCTCGGTATCCAGCCTGCCGTGGCCACCCAACGCGACAGCGAGCGATGCGGTGGACACCAGGAACAGCACCCCCATCGCCTGCACCATAATATCGCGCGAGAACCCCAGCGCCTGGAAGTAGGGTACGCCGGGCATGAAGAAGGTGCCTGTCAGACCGGTCAGCACGCCGCTGATCGCGCCGAGGACCGGCGATAACCACCCTTCGTGGCGGCCCGGCGAGGGCAGCTTCGGCGACACCATGCCGAACACCGAATAGGCGATCAGCATAACTCCGAGCAAGGCTGTCAGCAGCGCGGTATCGCTACGTCCAAACAGATCCACACCGACCCAGGCGCCAATACAGACGGCCAACAGTAGCCCCCAAACCCGGCGCACTATCGTCATCAATGCACCACCGGCCAGCGCTTGCCAAAGATTGGTGACCAGCGACGGTATCACCATCAACACCATTCCTTCGGACAAACCGACCAGCGCCGTCAACAGGCCGATCGCGACCGTGGGGAGCCCCAGTCCGACAACACCTTTAACGGCGCCGGCGAACAAGAAGACGGCGACGATGATGGCTAGTTCAGGTGCCCCATAGGTCGAGTCCATTATGTTCGCGCGCCAATCGCTGCCGAAGCGGTTATTGCCTATTTTCCGGCGGCGTAGCGCTTAGCCCAGTCCTCTTCCAGCGCGGTCACCCAAGATGTGTGCGGCTCCAGAAGCGTGTCGCCGAGACGCTCGGGCGGCAACGTCGCGATACCGAGCTTGAGGTTCCCGAAGCGGTTTTGCTCGGTAACCGGCAGCTTATCGATGGCGAGCACGGTGCCGCTGCCCCAGAATTCGGGGTTCTGTTTGCGCGCCTGGGCTTCGGGCGACATCAGGAAGTCCGCCAGTACCATCGCTCCATCGCGGGCTTTCGCATTGAACGGAATGGCCACGAAACTGGTATTGCCCACGGTGCCACCAGCCAGCACGAAAGTCCGCACTGTATCGGGTAGCGCCCCCCGGGCGATCAGGCTCGACGCCTCCGCCGGTTGGAACGACAGCGCGATATCGACCTCGCCGTCATCGAGCAGGCGATGCTGCGCCGGGCCATTTTGCGGGAACACTTTGCCCGACCGCCACATCGCCGGGTGCAGCGCGTCGAGAAAGCGCCATAAAGGCGCGGTCACGGCGGCAAACTGTTTGGGGTCGACTTCTTTCTGTAGGACGGCGGGATCGGCGACGAGCTCGATCAGCGCTTGCTTGAGGAAAGTGGTTCCGAGAAAATTGGGCGGCTGGGGATAGGTGAACCTTCCTTTGTTCTGTTTCGCCCAATTGAGCAAACCTTTGATCGAAGTCGGCGGCGTCGGCAGCGATTTGCTGTCGTACATGAACACAAACTGCGCCATGCCCCAGGGGGCCTCCAGCCCGTCGACCGGAATGGTGAAATCTATGGTCGTCGTCTTCTTGCCGATGGTGTCGACGAACCGATAGTTCGGCGCATTCGAGGTCCACGGGCCGAACAGCAGCTTGTTGCGCTTCATCGCCGCGAAGTTTTCGCCGTTGATCCAGATGAGATCGACGGAGCCGCCCGATGTTCGCCCGGCCGCCTTTTCCGCCACCACGCGCGACACCGCTTCTGCGGTATCCGATAACTTCACGTGCTTCACCGCCACGCCGTAGCGGTTTTTGACCTGCGCGCCCGCCCAGGCAATATAGGCGTTGATGCGCTCGTCGCCGGCCCAGGCGTTCCAGAACACAGTCTGGCCCCGGGCTTTGGTGACAGTTTCCTCCCACGTGTCGGCAGCTGCCGGCTGTGCACCAACGGCAACAACAGCGCTGAGAAATATTGCCAGAAATCCGAACGCTCGCATTTTTACACTCCCTCCAAATTTTCTGCGGCCCCACGTTTCAGCAGTGACGATCGCTGTGGGCCTGGTTATTGATACTTAAACGATCTTGTTGCCGAGCAAGGCGGTCAATGCGTTATCGGTGCGCCATTCCTGGCGTACCCGTTCTATGGTCGCCGGATCAAGATAGTGGTCCACCCGATCCGCGACATGCGCAACCAATGCCGGATCGGTCAGCTCCGCCGACCAGTCTTCGGTCGAGCGGCCGGTCCGATCTCCGGTCATCGCTGCTGCTTTCGATTTTACCCGCCATTTCGCACACCAGGTCACCGACCACAACCACATCATGCGGCGCAGATCGAGCAGCCAGGGCGCGACGGTTTCGGCCAGCGGACCGGGCACCGCGGCCATCCAGGCGGCGTAGAAACCGGCTACGTGATCCGCCGACAACTCGGCGTAAGTTGCGACATCCCATGTGGTCGACGTGTAGAGCGTCGCGTGCGCCAAATCGAATGCCGGTACGCCGTAACGCGCCTTTTCAAGGTCGACCAGCACCGCTCGCCCGTCCGCCGCCAACAGAAAGTTTCCGGGGTGGGCGTCGAACGCGATCAGCGTGACCGGCGGCCGGCCGGTCTGCGCCAATAACATGCCGGCGGCCTCCAGTTCTTCGCGGATTTGGGATTCCGCGTCGTCGTCGAGACCAGCCGCGGCGATATAGGCCGACTGCGCCATAATTTCGGAAAAGGTGTCGGCGAGCGCATCCGGCGGGTTTTTCAATGGCGGCCGGTCGTATACTGGCGGAAGGGGCAGCGTGTGGATCGCTGCCAGTGCTTGCGCCAGGGCTTCGATGTGGTCAGGCAAGGGTAGGGCCACGCCATCGATCTCGTCGACGATCAGCGCCCCCATCGGCAAATCGTGCGAGGGCGGCAACACAGCATGCAGGTGCGGCGTGTGGCCGCTCGCCGCGGCGCGTTTGAAACACGCCGCCTGATAGATCAAATTCGATTCCGCATCGAGCGCCAATTGGCTTTGCTTGGGCACTCGCGCCAGCAGATTGTAGCCGTTCAGACGAACATGGTCATGAGCTAGTCCGGTTGTCGGGATCGGTTTCAGCGTGTCGGACGACATCGTGCCGAAATCTCCCAGCGCCGTTAGCCGGCCGGCGAGCCTGCTTATCAGCTCTTCGCTCGCCATAATTTTGTTACGCCGCGCGCCGCGCTAGGCGCTGGGCCCGGAGCTCTTCGATCACTGGCCCCAGCACCTTTTCATGGAAGCGGTCGCACCCGATACATAAGTTGCGATACGGCTTGCCGGTGGGCGTTTCGGTCGACGATTCCGCCAGAAACCGCTCGACGTCCCAGCCGTGGGTCAGGCCCATGCGCTCGGGTCGGCCGGCGTTGATCGCTTCAAACACCGGGTGTCCGGCCAAACTGTCAAGGATGTCTGTCAGCCTTTCTTCGGTCAAATTGCCCAGCGGCGCCTTGGTCTTGATGCAGCAGGGAAACAGGTTGCCGTTCGGCTCGATCGATACTTCCGAGCCCGACCAGCCATGGTTCATGAAGTTGAGCCCGCCCGACCATCTGCTGCAGAAATTATCGGCGATTCCGGCGGTTGACAGTTCATTTTCCCAGGCCCGGCCACGCGGCCAGATTTCGCCGATCCAGGTGTCCGGGGTGGCGCCCATGATGGAGTAGACCGGGCCTTCCTCGCCGATCCAGTCGGTGTCGTCGGCGCGCCGGCCCGATGGTGCCATGCCAGCGGCCTCGAACATCGCCTCCAGTTTTTCGATCAGCGGCAGGCGCTTGTCGCCCTCATGGCCGACATGAAACTCGTCCATGCCCGACACGACGACCCGCCAGATGCCGCGCTCGAGCATTTCGTCGAGGATCTTTTCGGTTATCCGGTCGCCGGTCGTTTGCACAATCACCCGCACGCCACCGACGTCCTTGTATTTGGCGACAAGGCGCTCGATCGCCGGATACAGCAGCACCTCGCGGACCGGGTCGAGCAGCACTTCGCCACCGGCGAGAATGATTCGCCCCGGCAGTTCCGGATAGGTGCCGTCCGGGTTGGGGTGCTCGCGGTCGCGATAGGTCATGCGCGCGGGCAGATTGTCGATGATGCGCGCCATGCAGGACGTTGACTCGCCGACCACCTTGTCCAGCGCACCGCGCACGTAGGGGCGAAAGCGCGCGTCGTAACAGTGCACGCAGCGGCGGTGGCAAAGCCATGTCATGACGTAGTAAATCGATTCCATGCTGTCCCTTTTGATGACCGCTCCAGCGCGGGCGGCGATTGTAGCCACTTGCCCGACCGAACATACCCATCTGCGGCAACGTCACAGCATTGTTATCTTTGCAGCAAGCCGCCGAATGCGCCACCGCCGCCATGCGGCGCCATCGTCCACGTCCGAGCGCTCGGCGAGCGTCGCGACACGGCATGTTGGCGACAGGTTGGCCAATGTGTCGGCCAGCGCATCTGCGCTCGACCACCGCACGTTGGTGAAGAGGTTTTGCGGCATCACTGGCCGGCGTCGCGCACCGACCAGCCAATAACCGCCATCGACGGCCGGTCCGAACACTAAATCGTTGCTGCCCAGGGAACGAAACGCGGCCACGATATCGGCTACCTCGATATCGGGTATGTCGCTGCCGACGATCACCACCGGTCCGGGCGGAAATATGCGAAATGGCCGCGCCATGCGCGCGCCGAGATCGCCCGTGCCCTGCCCGATGATCGGAATGGCCGGCGGTACCGGCCACACCCCTGTCTCAGCGGCGGCGCTATCGGGCGTCACCGCGAGCCAGGTTTTCCAACGCGGGTCGCCGCCAAGCCGCCAGGCGACGTCGTGCAGGGTACGCCGATAGAACCCGTGCGCGGCGGCGGTGCCGATGTCGGCGGCCAAACGGCGTTTGACGGCACCAAGCCGGGGCGCTCGTGCAAACACCACGAGATGGTTCGTCGGCCTCATCCGTAGAGGCGCCGGACGATCGGCAGCGGAACGCCGAGCCGGTACAGCAGCAGACACAAAAGATTGCGCGCCGATCGCACCAGATAGCCGCTGCGGCGATAACGTTCGGCCGAGGTTCGCGCGGACGCTGGCAGCGCCACCAGCCGGCGGCGGCCGAGGCGGCGCACCAGATCGACATCCTCCATCAGCACCAACGGCCGATACCCGCCGAGCGTATCGTACAGTTCTCGCGCGAGCAGCAGGCCTTGATCGCCATAGGGGAGCCCCA
>JAPUHN010000086.1 GCA_027297685.1 Alphaproteobacteria bacterium | reverse complement strand
TTTCTCGGCCAGGTACTGGAGGATGGCGCCGGATTCGAACTGTGCCAACGGCGCACCCCCGTCTTCCGGGTCGCGATCGACGATGGCCGGGATGCGGTTGTTGGCGGAAATCTTCAGAAACGCCGGCTCGAACTGCGCGCCCTTGGATATGTTGACGGGACGGATTTGGTAACCGATTCCGGCCTCTTCGAGGAACAGAAGCGGCTTGTAGCCGTTCGGCGTGGTCCAGAAATAGAGCTCGATCATGGTATCCACCATTGGTTCGCGTTGGACTTGGGATGGAACGTGGGTATTTTTGTCTTTGCGATTAGACCAAAACTGTGCAATTTATTATTGCGAATTTCGCACAAATAAAACCGCATAGAAAATAAAACCGCATAGAAGGGTCCGATGGACAGGCTGGAGGCGCTCTCACTGTTTGCAAAGGCCGTGGAGTCCGGGTCGTTCTCCGAGGCCGGCCGGCAGTCGGGTCTGGCGCCCTCTTCGGTCTCGCGGCGCATCGTCGAACTCGAGACCTGGGTCGGCGCCGTTTTGTTCCACCGGACAACGCGCAGGTTGAATCTGACTGAAGTCGGCCGGTCGTTCTATGAACGCACGCGGAGCATCCTGCTCGATCTCGAGGAGGCCAAGGTCATGGCGGCGCAGTTGGAGGATCATCCCTCCGGCCTGGTCCGTTTGACCATACCGGCGAGCATGGAGCGCCACCTGACGTCCGGCATCGGCGAATTTCAGGCCCGTTGGCCCGGAGTGGAATTTGCGCTCAATTTCACCGATCATGTGGTGGATCTGGTGGGCGAGGGCTACGACCTGGCTGTCCGTATGGGCCAGCTCGAAGATTCGACGCTTCGCGTCCGCAAGATTGGCGCCGCGCGGCGCTATTTATGCGCCAGTCCGCGTTATCTGGATCGCGCCGCTGTGCTGGAACGCCCCGAAGACCTGGCCGGCCACAACTGTCTGATCTTCCGAACCCATCCGGGCTACAACGTCTGGCGGTTCAAGTCCGGCAGCCGCACCGTCGACGTCCGTGCATCCGGAAGCTTCAGCGCCAATAGCGGCAATGCCCTGATAAATGCCGCCCGCGATGCCAGGGGGCCAGTCCTGGCCCCGGAATGGCTGGTTGGGCCGTTTCTTGCGAATGGAGAACTCGTCGAGATACTGCCCCATCATCCACCGGTCCCGGACTGGACGCCGGTTTACGCCGTGCATCCCTACCAACGCTTCGTGCCGCCAAAGGTGAAGACGTTTGTGGATTTTCTCGTAACCCGCTACGGCAAAGACTATGACTGGGCGCACTACCGGGGCGACCCGGCGTGAGGCGGCGCGACGCTTCGGCGTTGGCGATAAAAGACTCTTCACAGGTCCAATACGACGTAGGTCTTTTTCTGGCTGAATCCGGCTGTCCGACACGATGTGGCAGCACGACCGCTTATGGGGCAGGAGGCGCCGACCTATGACAAACATGAAAGCCGTTATTATTCAAAATGCAGGCGGGCCTGACGTTCTGAAGGTGGAAGAGCGTCCCGTTCCGGACGTGAAACCTGGGTGGGTACTCGTTCGGGTGCGGGCCTTCGGTCTTAATCGATCAGAACTATTCACGAGGCAGGGCCATTCGCCAAACGTCCAGTTCCCCCGCATTCTGGGAATTGAGGCTGTCGGCGAGATTGCGGGACCTTCTGACAGTGGGTTTGCCAGAGGTGATATCGTTGCAACTGCTATGGGAGGCATGGGACGTGCCTTCGATGGCAGCTATTCTGAATACACGCTCGTTCCAGCAAATCAGGTCCAAAAAATCAACACCTCACTCAGTTGGGTTCAGTTTGGCGCACTTCCTGAAATGATTCAAACCGCATGGGGGTCGCTGCATACTGCCCTCAGGATCGAACCTGGCGAAGCCTTGCTAATTCGCGGTGGAACAACCTCAGTCGGCCTCGCGGCCGCGGTCCTAGCCAAGCAGCAAGGTCTGACGGTTGCGGCAACCACGCGAAAGCCTGAACGTGAAGCGATGCTAATGGAAAATGGCGTTGATTATGTTTTCATCGATACAGGATCGATCGCGGACGACGTGCGTAAGGTTTTTGCGGACGGGGTGAACAAGGTTCTAGAACTGGTCGGCACGTCGACGCTATTGGATTCGTTGCGTTCCACCGCTGTTCACGGAACGGTCTGCATGACAGGCATGGTCGGAAATTCTTGGGAGTTCGAGAAGTTCAGCCCGATGGGCGCCATCCCGACCGCCGTCAATCTGACCACATATGCCGGTGGAGCCGAGGACTTCATCGACACACCTCTGCAGGCTTTCGTGGACGCGATCGAAGCAGGTACGGCGAAGATACGCACGGGCCCAGTGTTTTCTATCGACGACATCGTCGAGGCGCACCGAACCATGGAAGAAGACCGGGCGGCAGGTAAAATCGTGGTCGTCACCTAAGAGTGAAATCCCCTCTGAATACATCCCAAATACGACAGTTTCCCCAAGGCTTTCGGACGGCCCAATGCTTGTAGACGCGGCGCAGGACTTGCGATACCGGGGCATCGCCGCGCCCTGCGCTCCTGGCCGAAATCCTTGGGAAACCGTCTCTATGGGTCATTATCAGCGTTTCTTGGTACAATAGGGCGACCCGGGGTGAGGCCGCCGGCGATATCGTGGCCGCGCCGCCGGTCGATATCGAGATCGTCCCCGGCGCGCTGCGATTGTTGCTGCCGGGGGCGGCTACTCCGTAAGCGCGGGCTGGTCCGCGGGCTCGAGGCGCCAGCCGCTCTGCCAGCGCCGGTACAGGGTCCAGAGGCCGAAGCCGGCCAGGAGCGTGGCGAGGATCGGCCGCGGCACCCCGCCCATCATGAACAGCGGCACCGCGGCGGCCACACAGCCGGCCGGCAGGTAGAACAGCGTCCATTTGCGCTTGCCGTGATGCGCCTGGAACAGGGGGTAGGCGGCGGAGAAGATCGCGATGATCAAGAAAAACAGCGACCAAGGCCGGGTAATGAAGGGGCTTAAATCGGTGGTGATCGCCAACGCCCGGGCCAGGTTGATCTCCGCGATGTTGCCAAGCACCACGCCCAGGATCATCGGCGCCAACGGGAAGCCGAACTGGCGCATCACGAAACCGAGGATGCCGAA
>JAPUHN010000085.1 GCA_027297685.1 Alphaproteobacteria bacterium | reverse complement strand
GGGCTTGTTGCCGCGCGTGGTGAACACGAAATCACCGAGTCGCTTCATGTCCGAGAGGATTTCGACTGCCAATGGAGACAACGGAACTTCATGTGTACTGTTTTCCTTCGTGAGTTAGGCGGGGATAGTCCAAAGGGCGTTGTCCAAATCAACGTGATCCCATTGCATGGTTGCCACCTCCATGCGCCGTTGGCCGGTAAGCAGAAGGAATTTGAAATATGCCCCGAAGGGCTCGCCGCGCTTATCAAAGGCGGGCCATAGACGCTTGATTTCGTTGTCGGTCAAGACGCGCTCGCGCTCAACAATCGGGGCAGGGGCCTTTAGCCGAACGGCTGGCGAGCTATCTAAAATACCGCGATCCAGGCACCAGTTGAACAAACCGGAAATAGTGGCCTTTGTCCTGTTCGCCGTCGCTGGGGACTCTACCGCGATGTCTTCCAGCAGATCTATAATATCGCGCCGTGTTATGTCGCGGATCGAACGGCCCTTCCATGCCGGTTTAATGCGTTTGCGTAACGCTCGGTTAGTCTCGACGGCCGATCGGGGCCGGTTATGCACTTCGACGTACCGCTCGATGTAATCCTCAACAACTTCCTCAATGGCATCTGTCGAGGCTTCCTTCACCCGTCCCCACTCAACGCGCGGGTCAATACCCTTGTCGATCAGAGCCATTGCCTCACGTGCCTTGTCGCGGGCCTCAGTCAGCTTGATGACACCGTGCCGCCCAATGGGCAGCCGGACTTGTTTCCCGCGCAGACGGGTAATCAATGAGTAACTTTTTAACCCGGTTTCGCTGACACGAACACACAGACCCGGGACGATGCTGTCCCGCTTCTGGATACGCCCCTTCTTCGGCGATTTCATCCGGTCAACCCCGGCCTGGGTCAGTCTGCTTACGTGGCTCACATTTGGCATGTGGTGCTCCATGGGTCACTTATGGGTCACACAAGGTGCTAGTTAGCGGATGTGACCCGATGTTCCAGTATGTGGCATGAAAGTGGCGAATTACAAGGGAATAATAGGGCAAAACCCCCACATAATGTGACGCCATGTTCCGGGGTGTTTCGGGGCAAAACCACACTGAATGGGAGGATATGGTGAAGCTCAAGATTAAATCATTAACCGGGTTTGCGGCGGCAACATTGATGGCAGGCGGCATGCTCGCGGCCAGCAGCGCGGTCCAGGCCGACCACACCATCACGATCCGCATCGCCTCCGGCCATCCGCCGACCGTGGTTTATGCGGGATTGATGAAGAATTTCTTCCAACCCGAACTGAAAAAGGCGATCGAGTCGAAGACCAGCCACAAGGTCAACTTCATCGAAGGCTATAGCGGCTCAATCGTGAAGGTCTTCGATACATTTGAAGGCGTGCAGAACGGCGTCGTCGATATCGGCGGCTTCTGCTACTGCTTCGAGGCGTCCAAGCTGCCCATGCACGCGTTCCAGATCATGTTGCCGTTCGGCACCATGGACCCGGTCCAAAGCGTCGGTGCGGCTGCCGACATCTACAACCAGTTCCCGAGCCTCGCAGAACGTTTCCAGGGCTTCGACCAGACGCTCCTCGCCATCATCGGCGACGGCGGGTACAACCTGGGTACCAACTTCGCGTGGAAGAAGCTCTCCGACCTCAAGGGTCATAAAATTCTGGGGGCCGGTCTGAATCTGAACTGGATGAAACAGGCTGGTGTTGGCATCGTTCCAGTCACCGACGGTTTGCCGGGCTGGTACCAGAAGATCAAGACGGGTGTCGCCGAAGGCGGCATCATGTTCCCGAGCGCCTGGGGCCCGGTGTTCAAGCTGCATGAAGTGGGCAAGTTCTACACCACCATCGGCTTCGGATCGATCACCTGGCATGGCCTGACCGTTAACAACCGGTTCTGGGATAAATTGCCGGCGGATGTGAAGCCGGTCATGCAAGAAGTGGCCGACCGCTTCGAGATCAAGACCGGTTCGGCGAACAAGGTGGGTTACGAGAAAGACATGGCCTGGTTGCGTAAAAACATCACCGTGACCGACCTGCCTGCCGACGTCCGTTTGGGTTGGGCGAAGGGACTGGCCCATTGGCCGCAGAAGCACGCCGACTTGCTCGAGAAGGATGGCTTCCCGGCCAAGAAGCTCCTCAATGCATATTTGGTTGCAGCGGAGAAACAAGGCTACAAATGGCCGGTCCGCTACGTCGTCAAATAGGGCGTCTAATAAGGTCAGAAACCGGTCTGTTCCGGTATGATCGAGTAGCCGGCTGGATGCCAGGAAACGGGTATCCGGCCGGTAACTCATTGGAACCTGGTAGAGGCCGACATCGCGCGACAAGCACTTTCCGATTGATAGCGCCGGCGCGCATGTCAAAGGCGAGACGAACATGAACCTCATCACTTTCAGCGACCGTGTCTCCAAGTTCCTCATGGTTTTGGCGGCCGTCTGGGCCTTTGCCCTTGTTTTTCTGATTTTGGGCGACATCATCGGTCGGGGCGTTTTTTCCCGACCCATCTACGGAACGGTGGAAATGGTTGCCGCTTCGGTCGTGATCATCGTCTTTCTGCAGGCGGGCTATGCCATTCGCAGCCGATCGATGCTGCGCGCGGACTTCCTGGTGACCCATCTGCCGGACGTTGTGCAACGGATACTGCTGGCGTTCGGCTATCTGCTGGGTGCGGCGTTCTTCCTGATGATCATTACCGGCGGTTGGGAAGAGAGCATCCGGTCCTTCGTCGACGGCGAATTCGAAGGCGAAGGCGCGCTGCGCGTGCCCTCCTGGCCGGCGCGCTGGACGGTCCTGATCGGCAGCGCGTTGGCGTTAATAAATTATTGCGTGTTGGCGTATCTCGACGTCTTCAAACCCGAGCTGCTGGATTCCGAAGTGGATCCGGACGCGCCGGGCGTATAGCCGCACCACAAAGCGAGTCCAGAGCGCGCACCATGTTCGAAGTCAATACCGCCGTCATATTGGTCGTTTGTCTGGTGGCTCTGGTCGCCATCGGCGTTCATATCGCCATCGCATTGGGAATGACCAGCGCGCTCGGGATCTTCATGGTGACAGGCGCTGACGTCCACGCCTTCCGCACCGTCCAGACCATGCTGGCGGCGACGGCCTATGAGGCAATCCGGGCCTATATCTTTGCCGTTATCCCGCTGTTCATGCTGATGGGCGAATTCATCGGCAAATCGGGAACAATCACCGACGTCTACCGCGGTATCAACCGGCTGCTGCGCCGGTTACCTGGCCGGCTGGCCATTGCCACGATTATCGGCAACGCGCTGTTCTCCTTCGTGACCGGAGTCAGCATCGCTTCGGCCGCGGCGTTTTCGCGCATCGCGTATCCCGAAATGAAACGGTTCGGCTACGACAGGGGGTTCGCGTTGGGGGCGGTCGCCGGGTCGAGTTGCCTCGGCATGTTAATTCCGCCCAGCGTTTTGATGATCGTCTGGGGAATCCTCACCGAACAGTCGATCGGTCAATTGTTTGCCGCGGGCGTTTTGCCCGGTCTTCTCTTGGCATCCCTGTTCGTCGTCTACGTTTTCGCCATGGCCCTCCTGAAGCCCGACCTAGTCGGCGCTGGGGCAGCTCCGCAAGAAACGGCCCAGGCCGTTGGCGCCGACGTGGTGGCGGGGTCGGATGAAGACGACGATGTCTCGACGGCTCAATTTCTGATCAGCCTATTGGGCATCATCGCGGTGATCGTCGCGGTGCTCGGCGGCATCTGGTTCGGCTTCTTCTCGCCGACCGAGGGTGCCGGTGCCGGCGCCTTCATCGGCCTGATCTTGGCCCTCATCAAGGGCATGCGCTACCGGGGTTTCATCGACTCCATCCTGTCGGTCGGCCGCACCTCGGCGCCGATATTACTGCTGCTCGTTACAGCCTCGCTCTATTCGCGCACGCTTGCCATGACCGGCATGGCCAACGCCATCGAAAGCCTGTTTCTCGGGTCCGGCATGGGGCCGTTGATGATCATTACAGTGATGGTTCTGATTTGGTTTGCGCTCGGCATGATCATCGACTCGATCTCGATCATGCTGCTCACGGCGGCCATTTTCGCGCCGATCGCAGTCAAACTCGGTTTCGATCCGATCGCCTTCGCCATCATCGCGATCATCGCCATCGAGGCAGGCTTGCTGACCCCGCCGTTCGGTCTGCTGGTCTATACGGTCAAATCAGCGATTCAAGACATTGATCCCACGATGAATGTCATGACGATCTTCAAGGCGTCGACGCCCTATTGGATAATCATGTTGATCGCCATGGCCTTGATCGTCAGGTTCCCGGTGATCGCGACGTATCTGCCGGAGCTTTTGTTTTGAATTGGTTAAGGATCCCGCACGAGCCAGTCGCGGGGCGCAACGATTGCGTGTGCCGGCAGGTATCGCTGGCCGCATATTAACCGGCTCTTGTAACAATAAGGCGTTAATCCGAACCGGTGCGTTCTCCGGAGCACACATCAGTGATGGTGGCTTGGCGGATACGATTGCATTATTCATAATCTGCAGGACAATACACGCAGTGATAGATCGATGTAGGTGAGGTTCCGAGCCATGCGCTTGCGTTATCAATTATTAGCATACCTATTTGCCGCCGCCTGGTTCGTGGCGTCGACCGACGGCGCATCGGCCGCTGGGTGCAGAGCGCCGCGCGACGCCGGCGATTTCAGAGTCCATGTCGATGTCGACATTGGTGAACCTAATGTCTTCAACACTATGAGCAAGGCGCAGCTAGGCACTACCAACATCCATGGACGGCGGGGCCAGATCCTTGGCACGACCGAGAGCGGGTTCGAGTTGCGCTGGTCGATAAGCTACGAGGTTGCAAACTGGCGAAACGTCTATTGTTTCTGGACGGCAAGCGCTGAGGTAGAACTGTCGTATCAACAGCTCGACATCAATATTGCTGCCGAATATGAACCGGGGAGCTGCCAATACGAGGCGGTCCTCGATCATGAAAATGAACATGTCGAAGTCGCGCAAAGAATAATGCGGCCCTACGCTCGACAGATCCATCAGGCGCTGACTTCGCTTGCCATTCCAACTTCCCATCTTCCTTCGGTCGCGAATACACCTGAAGATGCGCGCGAAGAAGTCGAAGAGGTGTTCAGACGCACGCTGCTCCCGGTTCGCGACAAGATGATCCAGCTGTTGCAACAACAGCAGGCGGAGGTGGACACGTTGGAGAATTATCGCCGAACGTGGCGGCGCTGCCGCAAGTGGTAATTCACCAGCGCAATCAACAAGATCGAACACGTGAAAATGAATGCTGCCACGATGATGTTCTTGTAAAAGTGTACAAGTTCGAATTACATTACGGGATAAATGCGTCGATCGTTCAGATGATTTGAGGCAGTGGACCTTGTATTTCCGTCGTTATCTTTTGGCTATTTCGATTTCCGGTGTGTTTTTCGCGGCGTCTATTCAGGACGCTGCCGCGGAAGAATGCAAGTCACCCGACGACGCTGAAAGATTCAAAGTCAACGTCGATGTCGACGCCGGTGTACCGAACATCCAAAACCATCGGAGCAAGGCGCAGTTAGGCGGCACCAACTCGCACGGGCGGCGGCGCCAAATCCTCGGCACCATGCAAGGTGAGGTCGACCTGCGTTGGTTCATAAATTATCACATCGAGGATTTCCAAGACGGTAGTTGTTACTGGGTCGCGAGCGCCAACGTCGAACTGTCGTACCACCAACTCGATGTCAACATCGCCAGTGAATATGAACCGGGGAGCTGCCAATACGAGGCAATCCTCGATCATGAAAAGGAGCATGTTGTTGTCGCGCAAAATATCCTGAGCCCCTACGCGCAACAGATCCGTGCGGCGCTGACAACGCTATCCATTCCGACCCCCGATTTGCCTGCTGTGGCGGATTCGCCCGCAGAGGCACGTGCGCAAGTCCAAGCGGTATTCAGGCGCGTGCTGCTGCCGGTGCGCGATCAGATGAGCCGATTGGTGCGAGCACGGCAAGCGGATGTGGATACGCGCGAAAATTACCGCAGAACATTTCGGCAATGCCGCCGGTGGTAACGAAGCACCAGCCAAACAGCAGCCTGAACGAACAAGGGGCCGGCTGAATTTCAGCTAACCCCTTGTCTGAATTGGCTCCGGCGGTAGGACTCGAACCTACGACCCAGCGATTAACAGTCGCTTGCTCTACCAACTGAGCTACGCCGGATTAGGTCGCGCGGCGTTATAACAAAATTACGCGTGCACGCAACAGGCATTAATGGAGGCCCGGGCCGGAATCGAACCGGCATAAAAGGATTTGCAGTCT
>JAPUHN010000084.1 GCA_027297685.1 Alphaproteobacteria bacterium | reverse complement strand
CTACGTTGCGAACGTAGCGCTCTCCCAACTGAGCTACGGCCCCATCATAATTGTATCGCCGGGCGGCGGTTCCCCTGCCGGCGGGGCCGGACTATGTGAGGGGTCCACGCCGCTGTCAAGATGGCTTTCGCGTCGGCCAAGAGCAATGCGATTTACCAGCTGTTAAACACCTTCGGAGCTCTTACTGGACAGTTACACCGCCGCGCGGCTAGTCTCTGCGCCGTCGCCCCACTCGGCTCGATCCGCAAAGCCAGGATACGCTGTCTCATGCTTGCTGTTTGGCAATTGATTGACAAAGTCATCGGCGTTTACATGTTGGTGGTCTTTATTTCCGTCGTGTTGACTTGGCTGGTGCAGTTCAAAGTGGTCAATACGTCGAACCAGATGGTCTATATGATCGGCGATTTCCTCTACCGCATTACCGAACCGCTGCTCAAGCGCATTAGATCTGTAATCCCGGCGGTCGGCGGCTTCGACCTGTCACCGCTTATCCTTTTGATGGTCTTGTGGTTCGTTCAGCGCCTGATTCAAAACAACCTACCTTACGGTTAAGCCTTTGGGCGGTCGCACCGCTTGGCAAATCGCCGGTGCCGGCGTGCTCCTGCGGGTGCGGGTGACGCCGCGTGCCGGGCGCAATCGGCTCGAGGGCGTGATCGATCTGCCCGATGGCCCAGCGGTCAAAATTGCGGTCTCGGCACCGCCTGAGAACGGCAAGGCGAACGCAGCGCTGTGCAAGTTGCTGGCCAAGTTTTTCCACACCGCGAAATCGAATATCATCGTTGTCTCCGGCGCCTCGTCGCGTACCAAAAAAGTCGAAATTGCTGGCGATGGCGCAGCCCTGATTGCTGTGTTAGACGCTTGGGCCGCCGTTACTCAGACCGGCGGCGGGGTTGCGAAGGGAAGTTGCCGATGAGCGATTCGAAGGTCCGGTTCGCCGACAGGATTATCGACGGTAAGGCCTTCGCCGAAGGTTTGCGTGAGCGCATCGGCGCGGCGGTCAGCGGTATCGAGGCCGCCCATGGTCTGGCGCCGTCCTTGGCGGTGGTCCTGGTTGGCGACGACCCGGCGAGCCAAATCTACGTCCGCAACAAAGGCCGCGCTGCCGAGGCCGCCGGCATCGCCGCCGCCGACCACCGGCTCGACGCGGCGATATCGCAGGAAGAATTGTTGACCCTGGTTGCGTCCCTCAACAACGACGCCATGGTGCACGGCATCCTGGTTCAGCTGCCATTGCCGGACCAGATCGACCCGGCGGCGGTAATCGACGCCATCGATCCGGCCAAGGACGTCGACGGTTTTCACGTGGTCAATGTCGGCCGCCTGGCGAGTGGTCAGATGAGCGGACCCAACGCCGCCATGGTGCCGTGCACGCCGTTGGGCTGCCGCATGCTGCTGGAAGACCGGTTGGGCGACTTGACCGGCCTCGAGGCGGTGGTGCTTGGGCGCTCGAATATCGTCGGCAAGCCGATGGCCCAGTTGCTTACCCAGGCCAACTGCACGGTAACGGTAGCCCATTCGAAAACTCGAGATTTGCCCGACGTCTGCCGCCGTGCCGATATTCTCGTCGCCGCGGTGGGGCGGCCGCAGATGGTGCAGGGCGATTGGATCAAGCCCGGCGCGGTGGTGATCGATGTCGGCATCAATCGGGTGCCGGCGCCGACCGGCGACGATCCCGACAAGATGCGCCTGGTCGGCGATGTCGATTTCGACGCCGCGATCGCGGTCGCCGGGGCGATCACCCCGGTGCCAGGCGGTGTCGGCCCGATGACGATTGCCTGTCTGCTGGCCAATACGGTCACTGCCGCCTGCCGGCAGAACGGCATCGACACGCCGGCTTGGTGACGCGTTATTACTTCCTCACCCTGAGCTTGTCGAAGGGTGAGGTTATTTTGTTGCCGCGCTAGATCGGCCGTTTGTAGCGGATCACGCCTTTCGCCGATTGCGCGTCGACGGGCTTGCCCTTGCGCATGACGATCAGCTTGCCCGCGCGGGCGAGGAACAACGCCTGCTGTTTGACCGCCGGCAAGTAGCGCCGCCACGCATCCGGCGGATCGTTTGGCCGGCGGCGGCTATCGGCAATGGCTTGCGCTATTGCCTGCGGAGAGACCGAACGGTTCGGGTCGGCCGCGGCGAGCAGTTCAATAATTTTCTCGGCAATCGGATCGAGTGTTGGCTTCGGGTCGGCGGTCATGGCGGCGCTCTGTACCACGCCCGCGGGTCGGCGGGCCAGTCCGATGGGGTGCCGCAGAGGTGCGCCCTTGACTGGCGTTGACTGGACGAACCGGTAGCGTTTGCCGATAATTCGGCGATGACCGGTGGCCTCGATATTCTGTTCGCGGCAACGGTCGCGTTCGTCGGCGGCCATTTTCTGTTGTCGAGCGCGCCGGTGCGCAATGGTTTGGTGCGCCGGGTCGGCGAAAAAACCTTCCCGGTCTATTACTCGCTGGTGATCACGGCGTTGTTCGTGTGGTTGCTGTTCGCCTACCGCGATGCGCCGCTGGAAATATTGTGGGACAACAATGCCGTGCTCGCCTGGATACCGGCGGTGGTGATGCCGGTGGCGCTGTTTTTCGCGGTGTGCGGCCTGACCACGCCCAACCCAACCATGGCCGGGAGCGACGCGCTGACCGCGGGTCGCGATCCCACGTCGGGTATCATGCGGATTACCCGCCACCCGTTTCTCAACGGCGTGGCGTTGTGGGCGCTGGCTCATCTGCTCGCCAATGGCGACACCGCCAACCTTATTCTGTTTGGCGGCCTGCTTATCCTCTGCGCTGGCGGCATGTCGCACATCGACCGGAAAATGGAGGCCCAACACGCCGCCGCCTGGGGTCCGGTCTTGCTAACCACCAGCGCCGTGCCGTTCCTCGCGTTGATGCAAAAGCGAACCAATTTTGACTGGGCCGGCATCGGCTGGTGGCGACCCGCTGTGACGGTCGTCCTCTATTTGGCGTTGATCTGGGCACACCCGACGGTGCTCGGCGCCGCTGCCTGGCCGGGGGTTTTTATTATCTGGGTGTTTATCTGATTAAATGGCGGCTAGTCCCCGCCCCGCAGCGTTTTTTCCAGCCGCAGCCGCAGCGCTTGTAATTTGATAAAGCCCTCGGCGTCGCGTTGATCGTAGACGTCGTCGTCCTCGAAGGTGACATGGTCGAGCGAATAGAGGCTGTTCGGCGATTTGCGGCCGACCACCTGGGCGCTGCCCTTATAAAGCTTGAGCCGCACCGTGCCCGACACGTGCTCCTGGCTTTTGTCGATCAACACCTGCAGCATCTCGCGCTCGGGCGCAAACCAGAAGCCGTTATAGACCAGCTTGGCGTAACGCGGCATCAACTCGTCCTTCAAGTGCATCGCCTCGCGGTCCAGCGTCAGCGATTCGATGCCCCGGTGGGCGGCGTGCAGTACTGTGCCGCCAGGAGTCTCGTAGACACCGCGCGATTTCATGCCGACGAACCGGTTTTCCACCAGATCGACTCGGCCGATGCCATTGGCGCCGCCGAGCTCGTTGAGCCGGGTCAGCAACGCCGCCGGCGACAGCGGCTCGCCGTCGATGGCGACCGGGTCGCCGCGCTCGAAATCGATCTCGACATACGACGGTTTGTCGGGGGCGTCTTCCGGCGCCACGGTACGCGAGAAAACGAATTCCTCGGGCTCGTGCCAGGGGTCTTCCAGCGCTTTGCCCTCGGCAGAGACGTGCAACAGGTTGGCGTCGACCGAGAACGGCGCCTCGCCGCGCTTATCCTTGGCGATCGGTATCTGGTGCGCCTCGGCGTACTCGATGAGTTTGGTGCGTGAGGTGAGGTCCCATTCGCGCCACGGCGCGATGATCTTAATATCGGGGTTGAGGGCGTAATAGCCGATCTCGAAACGCACCTGGTCGTTGCCTTTACCGGTGGCGCCGTGGGAGACCGCGTCGGCGCCGGTTTGCGCTGCGATCTCGATCTGCCGTTTGGCGATCAGCGGCCGCGCGATCGATGTGCCGAGCAGATAGACTCCCTCATAGAGCGCGTTGGCGCGGAACATCGGGAACACATAGTCGCGCACGAATTCCTCGCGCAGATCCTCGATGAAAATTTCTTTCACCCCGAGCATGTCGGCCTTTGCCCGCGCCAGCTCGACCTCTTCGCCCTGGCCGATATCGGCGGTAAAGGTGACCACCTCGCAGGCATAGGTCTCCTGCAGCCATTTGAGAATGACCGAGGTGTCGAGGCCGCCGGAATAGGCGAGCACTACTTTTTTAACGTCGTGCGCCATCAGTAAATCGTGTGGTTGCCGGGTCGCGCGAGTATAGGCACGCACCGGCCCGAGGCAAGCATAGCGGTGCTGCGATTATTCCGCGGCGGTGCGGCCCAGATTGCCTTTGGGCGTTCGCTCGCTGGCCGATTTAAGCTGGCCGCAGGCCGCCATGATGTCGGCTCCGCGTGGCGTGCGCACCGGCGACGGATAGCCGGCGTTGCGCACGATTTCAGCGAAGCGTTCGATGACATCGTCGCCCGAACGCTCGAACGGCGCACCCGGCCAGGGATTGAACGGGATCAGATTGACCTTGGCCGGGATGCCGGCGATCAGGCGCACCAGTTCGCGGGCATCCGCCGGGCTGTCATTGACGTCGCGCAACATGACGTATTCGAAAGTGATCCGCCGCGAGTTGCGAACGCCGGGATAGTCGCGGCAGGCGGCGAGCAGTTCGGCCAGGGGGTATTTACGGTTGAGCGGCACGATTTTGTCGCGCAAATCGTCACGCACGGCGTGCAGCGACACCGCCAGGCCGACGCCGAGTTCCTCGCCGCAGCGCCGGATCATTGGCACCACCCCCGCGGTCGACAAGGTGATGCGCCGGCGCGAGATGGCGATGCCCTCGCCATCCATGACGATTTTCAGGGCCGCCGCCACATTGTCGTAGTTGTACAGCGGCTCGCCCATGCCCATCATGACGATGTTGGAGAGCTGGCGTTCGTAGATTGTGCGCCGTTCGGCGGTCGGCCATTCGCCCAGATAGTCGCGCGCCAGCATGATCTGGCCGACAATTTCCGCCGGACCCAGGTTGCGCACCAGACGCTGCGTGCCGGTGTGGCAGAATTTGCAGCTCAAGGTGCAGCCGATCTGGCTCGACACGCACAAGGTGCCGCGGTCTTCTTCCGGAATATGGACGGTTTCGACTTCGTTGCCGTCGGCCAGCTTGATCAGCCATTTGTGGGTGCCGTCGATCGAGTCGAGGTCGTGGGAGACCGCCGGCCGGGAGATCGAAAAGCGTTCGGCGAGCGCCGTGCGCAGTGGTTTCGCCATGTTGGTCATGGCGTCGAAGTCGGCGACGCCGCGATTGTAGATCCATTGGAACAGCTGATCGCTGCGAAACCGCGCTTCGCCCATTTCGGCCATCGCGTCGGCCATCTCGGCGCGGCTCATGCCGATCAAGTTCGGGCGCGCGTCTGCCGTCGGGTCGGGCGGGGCAAATATGTCGGGTGTCAACGGCATGGCGCTTGAGATAAG
>JAPUHN010000083.1 GCA_027297685.1 Alphaproteobacteria bacterium | reverse complement strand
CGCCCACATGATCACCGCGCTGCCTTGGACAAATCCGCCCAACGCGATCATGAGTAAAAAGGGCAGCAGAAGGATCAGCGCGAGTTGGCTGAAGCGAAAGAAACGATACCGGCGCGTCAGGCCAAAGTGGATGATACTGAGGAGCGATACGACGCCGTACGAGAACGGGATCGCGCCGGCCAGCGGTTCGCCAAAGAAGGAGTACAACAGGCCCCACGCTACGCCGGCAAATACAAACGGAAATGAACACAACACCAGCAACGATTTTTGCAGCTTAAGATCAACATCGTCATTTGGGTCTGCGCCAATACGGGCAACCCAAACGAATTTTTCCACCGCGGAACGCCTCATCTACCGATCTCCGTTTTCATCAACCATCGCAAAGCCACCGGGGTAACTGTTTCCGAAGTAGCGGCCAAAGCCGCAGCGAACATACTCAATCTGATCGGATACTGCTCTAAGTTCGATTGCCCAGCGTTGGCCGTTACGCCTGGAATAACAAAACCCCGCCAAGTTGGCGGGGTTTTTTAAACGCTATTGGGCGATGCGACGGCTACAGGACCGAGTCGACCCAATCGTAAATCTGGCTCTTCGGCAGGCTGCCGACTTTCATCGACGCCACTTGACCATCCTTGAACAGCAACAGGGTTGGAATACCGCGCACGCCGTATTTCGACGGGGTCATGGGGTTATCGTCGATGTTGAGCTTGACGACCACCAACTCGCCGTCTTTGTCGTCCGACAACTCTTCCAAAGTGGGGCCAATCTGTTTGCACGGACCGCACCATTCCGCCCAGAAATCCACAAGCACTGGTTTGTCGGATTGCAGAACGTCGGCCTCGAAGGATTCGTCGGAAATCGGTTTGCTGGGCATATTGTTGTCCTTGTCCTCGTATGCCGCCAACCGATTCGGTGGCGGCTTCGGTTCGCAAGAAAAGTAGGTGCGACCCACGGGCGGGTCAAGCAACCACTTTGGAAAATCCGATCACGCCGGCGTGGGTGAGATGCCGGAATGTCGATCCAGCAACGTATTCGGCAGCGCCATCAGCCGCGGTCCATCGGTCCATAATAGGCAACAATTGATGGCAAATCCGGGGTAGGCGTCGGCTAACAACGCCCGGTATGCAGCCATTTGCCGCAGATATACCGGTTGGACGTCCGCCGGCGTTTGCGGCGGTGGACGGTTGGATTTGTAGTCTACCACCGTCACTGTGCCGTCGGCGATCAGCAACCGGTCGATCTGGCCGGAGACAACCTGTTCGCGCCCGTCGCCGCCGCTGACGACGCCCGATATAGGCACTTCGGCCAAGCTAGCCGGCGAAAACAGACCGGATAGTGCCTCATCTTCGAGCACCGCCAGGGCCTCCGTCGCCAACCGCTCTTGCGCGTCATCGGACAATTCCAACGTCGGGCGCGCGAGATAGTTGTGCGCCGCCGCAGCGCGGTGCTCAGGCGACAATCCCGGCAGCCATTGCAGTAGGTAGTGAATGATCGTGCCCCGTTTGAACCGGTTCAGATCGTCGTCGGCGTCGAGCGGCGAGCGGACCGGCGGATCGTGCTCGGCGTGGGACGGCGCCAGGGGCCGCGAGGGCGTGGGTTCGGCAGGCGCAGGTTCGCTTGCCCAGTCGGGCAGGGGCGGCGCATCGACGCGACGCTGAGGCGCCGTTTCGGCAACCGGTGCATCGTGTTGTGCGGACTGCAGGCGCAGAATAGTCGAATCGATGGCTTCGGAATCATTGGCGAGAAAGCTGCTTTCAACGGGCTGGGCGACACTTTCCATGGCGTCTTGAATCAACCGGTACCAACAGTCTTCCGGGGCGCCACGGGCGGTTTCCCAGCCGCATATGTAGAGCCGATCTCCGGCACGGGTCATCGCCACATAGAGTAACCGGCGATATTCCTCGGCCTGCAACTGGCGCGCGCGCTCGTAGGCCGCGCCGGCGACTTCGTCGCGATCGTCGGCGCGCGGCGCCCACAGCATAATGCCGCCGGTCTCGGGCCACAGCAGTTGGGGCGATCCGACGGGCACCTGCATGGTGTCGGGCAAAATGACGATTGGCGCCTGCAGGCCCTTGGCGCCGTGCACGGTCATCACCCGAACCGCGCCGCTGGCCTGCTCGAGATCGCGCTTTACCTCGGCGCGGCCCGTCGCCATCCAATGGAGAAACCCCTGCAACGAGGGTGTATTGGTGCGTTCGTAGGCAAGCGCCAGCGAGAGAAACTCATCGAGCGGGTCGGCGGCGTCGGGGCCCAGGCGCGATAGGATCGCCGCACGCCCGCCACGGTTCAGAAGCTGGGCGTACAGCTCGTAGGGCCGTAGAAAGTCGACCTCTCCCAGCAGCCGCGACAAATAATCGTGCGCCCGGCCAAATCGAGGGTCTTCAGCGGCTCGGCGGCGCAGCGTCTGCCAGATGCTACCGTCACGCTGGTGGGCCAAGTCGAACAGGTCGTCGTCGTGCAACCCCAGCAGCGGCCCTTTCAATACCGTCGCCAAGGTAAGATCGTCTTCCGGCAGCAGCAGGAATTCGCCCAGAGCCAGCAGATCCATGACCGCAAGTTGTTCGTTTAAAACCATACGGTCGACACCGGCGACGGCGACGTCTGAATCCTTCAGCGCGCGCACCAGCGCTTCGACAAACGGCCCGCGTCGGCGCACCAGGACCATGATGTCGGACGGTTCGATCGGCCGGCCCTTACTTTCGAGGATCTCACCATTGTGGACCCATGCGGCGATCCGCCGCGCCACCAAGCCGGCCAGGCGCTCGCGCGCGCCGGCGACGGAAACCCTCTCGACCGGCGGCTTCCAGGGCTCCGGCTCGGGCGGACCGATCGGTTTCAAAGGCGGCCAGATCTCAACACAGCCGCCGGCGCCGGCGCGAATTGGCAAGTGCTGGAGCAAATCCTCGCCATCGACCACACCGGTGCGCGCCGGCGCGTGGGCAAACACGGCGTCGACGGCCTGCAGCACCGGACCGGTCGAGCGAAACGACACATCGAGGCGCACATCCTCCCAGCCGCGTTCGGCGTCGAGTGCGCGGTTGTTGAAATAGCGCCGCATGCCCTCGAAGGCCTGTGGTTCAGCACCTTGAAAACTATAAATCGATTGTTTGACATCGCCGACCGCAAACACGCTACGCTTGGGCAGACCAGCGTCTTCGAGCGCCTCGTCGCGCAGACCAAAGCCGGCGAAAAACTCATCCGCCAAGGCCGCTACAACCCGCCACTGATCGGGGTTGGTGTCCTGCGCCTCGTCGATGAGAATATGGTCGATCCCACCATCGAGCTTAAACAGCACCCAGGCGGCCCGGCCTTCGGCTTGGAGTAGTTGGCGGGTGCGAATAATCAGATCGTCATAGTCGAGCAATGCACGCACCGACTTATGCTGCGTATAGGATTCGATAAGCGCATGGGCGACGCGAATGAGCACCGCGGTCGCGTGTCCGATGTTGGCGCTATGCAAGCGCGCCTGTGTGATGTGTATGCGCGCCGCCTCAGTTGCCAAGATATCGCCCGCTTGCGCGTCGCTCGCCAGCGCTGATTTGGTAATCAGCGTTTTGCGTACCTGGCCGTCTTTGGTCAAAAAGACCGCGCAATAATTTTCGAACAAGCGATTGCGGGTGTCCGGCTTGGCCAACCAGCGGCCGATATCTGCAGCACGGTTTTGATCGGCGGCGCTGCCTTGCGACAACGCGTTAGCGGCACGGTGCAGCGTTTCGTCATCGAACAATTCCGCATCGCACGCCGCGCCGATAATGGAGTCGGGAGTTTCCCCATCCTGCAACCCGAGCGCCCCGTATATGGCCGCCACCAGGGGGTCGACACCGCCATGGCGCGCGATCAGATCGGCGATACGGCCGCGCGCGGCCGTCAACTCGGCCATCAGATCGGGGAACCGTGTTTCATGGATGCGGCTGGTGATGTCGGCAACCGATGCAGCCAACGCGCCATCGTCGGCCTGGGCGCGCACCATCAGCTCGAGCTGCACCGCTTCCAGCAATTCGTTGGAATCGCGCTCGTCCATCACGGCAAAATGGGGAACCACCTCGGCCTCGATGGGAAAGCGCCGCAGCACAGACTGGCAGAACGCATGGATGGTCATGATCTTCATGCCGTCGGGCACGTCGAGCACTTGCGCGAATAGCCGGCGGGCGCGGCCGATTTGCACGGCGTCGACCTGACCGCGGCTGAGCGCCTCCAACTTCGCAGCCAGTTCTTGCGTGTCGGCGATCGCCCAGTCCCCCAATTCGGCGTTGATGCGCTGGGCCATTTCCGCCGCCGCCGCCTTGGTGAAAGTGAGACAGAGGATGCGCTGCGGCGCGACTCCAGCCAGCAACAGGCTCAATACCCGGTCGGTCAGTACCTTGGTCTTGCCCGAGCCCGCCGACGCCGCCACCCAGGCGCTCGCGCGCGGGTTCGCCGCCCGGCGCTGATTGGCTTGCGTCAGTTGGTAGAGCTGTTCCGGAACGGCGGAAATGTTCACGCGCCGTCTCCACTGCCGTCGCCGTCCGGGCCGGACACCGACCATTCCTTGACCCGGGCCAAATGTTCGTAATCGGAATATCGCGGCGCCCAGTTGGCGCGGGGGCGGCTTTCGTAGGGTGTCGCCGGATCGTCGAAGGTCTCGATGAGCCGGCTCAGCCCGGCCTGGGCCCGTTGCGCCAGCTCGTCGGGGGCGTCGCCGCCAACCGAAGATACAGCGCCGACGGTACGCCCTCCGCTTAACCGCCAATATTCCAGATCACCGACTGAACCCGGCGGCACATTTTCAAATCCGCCGGCGGCAGCCATTGCCGCCTCTAACGGCAGTTGCGGCGCGAAACCGGCGATGACTTCCGCCATGCCGGGAACCGCGCCGGTCTTGAAATCGATGATCGCCAGCTTGCCGTCCGTCAGACGGTCGACCCGGTCTGCCCGGGCGACCAATTCGAAGGGCCCTTGCGGTCCCGCCAAAACGAGCCTGCCGACTACCTCGGTGTACGTTTCGGCGACGCCTGCGCGGCGCGCTGTCTCAGTTTCGATGAACCATTCGGCGATGCGCAGAAAGCGCGGCCACCAAAAGGTCCATACCGCCGGTAAAGCGCGGATCGGAGCGAGCATTTCGGCGCCGGCCGCAACCAGCCGGGCGAGCGCGTCTTCGGGCAACGGCCCCGGGGCGCATTGGCTGAGGAAACGATCGAGCACGCTATGTATGCGCGAACCGTAGTCGGCAGCGTCCGGCGCCTGATCGAGCGGCCGCAGCGCGCGCAGTTTCAGGATGTGGCGCGCATAGATGGCGTAAGGGTCGCGCATCCAGGTTTCGATGTCGGTGACCGACAGTCTGCGCGGCCGCGCGGCGACCGGCGGGGTCGGACGTGGCCGCCCCCGGTCGGAAATAGTGGGTGCGGGCGCGCCGTCGGGCTGGACAACGGCGAGCGCCCGGTGCCAGGCCAACCAATTGTCGCCCCGCGCCGTCATTTCGGCTGGATCCAGATCGAGCGCCTGGGCAGCAAACTTCAGCCGGGTTAACCAGCGGGCCGGCACGGTGGGCGATCCGTCGACCCGAAGCGCGCGCGTCAGATATACCTCGCTGGCGCCCATTGCCTGGGTGAAGTCATGGGCGCTCAAGCCAGTGCGCCGTTCCGGCTGCGGTAGCCCGAAATCGGCCCGCATCGGCCGACTCATCCAGGGATCGGCGGCAAGCGCGGGTGGCCATGTGCCCTCGTTGAGCCCCCCCAGGATCATCACGTCGTAGCGTTGCAGCCGCGCTTCCAACGGACCCAGGATGGCGAGACGCGGGTGGCTGCCAAAACGCGGCCGCACGGTTCGCCCGGCGAACAGGGCTTCGAGTAACGCGGGATAGCGTGCCGGCGACACCGGGCCCAAAACATGGCCGGCGTCGACCAAGTCGGTGACGAAGGCGGCCAGGTTCTCGCCGGCGTCACCACCCCACAAGCGATCGGCTCCCGATAGGGTGTCGCTCGCCGCCAGAGTTTCGGCGAAGCGGGCGTGAGCCTCGACAATTTCGCCAACCGGCCGGACCGGACCGGCGAGCATTTCGGCAAACGGTTGGGCGCTGACGACCACCGCATCGAGCATATCGGCGGCGGCGGTAAGTTCGGGGTCTTCAAGCTCAGCGGCGGCGCGGCGGGCAGCCGCCGCCAGTTCCGGCAGGCCGGGCGCCAGGCGAGGCCCTCGCAGAACGGCGATTTCGAGGGTCCGCACGAGGCTGCGAAAGCCTCCTGGCGACAAGCCGCCCGCTGCCAAGGGGTGCTTCAACGCCGACAATAGCGGGTACGGTGCGGCTGCCTGTCCAATCATCTCGACGATCAACCGGAAGAAGACACCCGGCGGCGTTTCTGCCAGTGGAACGCCACCGCTGTCATCGACGACCACATTCCAGCGTGCGAGTGCGCCCGCAACCCGGCGTGCCAGGCCTCGGTCTGGTGTGACCAAGGCCGCGGTGCGCCCGCGCTCGGTAAGGACCTCGCGCATGATAAGCGCTATCGCACCCGCTTCCTCATCGGCGCCCGCGCAATCGATGCGCGTCAAGCCCGCCAATGCCGCAGCGTCGAGCTTTTCGATGTCGGCCCAGCTGTCGGTCGCCGGGGCCGGTCGCAATGCGGCGCTGATCAAATTAGCCCGCGCCCGCTGGCGGTCATCGGCTGGCGGCACGCCTGGCCAGGCCTCAACATCGTCGCGCGATACACCGAGACGGGCGAGCAATTGCCGCAAGCCGAATTGCGGATGGGACGGTTCGGCCATGTCCCAGACGTCATCGTCGAGGTCGCGATCGAGGCCGGGCAGCACAACCGCACCGGCCGGCAGATGGGCAACGACGGCCAATAAGTCCGCCGTCGCGGGAATGCTGCCGGTGCTGCCCGCCGCGATCACCGGCGTTGGTGGAGGGTTGCGTTGCCAGTTTGCCGCGCGGGCCGCCAACAATAGATTGCGTCGCTCGGCGGCATCGATAACCCCCTCCGCGGCCAGCCGTTCAGGCCAAGCGCCGGTCAAAACACCGAGAAACTGAAGAGTCAGTTGCCAGTGGGTGGCATAATCCTCCGGCACCAGGCCGGCGAGGCGCTCGAAACCGAGCCGCTCGGTCTGTACCTGATCCAGCAAACTCGACAACTCACCGGCCAGACGAACCGCCTGATCGATCGGCAACTGCCCCTCGCCCGTTTGCCGTTCGCTGGTTCGGGCTGCGCTTTCCTGAACCAGGCGCGCCAACAACAGGCGCCGGCGCAGATCACCGATCGCCGGCGGGATTTCGCGCTCGGACTCCGGTGATTGCATCGCCAACAAATCGAACTGCAACGCGTCTTCGTCGATGTCGCCGATCGGAACCATGCGAGGCAGCAATAACGCGCGGCCCCCGCTATGGCGCAAAAACGCATCCTGCAAGGCGCGGCAGGCCCGCCGCGTCGGCAGTAGAATCAGGACCCGCGCCAGCGCCAGAGGATCGTCGCCGCTCGCGTGAAGCGTGGTGACGCCGGCCGCCAAGGCATCGACGAACGGCACATGGGATGGAATGTTAAAGACCGACGGGGCGAGCGCGGCCGGTTCAGAACCCATCGCCGGCCTCCGCCAACCGATCGCGCCAACTACCGTGGCCGGTCAATTCGGCCCGCCTGCTATCATCGGCGCCGGCATAAGACAAAACGATATCCAAGCGGTTGGCGGGCAACAGCGAACCCATGCGCTCCGGCCACTCGATGAGGGATATCGCCTCGGCCAACGTTTCTTCGAAGCCCAGTTCGATAATCTCGTTCGGATCGTCGATGCGGTAGAGATCGATATGCCAGACGGCGACCGGCGACAGATCATAATATTGGACCAGGGTAAAAGTCGGGCTCGGCACTTCGCCCGCATATCCGAGTTCCGCTATGAGGGCGCGCGCAAGCGTGGTCTTGCCGGCGCCAAGTTCGCCGTACAACGCCACGATATCACCCGCGCCCAGCTGCCGGGCAACAGCAGCGCCCAATTCATTCGTCGCCGCTATATCGCGCAGGTCTCGCGTAAGGGTCGCCGGCCTCTTGCCGGCCGGCGCCGCCGTCATTCGGAGCGTGCCGTGGCAGCGATCGCTTCCTGCGGCTCGGTCGGCAGTCGGCAGAAAACCGATGTCCCTTCGTGCGGCGACGATTCCAATTGCACATCGCCGCCATGGAGCTCAATCAGGCTCTTGACCAAACTCAGTCCTAACCCGGCCCCAACCCCGCTTTGCGGACCAGCGGCGCCACTGCCGCGCTCGAACTTCTCGAATACCCGATCATGTTCGTCTTCGGGAATACCCACGCCGGTGTCGCTCGCGAAAAAAACGATATCCGAATCGCTGCGGCGCGCACCGAGGGTGATGGTACCGCCCTCCGGCGTGAATTTGATGGCGTTGCTGACCAAGTTGAACAAGACCTGCTTGAGGCGACGCTCATCGGCGTAGACTTGGCCAATATCCTCTGGGCAATCGACAACTAACGTCAGTTCGGCCTGGCGTGCTCGTTCGCGGTGCAACGCCGCCACGCTGGTGACCAATTCGTGACCCTCGAACTCCGAGCGCTCGAGTTCCATGTAACCAGCTTCGATTGTGGCCAGGTCAAGCAAGTCGTTAATCAAATCGAGCAGGGAACCGCTGGCCTGCAATATATCGCCGACATAGCCGGTCTGCCGCTCATTGAGCGTA
This sequence comes from Alphaproteobacteria bacterium, assembly GCA_027297685.1. Taxonomy (GTDB): domain Bacteria; phylum Pseudomonadota; class Alphaproteobacteria; order UBA6615; family UBA6615; genus JAPUHN01. Next base: position 3,442 of record JAPUHN010000083.1, on the reverse strand, counting down.
CCAAACATTTCGCCACTCAACATTTCGGAGAAGCCAATGATCGAGTTGAGCGGTGTCCGCAATTCGTAGGAAATGTTGGCGACGAACTCGGATTTCAGGCGATCGGCCTGCTCGAGCGCCTCGTTGCGCTCGCGCAGCGCCCGCTCCACTCTGTTGCGGTCGCTGACGTCCAGATATGTCATCAATTTCATGCCGTCGGGCAAGGGAACACCGGTATATTCGAGCACCGTTCCGTCGGTCCGCTCGAGGGTTCCGCTGGCCGGTTCGCGCGACATCATTCCATTGACGATGCTACGCCGTTGCGATTCCCATTCGAGTTCCTCTGGATAGAAATGGCGGCATTTGTCGACCAAGTCGCGCATCTGGGGCTCGCCGTTCAGTTCGGATGTGGATAGCTGCCAGAGACGGCCAAATGCCGAATTGCATAGTTTCAACCTGCCGTCCGCGCCAACCAGCGCGACGCCCTCGTACAGATTATCCAGCGTTTGCCGCTGCACTTCGATCAACGTGTTGTATTGCCGCTCGAGCGATAGGCGGCTGGTTACGTCCTCATAGGTGAACATCAAGCCGCCGAACGGATGCGGCGAGATGCGTTTAAATAGCGTCTTGCCGTCCGGCAAATGCACCAGCGTTTCGGTTGGCGCGATCAGCGAAGTGAATAGCTTGATTTGATCCGCTTTGAATGCGCGAAAATCGACCTCTTCGGTGACCATCCGGCGGTCACGAAGCGTTTCCAGTTCTTCGCCGAGCGTCGGTTCGGTATCGAGCCAGACAGTGTCGGCGTCCCACAGGCGTCCATAGGCGGCGTTGTAGAATTTCAACCGCGTATCGGGGCCGTATATGGCGATCGCGGCGGCCACATTCCCCAATACGTCGCTGTGTGCGGCGATATGGCTGGCAAGTTCTTCTTGTATGTTCTCAAGCTGGGTGAAGTCGGTGGCATAGCCGACGATGCCCATATCGCTCGGCATCTCATTGAATTCCACCAAACGCCGCTCGCCGCCAATGACGGTATGCCGACTCTCAGACTGAGGAACACCCGTTGCCTGGGCCAGGCTGGCCAATTGGATTTCCGGTCCGCTATCAATCTCGACGAGTTTTGCATTTCCTCCCTCGGCGTCGTCGTTTCCGGACCGTACGCTCTCCATGTAGGCGCGATTGGTCTGGGTCAAAGTCAAATTCTTGCCGCGCCGCCAAACCGGAAAGGGCAAAGCGTCGAGCATCGCGCGCAGGCCATCCCGGTCGACTTCGGCGGCAGTTAGCTGAATGCTCGTATCCGACTGGGTAGCCGTTTCGCTGGTCACATCGCTGATCCACAACACGTCCAATGGCGATGTTCGGGCTCGGCGGCCGTTCAATTGCATCGCCCGACCAGCATCGATTGTTAGCAGAGTGACCGAAAACTCTTCGCCGCGCTGACGCAAATTCTCGACCATTCGATCCAACGAATCACGGTCGCTGTCGGCAAACAATTCACGTAAGCCGGCATACCCGGAAGGGGAGTCGATACCCACAATCGCGGCCGACCCGGCTGACATGGTTTGTTCTTCGCCGGCAAACCACGAAATATAGCCGGCCGGAGCGCTCGTCAACGTCGCCGACAGCCGATCGCGCGCCGCTAAGGCGGTGCGTGCCGCCATTGCCTGACGCCACAAAATAATCGCCGCACCAAGCCCCCCCACGACAAGGGCGAGCAGCAGGACTGTGTCCAGAATCGTCACAATCAGAGACTAAAACCCAGTTTCGAGTCGCCCCGCCATGTCGTTTTCCAAGATAAACGACGCGGTGGCGAGGATGGCGAAAGTCTATGCAGGTGCCGTGAGCGCCGCAAGCGATCTAAGAACTTAATACCGGTAACTATCGGTCTTGAACGGTCCCGCCGCCGGCACGCCGATATATTCGGCCTGTTGGGGTGTCAGCTGAGTCAACTTCGCGCCGACTTTTTTCAAATGCAGCGTCGCAACCTTTTCGTCGAGATGTTTGGGCAACACGTAGACTTGGTTTTCATAAGCACTGGTGTTGTTCCATAGCTCGATTTGCGCCAACACCTGATTGGTGAACGAGGCGCTCATGACAAAGCTCGGATGACCGGTCGCACAGCCCAGATTCACCAACCTTCCCTCGGCCAACAGAATGATACGCTTGCCGTCAGGAAACTCGATCTCATCAACCTGCGGTTTGACGTTGTGCCAGGGATAGTTGCGCAGCGCCGAAACTTGGATCTCGGTGTCGAAATGGCCGATGTTGCACACGATCGCGCGATCTTTCATGTCGCGCATATGGTCGATCGTGATGACATCCAGATTGCCGGTTGCGGTCACAAAAATGTCAGCTCTCGATGCCATGTCGTCGATCGTCACCACCTCGTAGCCTTCCATCGCCGCCTGGAGCGCACAGATTGGGTCGACCTCGGTCACCATGACCCGGCAACCGGCGTTGCGCAGGCTTGCCGCCGATCCCTTGCCGACATCACCGAAGCCGCACACCAGCGCCACCTTGCCAGCCATCATGACGTCGGTCGCCCGGCGGATTCCGTCGACCAGGCTCTCTCGGCAACCATAAAGATTGTCAAACTTCGATTTGGTCACGCTGTCGTTGACGTTGAAGGCCGGCACTTTCAAGGATCCGTCGCGCGCCATCTCGTGCAGGCGGTGTACGCCCGTTGTGGTCTCTTCGCTGAGGCCGCGAACATCGGCCAGCAGGTCGGGATACTTTTCGTGCATCACCGCGGTCAGATCGCCGCCATCGTCGAGGATCATATTCGGTCGCCAGCCGTTCGGGCCCTCGATTGTTTGATCGATGCACCACCAAAACTCTTCATCGGTCTCGCCCTTCCACGCAAACACGGGCACACCGGCAGCGGCGACCGCCGCCGCCGCCTGGTCTTGCGTGGAGAAAATATTGCACGACGACCAGCGGACCTCGGCGCCCAACGCGATCAGCGTCTCGATGAGCACCGCAGTCTGGATTGTCATATGCAAACAACCAACGATGCGCGTGCCGGCCAATGGTTTGGCCTCGCCATACTCCTCGCGCAGCGCCATCAGACCAGGCATTTCAGTTTCCGCGATGGCGGTTTCCTTACGCCCCCATTCGGCAAGCGTGATATCGGCAACCTTGTAATCGCCACCAGCGGCGGCATCAGCAACGACGGTCATCTAAAAACTCCTGGGACGGTTGGGCCAAACCTATTCCAGCGGTGATTGGCCAGTGCCCGTATCGGTGTTGAGGGTTCGATTTTGGGCGCGTCTTACCAGACCGGCCGCGTACCGACAACCGCGCTATCGGGGTTGCCGAATGCTGACGACGGTTCGGTCGCCATCTTCCGCGAATCATTCCATTGCCGATCCGGAACGCCCGGGGCTGTTCCGACCCTCGTCGAAGCCAGCGCCGACGAGTTCCGCCAGTCTGGCGATGGCAGCACTGGCGTCCGATCCCGTTG
>JAPUHN010000082.1 GCA_027297685.1 Alphaproteobacteria bacterium | reverse complement strand
GGCGAAAATTGCCACGAGCCTGCGTTCCACGCGATCGGGTGCCACGGGAGGCTCTCCCTTCGCAATACGCGCACTGAAATTACTCTAAGTAGGGTAGCGGCAGGTGTCTATGGGAGCAGACTGGTAATGTCCGTTAAGGGTCAGGAACGGACATTAGCCGCTATGGATTTTATGTCCGCTCTACCCCCGAAAGCGGACGAAATTAGATGTTAAGCAGACATCGGCAATTGCATGTCCGTTATTGGAGGTAAAGCAGTCGTACTTGTGGAGTGCACCCGTTTCGATGGACAGTTGACGGCTGATCAAAGCTGTGCTGTGGCTATTCCGCCGCCTGGGAGAGTTGGGCGTCCCGGATCAGGGTGCGGACACGCTTGGGCGTTAACGGCAGCTCATCGACCTTGATATTAAAGGGCGCCAGCGCATCCTCGACCGCATGGGCAATCGCCATCGGCGCGCCCATGCGTCCGCCTTCGCCCCCGCCCTTGATACCGAATTCGGTGAAGGGCGACGGCGTTTCCACATGACCGACTTCGAGAATATCAGGTACTTCGTAGGCGCCCGGCATGTGATAGTCGGTATACATCGCTGTCAGCAATTGGCCGGCCTCATCGTAGTAGAAATGCTCGTAGATCGCCGTGCCGATCCCCTGGGCGGTGCCGCCACGGACGTGGCCGGCCAGCGTCATGGGATTGACCATGGTGCCGCAGTCGTGCACCGCCACATATTTCAAAAACTCGATCCGTCCGGTCTCGATATCGACCTCGACGACGGGCATGTGACACATATGCCCCATGATCGGATAGAACACACCCATATCGGCGCGGTCGTCCGACGGCATGGTGGTTGCCGGATGATCGTAGACGAAGCTGGCGTCGAGACCGCTGGCGAACTCGGGCTCATCGGGCAATGACAGCCGGAAGAAGTGCGCCTGCATGGCTATTTCGGCGATCGTCAGTTGCTTTTCCGGCACACCCTTGATGCCGACCGCGCTGTCGCGCAGTTCCAGGTCCCTTACATCGGCCTCCATCAGATGACCGGCGATCAGAAATAGCTTGTCGCGTAGTTGCGCGCTGGCGCCAACCAGCGCTCCCGTGATCATCACCGTGAATCGGCTTCCGCCCGGACCGGTCGAGTTGAAACCGGCGTCGGAGTCGGCGTAGGTCACGACGATGTCGTCGGGCGACATTTGCAATTGTTCGGCGAGGACCTGGGTTGCGACCGTCTCCGGACTATTGCCCCAGAACGGCGCCCCCAGCGTGATGAACGCCTTGCCGGTCGGATCGATCTTCAACTGGACGCTTTCCGGCGAGCTGGTCAGCGCGAACCCCGGCTCTTCGTTCAGCATCCAAAATTCGGTGGCGCTGAACACGCTACGCTCCTGACAGGTGGCGACGCCAATACCGATGTAGCGTCCTTGTTCACGGAATTCGGCCTGTTTCTTGCGCCAGCCCTCGTAGTCGAGTAGTTCCAGCGCTTTGTCCAACACCGCCGAGTAGTTGCCGCTGTCATACATGTTGCCGCTGGGAATTATGTACGGAAAATCATCAGGCTGAATAAAGTTCTGGCGGCGGATATCGATCGGGTCGAGTTTCAGCTCGTCGGCGGCGGCGTCGACCATCCGCTCGATGACGAAATTGGCGACTTCCGAGCCGAACCCGCGATAGGCGCCTTGCTGGCACTTATTGGTGAACACCGCTGTCAGGTTCATGTCGACGCTGCGGAATTTGTAGGGACCACAAATTTGCGACAACGCATTGCCGTGATGGCCGACGCCGAATTGGAAATAGGCGCCGTAGTCGTCGATGCAATCGAACCGCAGCCCAAGGATCGTGCCGTCATTCTTGACCGCGAGTTCGGCGTTATACACCCGGTCCGACCCCATATTATCCGAGCTGGTGGTGTTGTCGAGACGATCCTCGATATATTTGACGGGCCGGCCGATGGCGCGCGACAGCGTCGCCGCAATGACCGGAACTTTATGGAGGAACAGCTTACTGCCAAAACTGCCACCAGCGTCTGTCGGGACGATATTCAGCTTGTGCGGCTCGACCCCGAGCGTCACCGCAAGCAACCAGCCGACATAGTTGTACATCGAACTGTTGACGTGGATGGTGAACTTGCCGGTGCCACCGTCATAGGAGCCAACCGCACCGGCGGTCTCCAGCGGCTGAGCACCGGAGCGCGGCCAGCGCAGGCGGCGCTTGACGACAGTATCGGCGTTGGCGAAATCCTCGTCGACAGGTCCGAATGTGAATCGGCGCTTCATGGCGATATTGCTGTCGCCACGGTCGGGATGCAGAACCGCATCGCCGCTCGAATTGACCGCCTCCTCCGGGTCGACGACGGCGGGAAGTTCCTCGTATTCAACCGTGATAAGGTCGCACGCATCCTCGGCGATATACCGGCTTTCGGCAGCGACGATCGCCACCGGTTCGCCGACATGGCGCACCCGATCGAGCGCGACACAGCGCTGCTCGCAGGGTGGGCTGGCGAAGGTCGGCAGCGGTCCCGTGACCGCCGCGACATCCTCGCCCGTCATGACACACAGGACGCCCGGCAAGGCGGCCGCTGCCGACGTGTCGACAGCCGTAATTTTAGCGTGGGCGTGGGGGCTGCGCAGAACCGCCGCGTGCGCCATGTGCGGCAGCACTACATCGTCGACATATTTGCCGTGGCCGGTCAGCAGGCGCGGGTCCTCGACCCGCTTCATGCTCTTGCCGATCCATCTATACTCCGCCCTCGGCTCTTCGGTTTGCCGGCTCGGCGGAATGCGATCGCTGGTGTTGCTCATTCGGCGGCCTCCTGCTGGCGCATTCGCTGGGCGGCCAGTTCGATCGATTCGATGATGGTCTGATACCCGGTGCACCGGCATAAATTGCTCGACACCGCCTCGCGAATCTCCTCGCGCGTCGGATCGGGGTTTTCGCGCAACAATTCGACGGCAACCATCAACATCGCGGGCGTGCAGAACCCGCATTGCAGGCCGTGCTTTTCCCAGAACGCCTCCTGCAATGCATGCATGTTGTCGATTGCGCCAAGCGATTCGACGGTTTCAATCTCGCAGCCGTCCGCCTGCGCTGCAAAACACAGGCACGAACGGGTCGATTGGCCGTCGAGCAATATCGTGCAGGTGCCGCACACACCGTACTCGCAACCGACATGGGTGCCGGTCAAACCGAGGCTCTCGCGCAAAAAATCGCTCAACAGCAAACGCGGCTCGACATCGCGTTCGTAGTCGGTACCGTTGACCGTAACGGCGACTTTCACCTTGTCCATCGTTGTCCTCCCGTGTAGCCGTCAGGCTGCGCACCGGCCGTGGGCATCGGCGAGCGCTCGCCGCATCAGGGTGCCCACCAGATCGCGGCGGTAGGCCGCATCGGCGTGAAAATCCTCTTGCGGATCGATCGTTGCGACCGCGGCCGCGGCAGCCGCGGCGAAGGCCTCCTCACCGGGCGTTGCGCCGGCTAAAATGCCTTCGGCGTCGGCGAGCCGGCAGGCGCAGGGGCCAATGCCGGCGCACGCCAGGCGAACGCTGGCGATCTTGCCGTCGACAACAGACATTACCGTCGCAACCGAAGCCAGCGCGAAATCGCCCTTGCGCGGGCTGAACTCCCGAAACCCCCAACCCTGTTCTTGCGGCGCAACGGGAATGCGTATTTCCGTCAGTAGCTCATCGGGCCGCGCCGCCGTTTCGAACGGACCGAGGAAAAAATCCTCGGCGTGTACGGTGCGCAAGTTGTCATGGTTGCGCAGGGTCATTACCGCCTCGCCTACCACCATCACTGCCGGCATTTCCGACGCTGGATCGGCGTGGGCGAGGTTGCCGACCAGCGTGCCGCGGTTGCGTATCGGACGGTGGGCAAGGTGCGGATAGGCTTCGGCTATCAACGGATTGGCTTCGCGCACGATCGGCGACCCGGCAACTTCGCTATGGCGAACCAGCGCACCGATAACCAGCGTGTCGTCCTCCACGGCCAAGGTATCGAGGGCCGGCACACGGTTAATGTCGATGACAACGCGCGGCTGCAACGCGCGCGTATTCATCATCGCGATCAGGCTTTGCCCGCCGGCGAGTATCTTGCTGTCCTCGCCATATTGATTAAGTACGGCTAGAACGCCTTCGATCGTCTTAGGGCGTTCATATTGAAACGGCGCGGGTTTCACTGGCGGTCCCTCCCCAAATAACGATTCATTATTTATTTTTATTAATTTTACTTACATAAACCGATTTTTTGTTTCTACTTTTTGGCGACTAAATTCAAATATTAACATACCAACCGAACTCCTCCGCGATCAAGTCAAACATTTGCAAACCGAACCCGGTCGGTTGATTTCAACGACTGCTTAACCGTCCGAATTGTATCTTTGCGATGGTTTGACATCGGCCTCCATCAGCCGGGAATAGCCGACAACATCGGCAGCAAGGATGGCAGCGAGCCTACGCTCGGCGTGTTCTTCGGCCATCTACTGGCTTCTCCCCCTAACAGAGCGAAGTGTATGGGGGACAAGCGACAGTGTCTATGAACGCTCGTAATGTCCGTTATGGGTCAGGAACGGACATATTGGCGTACCCGAATAATGTCCGCTATTGGGGGTAAAGCGGACGAAATCCCTAGATAAGCGGACATCGGGTGAATCGTTCGCAACAGGCCAAAATCATAACGCAATGCGATCCCTATTCGAACGCTACGGCCAAGCGCCTGCCCAGGCACTCGGACGGTCCGGGAGGAATCTACAAGGCCGCACCGCCGCATGCTAGTATTCCTCGGCGTTCTGGGCAGGCATGTGGGTTGTGGGCATATGAGCCTCTTGCGGATATGGATGTTGGGCTCGGCTGGGTCCTTCTGTGCGGTTCTCTTGTTGGCCGTTTCCTTTGGGCTCGGCGGTCTCTCGCTAGCTGGCGCGCGGGCTGAAGGCGAGCTGGCTGCGGAGGAACAGAGTGCCGAGGCGCGCTATGCGGTCGAGCGGCTCGCCATGGTACAGGTGATCGCCGCCTTGGCAGCGAGAACAAGCTCCGAGACCGGCATTGCCGAGTTCGACCAGCGCGTTCTCCACGCGATGAACAAGGTCCCCCGCCACTTGTTCGTGCCGGACCCGCTACGGTCCCTTGCCTATCACAATTCGCCTTTGCCGCTCGGCCACGGCCAGAACATATCGCAGCCTTTCATCATCGCGTTGATGACCCACCTGATGGCCCCCGAGCCGGGCGACGTGATCTACGAGACGGGCACAGGGGCTGGCTACCAGGCCGCGATTTTCATTGAGCTCGGCGCGCAGGTCTACAGCGTGGAGATCATCGCCGCGCTCGCCGAGCCAGCGGCCGAGCGGCTCGTCCGGCTTGGCTACGGCAAGGTTTCGGTCAAGCGCGGCGATGGCTACGATGGCTGGCCCGATCATGCACCTTATGACGGTATTCTGATCAAGGAGGCCCTAGATCACGTGCCGAAGCCTCTCCTGGACCAGCTGAAACCGGGCGGCCGGCTGGTCCTGCCCCTCGGGCCTCAGGAGGGCCAGCACCTTACGGTAATCGAGAAGCACCTCGACGGCAGCATCACCAAGATCCAGATGCTGCCCGTGCGTTTCTCTGCCTTCCAGGGCGGCAGGAGGACCTAGCTAGAGCCGCTGGGCTAACGGGTTGGCTGCCGGGTCAATTTTAGCTACCGGTCGCCACCAAGCGTTCCATCGTTCC
>JAPUHN010000081.1 GCA_027297685.1 Alphaproteobacteria bacterium | reverse complement strand
ACATGCCGCCGAATGGCGCCGGCTAGGCAAAGACGTCGCCATCGCCACGGTGATCAGCACCTGGGGCTCTTCGCCGCGGCCGGTCGGCAGTCAACTAGCCGTGGACGGTGACGGCAACATGATCGGCTCGGTTTCGGGCGGCTGCATCGAAGGCGCCGTCGTGCACGACGCAAAGGAAGTGATGGCCGACGGCAAGCCGCGCCTGCTCGAATTCGGGGTTGCCGACGAAATGGCATGGGAAGTGGGCCTGGCCTGCGGTGGCCGTATCGAAGTCTATGTCGAACGGATCGATTAAAGATGATGATGTCGCTTCAACAAAACAAAAGCCTCATGCTGAGCTTGTCGAAGTATGAGGCGGCAACACCTCACCCCTCGTCCTTCGACAAGCTCAGGATGAGGGCTCAGGATGAGGTCACCGGCAGCGGTTGGCGTAGACAACAATGAAACAAGCAATCCTCGATGCAATATTAGCCGCCCGCGCCGCCAATCGACCGGTGGCGACCGTCACCCATTTGGAGAGCGGCGACCAGGCGCTGGTCTACCGCGACGATACCACCAGCGGGAAAATCGGCGAGCTGGCGCTCGACGACGCAGCGATTAAATCGGCGCGGCGCGCCATCGCCGACGACAAAGGCGCGCGCATCGACAGCGCCGCCGGACCCCTGTTCATCCAGGTGTCGAACCCGCCCAAGCGCATGATCATCGTCGGCGCGGTGCATATCGCCCAGCCGCTGGTCGAAATCGCGCAGACGGCGGGCTACGCGCTGACCATCGTCGATCCGCGCGGCGCGTTCGCCACGCGCGACCGCTTTCCCGATGTGGAGCTCAGCGAGGATTGGCCTGACGATGCGTTGAAGGCGCTAACTATCGACACGCGCACCGCTGTCGTCACCCTCACCCACGATCCCAAGCTCGACGACCCGGCGCTGCACGTGGCGCTGCGTTCCGACGCTTTCTATATCGGTTCCCTGGGCAGCAAGAAAACCCATGCCGGCCGCGTCGAACGGCTCACCGAAGCCGGGTACAACGAAGCCGAAATCGCCCGCATCCACGCCCCCATCGGGCTGAATATCGGCGGCAAAAGCCCGGCCGAAATCGCCATTTCGATCATGGCGCAGATCACCGAGGTGCTGCACCAGGGGTAAGTGGTTCAAACGTGCCCAAACAGCCAACGCTCGATCGAGATTTGATCGTAGATGCCCGCCCGGTTGAACGGCTCGTCGGTCCACAGAGCCTCCGCCGCGGCGCGGTCGGCAACATCGAGCAGGCAAGCGTTGCCGATGATGGTCTCACCGTCGTCGGCCATCAGCGCTCCTCGGGCGATGATCTTTTCGGCGTGTTCGGCCACGTACTCCCGGTCGTCCTGGGCCAGCGGCGCCCGCAGGTCCTCGCTGCCGGCAACGTCGGTGCCAAGAACGATAAACTGCATCGTCCCGTCCTGGCGCGGATAGGTCAGTTGGCGATGGGTGAGCGCCGGTTGCCAGCGCTGAATGTTAATGCTCTCGAAAATGCCTGCCGTCGTATAAGGATCGGCCTCGATATAGGCTTGCGCCGCAGGGCGGTCGGGAAACTCGATAAAGCGCAGGCTGCCGATCGCCGACGCCCCGTCGTCGCTGAAGATCGGCCCAGAAAACAAGGTCGCCTCGCGGTATTTGTCCAGATGGGCCTTGTGCGCCGGGATCGTCGCCTTGCGCAACGCATCGGTACCCGGCCTCGACCGGCATTTGACCATCCAATGCATATTCACCCTCTGCAAATCCAGCGGCCATGATACTCTCATTCTTTCCCGCAATCGAACTCGGTCGTTGCCATGAAATTCGGTCCCGTTCCCGTCGATAGCGCCGCTGGCGCCACCCTCGCCCACAGCCAGACCCTTGGTGGCATACGCTACCGTAAGGGCCGGGTGTTGAGCGCCGATGACGTGGCCGCCCTGGCCGCCGCGGGTGTCGGCGAGGTCACCGTGGCCCAATTGGAACCCGGCGACATCGATGAAAACGACGCCGCCCGACGCCTTGGCGAAATCGCGGCAGGCGACAACATCCGCGTCGGCATCGCCAACACGGGGCGGGTCAACCTATTCGCGGCCAACGACGGACTTGTCGATTTCGACCCAGCCAGGATCGAGGCCGTCAACGCCATCGACGAAGGCATCACCGTGGCAACGATGCGCCCGTGCGACCGGGTCGCCACCAATCAGATCGCCGCGACGATCAAGATCATCCCCTTCGCGGTCGCCGAGAGCGATCTGGCCGCGGCGGAAGCGCAGGCCGGCAATAACGGCGCCCTGATAAACCTCCGGCCGTTCCAGCCGCACCGTGTGGCGTTGCTGCAAACCACCCTGCCGGGGACGCAAGCAAAGGTACTGGAGAAAACCTCGACAGTCATCGAGGCGCGCGTCAGCGACCTCGGCAGCACATTGACCAGCGACCGGCAATCCGAACACGATGCCGGCGCCGTCGCCGCGGTGCTGCAGGAAATAGCCGCCAACGGGGCGGAGGTAATCCTGATCGTCGGCGCATCGGCAACGACCGACCGGCGCGACGTTATTCCCGGTGGGATCGTACAAGCCGGCGGCCGCATCGACCATTTCGGCATGCCGGTGGACCCCGGCAATCTGCTCGTCGTCGCAACGCTTGGCGAGATTCCTGTTCTGGCCCTGCCGGGGTCGGCGCGCTCGCCGAAAATTGGCGGCAACGATTTGGTGCTCGAGCGGTTGTTGGCGAAATTGCCTGTCGACGCGGCGCATCTAAGGGCAATGGGCACAGGCGGTCTGCTGAAGGAAATTTCGACCCGCCCCCTGCCGCGCGCCGAAGCTGCACCGCGCCAGGAGACAGAGGCGGCCGCGGCGGCCAGCCGGCGTATCGCCGGCGTCGTACTGGGCGGCGGCCAGTCCCGCCGCATGGGTGTCGTCAACAAGCTGCTGGCGAAGGTCGACGGAAAGCCGATGATCCGCCATGCGGTGGACACCGTGCGCGACGCCGGCGCAGACCCGGTCATCGTCGTCACGGGACACGAGGCGGATCGGGTGCGCGCGGTACTCGACGACGCCGATGTGATTTTCGTTCACAACGACGATTACGCCGAAGGCCTCAGCACGTCATTGCGAACCGGCATCGCCGCCGTTCCCGACACCTGCGACGGCGCCCTGGTAGCGCTGGGCGACATGCCGCGCCTGCAGCCGGCCCATGTGGAACGCCTGATCGATGCGTTTTCGCCCGATGCCGGCCGCGCCATCTGCGTGCCGACCTGGCAGGGCAAGCGGGGCAACCCGGTGCTCTGGGCTCGCCGGTTTTTCGCCGAAATGGAGCAAGTGGACGGCGACGTTGGCGCCAAGCACCTGATCGGCGCCCTCGTGGAGTTGGTGCATGAAGTCGAAATGCCCGACAGCGGCGTTCTAATCGATGTCGATTCGCCCGAGGCGCTGGCAGAGTTGATGCGGCCGAAACAGGAAAAGGCTTAATACCAAATCTCGCTAATACGAACCCCTTTCATGGTGGCGGATTGGCCCGCCCGGTTAGGCGCGCGGCACAGCGCGATGCGGGGCCATCGGGCAAGCCGCGCAACGCGGCCGGAGGGCCAAGCCGCCCCACCGAAGGCCGCCATCCTTTGTCCGCCGGCGTCGTTGCGGGCTGCTTGCGGTACCAGCACAGCGGCGCAACCCGCGCCTATCCGGCGGACATATTATTGGCGGTGAAAGGGGTCCGAATTAACGAGACTTGGTATAAAGGAACGGAAGCTGCAGGTTACGCCGTGCGGTCGAGCAGAACCTTCATCATCTCGCTGGCGGTGCGAAGGGTCACCAGGTTGGCCTCGTAACTGCGTTGAGCGATCGTCAGATCGACGATATTCGCAGCCAGATCGACGTTGGGATAACCGACCAGACCGGCTGAGTTGGCGCGCGAATCCGCTGGATCGTAGACCGGGATAAACGCTTGGGAGATCGGCTGGGTCGTCGCGGTCGGCGTCCCGGTAGCGGTCGTCGTTTGCTCCAGGCGCTGCGGTACGTAACCGTCATAGGGCGACAGAGTACCGCTGGTTCGCGCATTGGCGATATTTTCAGCGGCAACGCCCAAGCGCTGCGCACTAACGCGCAGGCCGGCTATCGCGCTATGAAGTGCCTGTATCATCAGAAGAGTTTGCGCGGCGGCGGGCCCGCAATCAATGCAGATCGCGCCGGATTCTATGGGGATTTTAGGGATATTTTAGCGGTTCAGGCACAAAGCCGCGCTGGCGCTGGCGCACGGCCCGTTAGCTATATACCCGTTGGCTGAATATTTGTGCGTTTGGCGAGCGCTACCAGTTCCGGGAACTTGTTTGGTTACCGGCGAAGGCCTCGCGGAGATCTTCGAGTTCTTCGCACCCGTTCGGGCACAGCTTTTCCAGACGCGCGAGCAGACCTTCGGCCTTATCCCGGCGATCGGTTTCCAGGAAAAGCTCACCCATATATTCGAGCGCACCCTTGTGTTTTGGATCAATCCGCAACGCACGGCTGTAGTTACGTTCGGCCCGCTTGAAGTCCTTCGATTTGCGATAGCTGAAACCGAGCAGGTTATAGGCATTCGCGTTGCGAGGATTGGCCTTAATGATATCGTTCAACGTCCGAATAGCGCTGCGATACTTTTCCGCACTAATCGACGATTGCGCCTTCGCCAATTGGGCTTTGACTTGGCTGGGTGTGAGCGGATCGGGGTCGCTGTTAAACGCCCAAGCGTTGTTGGAAAGCAAGGCAAACGCCATCATGCCCGCTGCCGCCACAATAAGATGTTTACGCATCATATCGTCTCCCGGTTCGTCTGGCCGGAACCCCCACGCTCCGGGATAGGTTGAATACTTCGTTACCCTAAGTTTCTGGCATCCAGTTGGCATGCTACTCTGGGCGTCGATATAATGGCAATCGGGCTCCGATCAAGATCGTGTCAGCAACGACCGAAAATATTTCATCCGCACGCGCTGTAACGAGCGGCAAACGGCGCATTCCCGTTACCATTCGCGGCCTTCGTCTCGGCACCGGGCTGGTGCTGTTTGTCTACGTCATCACCCACCTAAGCAACCACGCGCTCGGGTTGATATCGCTCGAGGCGATGGAAGCGGGCCGCGAGTATTTCCTTTTGGCCTGGCGCAATCCGGTTGGCTCGGTTCTGCTGATCGGCTCGCTGCTGGTCCACATGATGCTGGCGCTATACGCGGTCTACCGGCGCCGCCGGCTCAAGATGTCAGTCGGCGAAGCGGTGCAGTTCATACTCGGGTTCGCCGCGCCGATCTTGCTGGTCGGCCACATTCTCGGTACCCGCGCGGCGCTCCAGCTCTACGATACCGATGACACCTACGCCTATGTGCTGCTCGCCCTGTGGGTCGACGATCCGACCCACGGCATCCGCCAATCCTCGGCAACGGTGATTATCTGGATCCACGCGTGCATCGGGATATATTACTGGCTGCGGCTCAGGCCCTGGTTCGCCCGCGCGCTGGCGTGGCTCTACGGGTTTGCCTTGTTGATACCGGTCTTGGGATTGCTCGGCTTCGTCAATGGCGGACGCGCCGTCGGACAACTGGTCGCCAACGACCCCGGGTTTCGCCTCGACCTCGCGCTCGATACCAACGCGCCAACGCCGGATCAGGCGGCCCAGCTTGGTGTACTCGAGGATCGTATTTTCATCTTCCTGGGTGCCCTGCTGGTGGGCACGCTGCTCGCCCGGGCAATTCGCCTCTACGCCGAACGACGACGCGGCGTACTTCGTATTTCCTATCCAGCCGGCCGCGTCGCTGAAGCCGCACCCGGTAGCTCGGTTCTCGAGGTGAGTCTTTTGAACGATATCCCTCACGCGTCGGTGTGCGGCGGGCGTGGCCGGTGCTCGACCTGCCGGGTGCGGGTCAACAGCGATCTTGCCGCCCTGCCCGAGCCGTCGGACGCCGAACTCAAGGTGTTACGCCGCGTCAAAGCAGCGCCTGACGTTCGGCTTGCCTGCCAGCTTCGCCCCACCGATGATATTTCGGTGACGCCTTTGCTGCCGCCCAATGCCAGCCCGCGCGACGGGTTCGCCAAGGCCGCATCGACGCAAGGCCAAGAGCAGGAAATAGCGGTCCTATTCGCCGATATTCGCGGCTTCACCAGCTTGTCAGAGCAAAAACTGCCCTACGATGTGGTATTTATTTTGAACCGGTATTTTCGCTCGATGGGCGAGGCCATTGAGGGCGCTGGCGGGCGTGTCGACAAGTTTATCGGCGACGGCATTATGGCGCTGTTCGGCGTCGATCAAAACGCCAAACAGGGTTGCGCCACCGCCCTACAGGCTGCACGCGCGATGGCGTATCGGCTCGACGAATTGAACGACCTTTTGAAAGCCGATCTACCGACGCCATTACGCATCGGCATCGGCATTCACGTCGGCCCTGCGATCGTCGGCGAGATGGGTTACGCCAGCGCAACGTCTATCACCGCGATCGGCGATACCGTCAACACCGCCAGCCGGCTCGAATCGAAAACCAAGGAATACGGCGTCCAGTTGGTGATATCCCAGCAGGTAGCCGAGTTGGGCGGCATCGAAAATCCGGTTTGGCCGAGCGAAGACACCGAAGTGCGCGGCCGTAAGGAGCCCCTGCGCGTCTACATCATTGACGACGCGCGCGAACTGCCCGAGCGAAAAAACACCCAATCGCGCTAACCCGCAACAACCGCCGAAACGTAATCAAGGGCGTCGAGCCCCGCTTCCCGGAATAAAACACCGGGAGAGAGGGTATTTGCGCGTTCTGGGGGACCGTAGCTCTACAAGCTGCGGCGCGTCAGGCCACCGTCGATGGCAGTCGCCGTACCGGTTATATAGCCGGCGTTTTGGCCAGCAAGAAACGCGGCCAAGGCGGCAAATTCCTCGACCCGGCCGACACGGCCCATCGGGATCACCGAAGCGACTTCGGCCCTTATCTCCTCGATCGATTTTCCGGTGCGTTCGACATTGACCTTATAGAATTGCTCCAAACGTTCGGTACCGATGCGCCCGGGCAATAACAAGTTTACCGTGACGTTATCGCTGGCGACCTCGAAGCTTAAAGTTTTCGCCCAGTTGGCGAGCGATACGCGGAGGGTATTGGAGATGCCCAGCTCGGGGATCGGCTCGACGACACCGGTCGAGGCAATGATCAGGATGCGGCCCCATTGGCGCTCGCGCATCCCCGGCAACATATGGCCGGTCAGCCGAAACACGCTCAACACCATGGTTTCGAATTGGCTGCGCCAGGTCTCGATATCGACCTTGCTGATATCGCCAAACGGCGGCCCGCCGGTATTGTTCACCAGAATATCGACCCCGCCGAATGTATCTCGGGCGTATTCCGCCGCACTGTCGATCGCCGCCGGATCGGATAGATCGCAGGCGATCCCGTGCGCCTCAACGCCGCTTACTTCGGAAATTTCCTGAGCCACTGCAGCGCACTTATCGCCATCGCGGCTACACAGAATGACGCGAACGCCTTCGGCCGCCAGGGCTTCGGCGATGCCGCGGCCAATACCGCGGCTGGCGCCCATTACCAGCGCCCTTTTATCCGCTATTTCCAGATCCATCGCTTCCCCCCGAAAGCATCCGCGCGAACCTAACCCGCAGCCTGGCGTTGCTGTGCCAGCAAAGCGGAAAATCAGCGAAACACATAGTGGCGCTTAAGATGCGCCATCCGTTTTCGGCTCGAGAACACCATCGAGCTTGGTCGTAAGGCTTTCGAAGGCCGCGCTGGGCAACCAATAAACCCAGTCGCTGACACGCTGGTTGATTTCGTCGACGCTCGCCCGCGCCGCCTTAGCCGCGTCCGACTGGTCCGACGCGTCACCGGTATAGGCAGCGACGAATGTAGCCCAGTTCTTGTTGTCGATCTTGGACAGCCGCACCGTCACGGCGACACCGTCAAATGTCGTCACTGTCGCCGTCTGCGCATCGTCGGGCAATGTCAGCTCGCTGCGCGGTTGGATATCTTCAAGATTGACGCTCGCCAGGCTGCGGCTGATAGACGTTATTTTGCGCTTGTCCAATACCCGCCCTTCCGGCGCATCGGCGAGCATGAAGTCTTCGGTTTCAGGCGTCTCACGCGATAGCACGAGCGACCCGTCGCCGCTACCGAGTTCGACACGCGCCACGGTGTTAGCTGGCAACGACACGATAGTGCGTTCCAGCCACGGGACAAGACGTGTCTGGACGTTGGTAATGCCGCTGACCAACCACACATTGTTGGTGCCGGGTTCGCGGATGTAGGTGCCGCTAATCGAGCCATCGATAAAACGCGCGCTGGGCCGGCCGACAATCGCCTCGGCAAGGACCGAGCCGGCGGCGTCGGAAATTCGCACATAAGCGGATTCGGCATTGATGCCGTCGACGTCGTCGACTTCGAGGCGCTCGAATCTTTCCGGAATCGACGTCTTGCGTTCGATGTAGCGCATGTCCGAGATGCTCACGATCAATCGCCGAATATCGTTTGTATCAATCGTATAGTCGAAGCGGTCCGGTGTCGACCAAACGCCATCGGCGCGAACCATCGAGAACGCGCCGAACCGGCTTTTTACCTCGACCTTGGCCGCCGCGTCCGGGTCGGACCGCAACTTTGCGAAAACCGGTTCACGCGAGACCGGATCGAACTTCGCGGTCGGCCGGTCCAAAACGACGAATACTGCCAGCACCACCGTGACGATGGTGACGACCAGCCAGCCAAGAAATATACGCGGGCTCATGTCTATCCCTCTACGTCCTAGTGCAGCGCTGCACGGTAGAACCGCGCCCGGCGCATCCGGCGAATTAATGCGAGCAATAATGCGACGATGGCGATGACCACCGGTACAGCCCAGATGTTGATAACCCGGACCCGGCTTTCCAGCGTTTCCACATCGTTGCGCAACGATCGCTGAACTTCGCGCAAATCGCGTCGGCTCTCAAGCACTTGCACCCGGAAATTATCGATCTCGACTTGCTGCGCGCCGGTCAACAAAACCCCTGTTGCCTGCTCTTCCTTCTGCAACCGCTCAATGTTCTGCTCGATCTCACTGATGCCGGTGAGGAGCTCCTGCTCCTTGGCGCGGAATTTATCGTCGGCCTCCTGACGCATTTCGGCGATGATGTCGAACGGGCGTACCGACAGGCCGCGGCCGCGCAATCCGACCAGCGCCTGGCTGCCGCGCAGATTATCGATAGCATTGATCGCGAAGTCGGCATTGTTGGCGTTCGGTACCGTCAACCGCTGGCCGGCAATTTCCTGCACCTGGGCCCAGTTCCGATCGGCCAAAAGGTCGGCGTCGCCGACCAGGATGGCATTGAGTGGTACCTTGCTTTCCGACAAATGCGCTTGCTTTACCGCCTCGGCATCTTCCGCCGCATCGAGAACTTCCTTCGGCGGGCCATCGGGAAACGCCGTCTTAATATCGCCCGATACGCGCACCGCCAATGCGTACGACTTGTCCTCCGGTTCAAACTGTTTGATCAGAGCGATCGGGTTCGGCTGTTGGGCAATATCGAAGGCACTCATCAAGTTTGAATTCTTGGACGTAAAAATCAGCGGCTCGAGCGTCGTCGTCGCCCCTTCGATCGGCAAAAACGCACCTGCCGAGATGACAACGATGCGCTGCAACTGGCTGCTGACAGAGTCGTCCTGCGCAAACCGGTCGCTTCCCTGAAGGTTGAGCCAGGCGACGTAGTCGACGGCAACCTGTCTGCCGGTTTCGGGGTCTGGAAAACCAACCCGCACGGCATCGTCGCTATTGGCGACGAATTGACCCGCCGGCATCTCGACACCCCATGCCGTCATCAGCGGCTGCATTGCCGCGATACCGACCCCCGGTGGTGGTAGTTGGCCGGCGGCGGGGCCCGCCATCGACATCGATTCGGCGAACGGGTCGACAAAGGCGAGTACGCGGCCGCCGTTTAAAACGAATTGGTCGATCGCGTAGGCGAGCGAATCGTTGATGAAATGAGCCGCCGCAATCACCAGCACCTCGGTATCTTCCGGCAGTTTCTTATCGTCACGATCAATAAAGCGAACGTCGAAAAACTGCCGCATCCCTTCGACGATAAGCCACGGCTGGTAGTTATCGAATTGTGTTCCCTGCAGTGGCAAATCCGAAAAAACAGTGACCCGGGTTTTGTCGGGGTTCGCAAGATTGTGGATCAAGCGGGTCAGATCGTATTCCAGAAAGGGACCGCGCTCGGGCGCCAGATAAGCGATAGCGTCAGAATCGTCGGTACTGTTCGTCCCCGCGATACCGAAATAGACCAGTTCTCCAGTCTGGTCGAACGGCAATCCCTGCAAGCCGTCGCTAACCGCTAGATCTTCTTCCGGCGAAAATGGTTCCGGGTCGAACACTTCGACGCGGACCTTACCGCCTGAAAAGCGCTCATACTCGCCCAACAATTCGGACACGCGGGTGGAATGGCGGGCAATGTCGGGGCCGATCTCGTTGAACCGCCGCGAATAATACAACCGCACGTCGATCGGCTCGTCGATTGTCGCTAGCAATTCCTTGGTTCCGTCCGACAAAGTGAACAGTTGGTCTTCGGTAAGGTCGAGCCGGCTTGCCGTGAACGCGGTATTGATGAGCGCGTTGAAGGCGAGGAAAAAAACGATCGCCAGAGCGATGCTGAGCATTGCCAGAAGGCTGCGGTCGGCAGTTTTGATTTTATCGATCATCGGCTAAGCGCTCTTCTTAATTTCGACGATCGCGGTATTTATGAATAACGCCACGCCAATTACCGAGGCAAAGAAAAGTATATCGCGAACATCGATGACGCCTTGCGACAGGTCGGTAAAGTTGGAGAGGAAACTCAGCTCGGCGACGGCATCGACAAATTTTTGCGGCGCCCAGGCCCGGAAGAAGGCTTGCACGATCTCGACCCCGCTCATGAGGAATATGAAACCGAGTACCGCCGCCAATACAAAGGCGACCACCTGATTCTTGGTCAGCGCCGATACGCTGGAACTCAACGCCAGAAAACCACCCGCCATCAGCCAACTGCCAACATAGGCGGTCACGATGACACCGTTATCTGGGTCGCCCAGGAAGTTCACCGTAATCCAAATTGGGAACGTCAGCAGCAAAGCTATACCGGCGAAAATCCAGGCTGCAACGAACTTCCCGATGACGGCCTGACCGGTCGATATCGGCAGGGTCATCAAAAACTCCATGGTGCCGGATTTGCGTTCTTCCGCCCACAGGCGCATCCCCACCGCCGGTATCAAAAACAGATAGAGGTAGGGATGATAGATGAAGAAGACTTGCAAATCGGCCTGGCCGCGTTCGAGCCAATTTCCGAAAAAGAAAGTTAAACCGCCGGCCAGCGCCAGGAAAATCACGATGAACACATAGGCGACGGGCGAGGTGAAATAAGCCGCCAGTTCACGCCGGCCGATGATCCAGATATTACGCATTGCCCGCCTCTTCCTTGACCTCTCCGGCCACCGGAGCGCCCAAAGTCAAATCGCGGAACACGTCCTCGAGCCGTCCCCGTTCGATGAACATCTCAGCGACATCCAAACCGCTACGGTCGATTGCCGTGCGCACTTGTCCAATGATGTTGCCGCCATTGGCCGAAAACGCCACCAGTTCACGCCGGCCGATGATCCAGGTATTACGCATTGCCCGCCTCCTCCTTGACCTCTGCAGCCGCCGGAGCGCCCAAGGTCAAATCGCGGAACACGTCTTCGAGCCGTCCCCGTTCGATGAACATCTCAACGACATCCAAACCGCTACGGTCGATTGCCGTGCGCACCTGTCCAATGATGTTGCCGCCATTGGCCGAAAACGCCACCAGTTCGTTTAAGCCGCTGGGCTGGACCACTTGTTGAACAGAATGAACTTCGCTGATTTCATTCAGTACCGACACACAACGCTCGGCGCCTTCCGCGGCAATACGGATGCCGACGGCGTTGTGGAAACGCGAGCGCGCTTCGAGCTGAGAAGGCTTCTCGTCAGCAACGATGCGTCCCTGCGAAATGATAATCGCGCGGCTGCACACCGCGTCGACTTCTTCCAGGATATGGGTCGAGATGATGATCGCCTTGGTGCTCGCCATGCGGCCGAGCAGCTTGTGCACCTCATGCTTTTGGTTCGGGTCGAGACCGTCGGTCGGCTCGTCGAGAATCAAAACGTCGGGATCGTGGACAATGGCCTGGGCCAAGCCGACACGCCGCTTGTAACCCTTTGACAGGGTTTCGATCGGCTGGTGCAACACCTGATGCAGGTGAAGGCTTTCGATCGCGTGGTCCAATCCCTGCCGCCTTTGGTCGCGCGGCAGTTTACGAATGTCGCAGACAAAGTTCAGCAGGCTGTTGGGGGTCATATCACCATACAGCGGGGCCCCTTCGGGCAGGTAGCCAATGCGCCGCTTTGCCTCGATGGGATGAAGCCGCACGTCGTACCCGCACACCGTGATATTGCCCGCCGTCGGCGACAGATAACCAGTGGCCATTTTCATCGTCGTCGACTTGCCGGCGCCGTTCGGTCCGAGAAAGCCCAGAACTTCACCGCGTTCGACCGAAAATGTAATGTCGTCGACAGCGGTAATCGGGCCGAACCTTTTGGTCAGGCCCTCGATTTCCAGCAATGTGCTCACGATTAATCCGCTCCCTGATACACAATTGTATTGTTAGTTTTCACGTCCTGGCAGCCCCATTTGCCACCAAAACCAGCTACCGACTGCAATTATGCCCCCGATGTAGCCGTTTCCTCCTGCTCTTTCAAGATCGGCCGGACAGCCAGTTTAGCGTTAACCAAACTGGCGTGACGCCCACCGCGATAGCCGACGGCATATGTCGAATTCGACCGCTTTTGGTCTGGAAAGGTACGCCTCAAGCGCCCTTATTTGCGCGTTCTACACGTTAAATTGAACTTTCGCCGCCACCCGTGGTCCGGTCTATGGATAAACGCAGCTATGTCCCGTTATTTCGGCAAATGATCGGTTGCCGGCAATGATGCTGAACCGGTATTCGCGGTCGGCGACCACCACGGCATGATGTAGCGGTAGAACGCCGGCTGTTGATGTGGTTTCACCGCCCGGTCGCGTAAAGAACACAGTGACCGGTTTGGCTGGATCGAACCATGCTTCCGGTCTGCCGCCGGCATTCACCTCCGAAGCCCCGGTTGCGGTTACGATGATTGTGCTATCGGCAAATGAGACCGTGTCATTGGCGCCCGAATAGACCGGGTTTTGCACCACGAATCGCCGCGTTTCGGGCAACGGCTCGCAGATATCTCTTTCCTGTGCCAGGGTAATGACCTGGGTCAACCGCTCGCGCGATACGCCCTTGGCCAATCGCTCCTGTATCACACGCAACAAGGCCGCGTCTTCGGCCGGTGGCACCTCGGCCTGGTAGCGGTCGCGCCATTGCGCAACCAGGCCGCGCTCTTCACGAAGCGCTGCTTCCAGACCTGCAATGTCGGTGCGCTGTTGCGCGTTTTCCGCACCAGCCTGGGCCAATTTCGTTTCCAATACCCGAGCGTCTTCACGGGCCAATTCAGTGCCGAGATCCCAGGCGTAATAGCCCGCCGCGACCGCGGCCACGACAACGATCAACCACCGCAACAGCATCACGAGTATGCGCCCCTGACGGCGACGGCGATTACGGCTTTCTGACAATCCCAGCGACATCTTTCGGTCCCAGCAGTCCCCGCCTAGCGCCTATATTGCGCTAAATTCGCGCAGTACAATAAACGCCATGGCAACACCAATTATACCAAATAGTATGGCAATTGCTTTTTCCATCGAACGCTGCGGTATTGTACCTTGCAAGCGCGGGCCGATCTGGCCGCCGATAATAACCGCCGGCACCGTATAGACGACCAGGTTCCACGGAATAGCGTTCACGCCTCCCGCCGTAATCAGCGCGGCGACTTGAGTAAACGACGCCGACGCGATGGTGATGATAACGGTGAAAACCGATGTCGCGGCGGCGACTGCCACGGGAACGCGGTTGCGTTTAACCAATTGCGGCATGATCACTTCACCGATGCCGACGCTCAATAGACCGGTTAGAAATCCGCCGAGCGCTGTCATAGCGGCGCCGATCGCACCGAGCCGTGGCTTGCGATACTTGTACGTGCGACCATCGCGCCCGGTAATGCTGCGCATCGGCCGGTCGTCCTCAACCGCGGTAGCGGCTGCGCCGGCGGGCTGCGGCGCCGCGGATTTCTCCGGCGGCGTATGACGCAGGATCATCGGGCACAATGCGAGCATCAGCAGCGCATAGGCGCCTTTGAGGAAGACCTCCTGTTCCTTCAGTGTCGCCAGCAGGATGGCGCCAACGATTGCAATCGGCACCGACACAATTAAGAACGGCACAGCGCTGCGAAAATCGATTAACCGCTTGCGGTAATAGCCTACAAAACCAGAAGAAAATCCGAATACTTCGGTCAGCAATGCGGTGCCAATAGCAGCCGCCGTCGTCAGTGGGTATTCCGGCCCCAGAAGCGGAAAAATGATCACAAAGATCGGAATAAACATGGCCGCGCCGCCGATGCCGCTCAGCATCGCCGTCGTCGCGATGCCGATCGAAACCGGAAACATGAACCAATACTGTACCCAGTCCAACTCAGCCATTTCGTCTCATCCGCTCAAGCCTTAACACGCCTCTATACCCAATCGACGCCGCAATCGCGCGGACATCGAAATAAGCGCGGCAAGCTAACGTGTGAGGCGCAGAAAATCCACGCGCAATTCGGTGATCACCGGAGTGGTGGCCCAGCGCGCCGGAATCTGCACGGATATCTGTTCGGTTGAGCGCGAAGATAGATCGCTTGAGCCAACCGGTTGACTGAATCGCGTGAACCGGGAAAGCTCCCACCCGTGCCGCATTGGGCCGCTGCAATCGGCCCAATTCTTCGCGGACTTGAACGAACAGAGCCGCCGCAAGCGGCCAGGGTGGGGTAATCTCATGACTATTCGCTTCGACAATCGGGTCGC
>JAPUHN010000080.1 GCA_027297685.1 Alphaproteobacteria bacterium | reverse complement strand
TCGTTGTCATTCAGTTCCACCGAGAACATTCGCAAGCCAAGCTTTTGACGCTGACGATAGCGGCGTTGCCTCTCGGCGGCGGTAAGTGGCCGGCGATTATTTTTCATTCTGAAGCGCGGCCTGTTTATCGGCGTCAAATTTCAAATTGTGGGCCGGGTCGGCCATTGCGGTTCCATCGTCGGGTTTTGGCGTCTCACGACACGGTTTTTGGGGTGTTTTGGGGCCTATTTCTCAGCTAAGTCATTGAAATACAAAAACACTGCCAGAACTTTTTTTCAGGACGTTTATGACAAGGCGACTGCAGCACCGGTCCACAGCAAGCGGACACCGCCCAAGCACCTTCCCCCTATGATTTGCCCAAGTTTGGTGCACTGCTCTGTCAGAAAAACGTCTGTATTCTGCGGGTTTTTCATTTTGACCCCCTATCCGTAAACTGCGCGGGCAAATTTGTAGCTTTGGCGCCGGTGGCAGGAACGGGGCTCTCCAGGTAACTGATACCCCGTCACATCCGTCACATTGCCGTCACAAGTGACGCGGTGTGACAGCAGGCCCGTCCCGTCACATCCGTCACACACCCCTAAAGGGTGTGACGGTGTGACGCTCAGGACGGGCTCACACATCGGCGTCGGTTCTCACTACCCAGACCAGGCCGTTCCACTCACCGATAACGCCACGTTCGGTAAGCGTATCCTTTAGCCGTTTGAATGGTTGGCGAGGGTTTGATGCGTCCCTATCGAGCACGCCCGCCTTAAATAGCGTCTCACGCCATGTCTCGACCTGCACGACGGTTGCGCCGCTGGGATAGTGCGTCGCGTCCGGCGCCGGCTGTCCGGCATCGATCAGGACATTAGCCAGCGCATCGACGGCGCGCCGTTGGCGTCCTGTTAGTCGCTCGTATGTCCGTTCCTCGGATGCCTCGGCCTCGACAACGACGCAAGAGGTTATCGGGTCGCCGTCGTCGTCGATACCAACGTCTACAACTTCGAGCGCGCTGGTAAGGGTTTCACCCTCGGGGCCATCCTTCATCCACTCCAGCGTGGCGACGATGTTGTTGTTGCCGTCGCGCCTGACTGCGATCTGGGCATCGGCAGCGCCAGTCAACGATGTATGACCGCGTGGTCGATTGTCAGCAATTCCGCAATGGTGAACGATGATAACGGCACAGTGGAACCGCTCGCGGATTGCGTCGGCGGCCTGGATATATCTGGCCATATCCTCGTCTCGGGATTCGGAACCAACCAGGGACCGGTTCAAGGTGTCGATGACGACGGCAACGGGGTCGCATCCTGCAACCTCGATGGCGCCTATCAGTTCCGTGCGATCGCCGATGAGGTCAATACTGGCGCCGACCAGATAAAACGCCGGCGGCTCGTGGTTCTCTGGCAAGTGGCGCTGCCGGAACGCTTCGATGCGGGCCTTGAAGCCGTGGGCGCCTTCGGCGGCCAGATAGACCACCGGGCCTTGGACCACCTTGCAGCCCCGGTATTTCCAACCAAGCGCGATGTGCATCACCATGTCGAAGGTCAGGAATGATTTGCCACACTTCGGCGCACCCCAAACGATGACCAGGCCCTCGCCCGGCACCCAGCCTTTGACCAGGTAGTTTCGGTCGGTGGCCAACTTAATGTCGTCGAACGGCACCAGCTTGAGGCGCGACTTCTGGCGGTATTCGTCCAGGGAAACCCGCTCGTCCATCAGGCCGCCCTCTGTTGGCGGAGATAGATCGTTGGGCGCCGCGCGGGCTCGGAGAGTTCGCGTTCCAACCGTTCGGCAAAGTCGGGATCGTCGTCAACATCGAGCCCGCCGCGAATAGATCGAAGCAGGCCACAAACGCTCGGCGTAAATTCGAGCACGGCACAACCGCGCCCGCCCGCATTCAACCAATCCGCCGGGTTAGCATGAACCAACAACGGCTCGCCGGTGAAGCTCAAGCCGATAAGGTTCACCTCGCCGAGTAGGTTGGCGACACCGATGCGTCGGCGCCACCGCTTCGGCTGCACCAAATCGATCGCCACCAGGTCGATGATTTCATCGTCCGGCATCACCGCCACGATGGCGGCGAGGATCGGTCCGTCGGGATCCGGAACATACAGGCCATCGCCATCGGCGCGGACGGTATCGACGCCGATCCAATTCGCGGACCTCGGGTGCGACAGCGCTTGATACATTTCGCCGTAGAGATCGACGGGGCTCACTGGTCGCCCCTGTCTGAATATGTGGCATTGAGGCGGTTTAGAAACCGTTTCAGGTCGCGTTGCGCTTGTTCGAATTGGGCAATGTAGTGAGCCTCAAAGTCGGGTGATCTTCCGCGCTCGATATAGACATCTTCCAGTGCTTCGCACCTCGCGAAGACGCCGTAAATTTGTAATTCGAATTCATCGATGCGCGCCTCTTGCGACCGGCAAACAGGAGCCCCGATCTTTTTTCGAAATGTCGGATAGTCGGGTTGGGTGTCTAGGGTGTCGTCGGCGCCGCGGCGTTGTCGGATTTCTTTTTGTAAAGCAGCATGATCGATGACTTGACCGGCATCGAGATCGGCAACAACTCGTTCGGTGAATTCTGCCGGGGTCGATGGCGCGGCCAGTAGATAAATAGTCGTCGGCGGCAAATGCGACACGATGTCGTTTTTGCCTTTTGCCCACTCGGCGGCCTGGATATACCGTTGCGCCGTCCTGGTGGTCATCCCGAATTCCCGGTCAATCCAACCGATAAATTCACCGTGCGGGAGCCGACTCTTGATGTCGGTCAGGTCTTCGCCGTTCGCGATGATGTCCGTGGTAAATCGCCGAATACGATTCCGTATTCGCTCGGCGACCTCATTCAATTCGTCGGGGGCGATAGACGTGGAATCGCTCATATCGCCCTGCCGATTTGGCGCAACTGATATTGCCGGATTGCGTATGATTGAAAGAAAGCCGCGACGCCGCTAACGCAGGCGGTCAGGGCTTGTAGAGCCACGTGCAGGCACCCATGTATTGGGGGCGTACTATTTTTACCAATCTCCTGCACGGCCCCGCTTTCGAGCGGGGCCATTTTTATGCCCCTTTACCTTCCAGCATCCTGTCAAGCGCCTTAGCCAGTACCAGGATGCGTTTGCCAATTCTAATCGTGGGAATGTCGCCGCGTTTGACGGCTGCGTAAGTTTGATTGCGACCGATACCGAGTTTTTTTGCCGCCTCGGTTACGGTGCATGTCACCCGTTCAATATTTTCAACTGACATTTTCGGACTCCTTCTTTCGGGGTGTAGCGCCTCACGGCGTGTGGTTGTTGGGTGTTGAAATTGTTTCTCATGATCAACAGATAATAGTGTTCGTTGAGGCTTGCAAGTACTTTCTAGTGATCATAAGATACTATTGAACTCACGGCGGAGGCCCTATGGCTAAGAAGCGAACAGGCAGACCAACCAAGAATGCTCAGCCAGGCGAGCGCGTCTCACTGGGACTCAAGGTCACTGGAGACATAAAGCGACGCGTTGACGAGGCTGCCAAACAGAGTGGGCGCACACAAAGCCAAGAGGCAGAGTTACGTCTAGAGATGTCCTTTCGTGACGAAAACCTAATGCCTCACGCTCTTGAACTAGCCTATGGCCCACGGTTGGCGGGCCTGCTGTTGAGTATCGGTTGGGCGATGGAGGATGTAGGCCGGGGCGCTGCCTTCGTGAAAGAGAGGACTCTCGAAGCAGCGGATAATTGGTTCAACGATTCTTACGCATTCGAGCAAGCGGCAAAAGCCGCTGCGACGATACTATTGGCCGCCCAGCCAAAGGGCGATCCGAGCGCGCCTGTTTTTGACAATGCCCGAGCCACCGAAGCCTACCGGACAATTGGACAAGAAATCGGCGGCAGTGTTGTCGATGCTTTACAGGGTCGCACGGTCACCAAAAAAGAAGAAACGCGGGCAGAGCCGATCCGCGCACTGCTCGGGCCTATCGCCAAACGTCTGAAGCGCCCCAAGGGCGAAGTCCAGATAACGGAGGGAAACTGACATGGCCAGTATCAGGAACCGTGAATGGGTTACGCCCCAGGGAGAAAAGAAAACCGCGTGGGTAGTCGATTACACCGACCAGATAGGGAAACGTCACATCAAGACCTTCTCGCGCAAGAGGGATGCGCTCTCGTGGAGCGCCGAAACTCAAACAGAAATTCGCCGGGGCACACACACCCCAGAGAGCGCCAGCGTTACTCTTATGGATGCCGGAGAGATGTGGCTCCGGCATTGCGAAATAGGCGGGGATGGTTCCGACCCTTTGGAGCGGTCAACGATTCAGCAGCGCCGACAGCATCTTGAACTCCACATGCGTCCTTTCTTTGACAATGAAAAACTCGCCCGCATAAACGCCCAATTGGTCAGGAAATTCGTCCGATGGATGCTTGAAAATGGCCGGTCACGCGAGATGGTGCGCAAGGTCTTGACCAATTTGAAGACACTTATCTCGTTTGCACAAGGCGAGGGTCTGGTCGCCCACAATGTGGCCCGCGAGGTTAAGTTTCGCCGCAGCGACCGTGACGACGAACCAATCGAAATACCCTCGAAGGATGAAATTCGTCGGCTCATCAATACGGTGGATGGGCGCTGGCGGCCGATCATTGTGACGGCAATTTTCACCGGTCTGAGGGCGTCGGAGCTTCGGGGCCTAACGTGGGATAACGTCGATTTCGATGAGCAGACTATCAGGGTGACGCAACGGGCAGACCGATGGAACACAATCGGAAGCCCCAAGTCGAAAGCGGCACGGCGGACGATTCCGCTGGCGCCGATCGTCCTCAACGTTCTCAGGGAATGGAGGCTACGGTGCCCGCATGGCGAGCTTGGTTTGGTCTTTCCGAACGGCAGGGGAAATATCGAGGCTCAGTCGAACGTATACCGCCGGGGTTTTGTGCCATTGATGGCGGAGTGCGGCCTTTGTGACGAAGAGGGCAAGCCGCAATTCACATTCCACACGCTACGCCATATCGCAGCCTCGCTAATCATCGAGCAAGGATGGCAGCCGAAGCGAGTGCAAACCGTGATGGGGCACTCCAGCATGGCCATGACGTTCGACCGCTACGGGCATTTATTCTCGACGCCAGAAGACGACAAGCGGTCGATGCGGGAGATACAGGCTCGGTTGCTGGGCTGATTGCGACACCAGCGCGACATGCCTAAACTAAGGTATTGAAATATAAAGAAGCTCGACGGCCTTCTAAGCCGAATGTCGCAGGTTCGAATCCTGCCGGGCGCGCCAATCCTCCACGCCACCGCAGAATTTCAGGAGATCAGCCGATGTATGCCTTCAGTCTTCCCGACGAGCAGGAGTTCGACGCCAAGCACCACGTCGAGAAAATTCTCGGCTCGGTGGCCGAAGGCGATTTCACCGTGGCCTGCTGGGAACCGGGCCAGGTGAGCCCGAACCACTGCCATCCTGACGCGACGGAAATTTACTTCTGCTACCTGGGCGGCGGCACCATGACGACGCCCGACGGCACCATCGAGGTCAAACCCGGCGCGTTCATCGTGCATCCGCCGGGCGAGGTGCACGAATACGCCAACGGACCGGAACGCACGCTGCTGTTCCGGGTGCGCTATGGCGCCGATATGGCGGCGCGCATGGTCGACTGGCCGAGCAACGCCGAGTGGCAGGCGACGCCGGCCGACATCGACTATTTCGAGAAACACCCGGTCGGCTAGCGCCGCCCTCATACTTCGACAAGCTCAGCATGAGGGTCTCACCCTGGGCTACCCAAGGGCGAGGGCCGCTATTTGAAAACTTTTGCTGCTCAGGCCGCCACGGAGATTGTCCCGACATTGGCGGAGTCGAGCGGCGCGCCGGTAGCCGCCTGCACATCGTCGGCCGTCAGGCCCGGCGCTATTGCCTCGAGTACCAATCCATCTGGCGTCACCGCGATCACCGCCATGTCGGTGTAGATCTTGGTGACGACACCGCCGGCGGTCAGCGGATAGGTGCGCTCGGCGACGATCTTGGCGTCGCCCTCGCGGGTCGTGTGGCTCATCGTCACGAACACCCGTTTGGCACCTACTGCTATATCCATCGCGCCGCCGACGCTGCCCGATGTCTGGTTCGGCAGACGCCAGTTGCAGAGATCGCCGTTGGCGGCGACCTGAAACGCCCCGAGCACCGCACAGTCGAGCCGGCCGCCGCGGGCGATCGCGAACGAGTCGGTGTGGTTCACGTAGGCGCCGCCCGGGATCAGCGTGACCAGCCCCTTGCCGGCGCTGATCAAATCCTGGTCCTCCTCGCCCGGCGCCGGCGGCGGTCCCATGCCGATGATGCCGTTTTCGCTGTGGAACATCACGTCGCGGCCTGGCGGAATATATTCCGGGATCAGCGTCGGCATGCCGATGCCCAGATTGACCAGCCAGTCTTCTTCCAGATCGGCGGCAACGCAAGCCGCTATCTGGCCTCTTGTCAGGAGGTGGGGGGTCAACCGGTTGATTTGCGCGCTCATCGCTTTCCTCTGCCGAGATCGTAGGGACCGGTGATAAAATAACGATCGACGAAAACGCCCGGAGTGATGATGACCTCGGGGTCGAGGTCGCCGATCGCGACTTCTTCCGCCACCTCGACGATGGTGTGGTCGGCGGCCATCGCCATGATCGGGCTAAAGTTGCGGGCGGATTTGCGGTAGACCAGATTGCCGCGGGGATCGACCTTGTAGGCTTTGATCAGGGCCATGTCGGCGCGCAACGGCAGTTCCAGAATGTAATCCTTGCCGTCGATGGTGAGCGCTTGTTTGCCCTCGGCGAGGTCGGTACCGACTGCCGTCTGCGTCAGAAAACCGCCCAAGCCGGCGCCCGCGGTGCGCATACGTTCGGCCAAGGTGCCTTGCGGCACGATCTCGAGTTCGATTTTGCCGGCGTCGTAGAGTTCTTTGAAGACGAACGAATCCTTGGCCCAGGGGAAAGTGCAGATCAATTTCGCCACGCAACCTTCCTCTATCATTCGGGCCAACCCGGTGCGACCGTTGCCGGCATTGTTGCTTACGATGGTCAGTTCGCGCAGGCCGCGATCGCACACACCATCGATCAGAAACTCAGGGACCGACGTTCCGCCAAACCCGCCGAGCAGCACGGTGGCGCCGTCTTCGACGTTGGCTACGGCATCTTCCAGGGTCTCAGCGCGTTTTTTTTTCATGCCGGGGCTACACTTCCCCGGCCGGTGCGAAGTATGGCGCCGGCTTGCCGTCGCTATCGTCGCGGTAGACGACGCGAACGTTCTGGCCAACGGCGACCGCATCGGGAGCGCAATCGACGATCCGGCTCATCATGCGAAAGCCTTCGGCGAGGTCGACCAGCGCGACCACATAGGGCGCTTCGTCCTTGTGCACCGGCGGTGCGCGGTGGATGACCGAACAGGCGTGGACGACGCCTTCGCCCGCCGACACCTGCCATGCGGGATCGGGCGTGCCGCAGACCGGGCATATCGAGCGTGGGTAGAAGATCGCCGCGTCGCAGGCGCCGCAGCGTTGGTAGCGCAATTCGCCGGCAGCGATGCCTTCCCAGTAGGGCGCGGAATCGGGATCGGGCAGTTCTTCGGCCATCGTCACTTACTCCCGTCGCTTACTCGAGGCCCAGTATACAGGTGCTGTTGGAGGACAACACGCCTCCGGTGCCGCTCGCCAGCGCCAAGGTCGCGTCGGCTACTTGGCGATCGCCGCACTCGCCGCGCAATTGGCGCACCGCCTCGATCAGTAGAAAAATCCCATACTGGCCGGGATGGCAATAGGACAGGCCGCCGCCGTTGGTGTTCAAGGGGAACTCACCGCCCGGTGCAGTGCGGCCGCCGGTGACGAAGGCGCCGCTCTCACCGGGCTTGCAGAAGCCAAGCGATTCAAGCGTCAGCAGCACGGTGATGGTGAACGAGTCGTAGATTTCGACCACGTCGAGATCGCCATGCTTGATGCCGGCCATGGCAAAGGCGCGTTTGCCGGATTGTGCCGCCGGCGTGACTGTGAGCTCGGGCATTTCCGAAATTTGCGCGTGGGAATGGGCCTCGCCCTGGCCGAGCAGCCAAACCGGCGCCTTGGGCATGGACTTGGCGATCTCGGGGCTGACCACGACGATGCAGCCGCCGCCGTCGGTCACCAGACAGCAGTCGAGGCGGTGCAGCGGAGAGGCGATCATGTCGGAGGCGAGCACTTCGTCGACGGTCAGCGGGTCGCGGCGATAGGCCGCCGGGTTCAACTGCGCCCAAGCCCGGGTTGCCACCGCCAGCTCGGCCATCTGTTCCGACGTCGTGCCGTACTGCGCCATGTGCCGTGACGCCGCCAACGCGTACGCGCCGACCGGAATCGGCAGGCCGTAGGGCACCTCGTATTGATAGCCGAGGTCGGTGTGGGTTTCGAAGATGCGGCGCTCGCGGCGCGACCGTTGGGTGCTGCCGTAGAGGATTACCGCGACCTTGCACAGCCCGGCCTGAATCGCCGCGGCGGCATGGCCAAGATGGAATTCGAACGACGCGCCGCCGACCGACGTATTGTCGGAATAGCTCGGACGAATGCCCAAATACTCGGCGGCTTGCAGCTGTGGCAGGCGGCCCCAGTTGCCGCTGCTGAAAACCGCGTCGACGTCCGATTTTTCCAGCCCGGCCTCGGCCAGCGCTGCGACCATCGCCTCGGCTTGCAAGGTCATGACCGTCGAGTCCGGCACAACGCCGAGGCGCGATTCGGCGACGCCGGCAATCGCGCAGGCCTTTTTTAAACTCATTGTCTAGCGCCCGGTGACGGAGTTACTCGGTGGCAACGGCGAACGATCGGCTACGTTCCGCCGTCTGGGCAGCGCGTCAGGAGCGTAATTCCATGATCCAACGGCCATCCGGCAATCCGTGAAAATTGCATACCGGACACCGCTCGGGCTCTTCTTCGGTCGCCTGCTCATGGTCGCACCTTGGGCACCGGAACAATGTTGTTGGCGGCGCAATTTGCGCCAATTTCTCGTCCATATTTCGCCCCTTCACGAGCCGCCGACGTGGCGGCCCGTCAGTCTGCTCCGACAATTGTGTGATCTCGCGAGCCCTGCCTGGCGTTCGTCCGATCGACCGGATAACGAAACATGGAAATTCTAGCGCATCAGGCGGACTCACGCCAAGCGTAACGATGGCGGTTTATCGACCGGCCGGTTGCCATTTACGCCTATCGCCTTAAGTTCTGCAAAGTTGATTTTAGGAGAATACCCATGGGAATGCTGGTCGACGGTCGCTGGACCGAGGAAGACGAAGCCAAGGCCAAGACCGATACAAGCGGCCGCTTCAACCGGGCGGAATCGGTTTTTCGCAATTGGGTGAGCGCCGACGGCGCGCCGGGGCCGAGCGGTGACGGTGGCTTCGCCGCCGCGCCGGGCCGCTACCACCTCTATATCGCCGTGAACTGCCCGTGGGCGCACCGCACCGCGCTGATGCGCAAGCTGAAAAAGCTCGATGACGTGATCTCCCTCGACCGGGTTCGGCCGCGCCGCGACGACCGGGGATGGATTTTCGACAACGACGACGCAAGCTACCGCGACACCGAGTTGGGTAAGGAAGCGCTGCACGAGGTCTACACCGCAGCCGACCCCCACGTTACCGGGCGGGTCACCGTGCCTGTGCTGTGGGACCGCGAACGCGAGACCATCGTCAATAACGAAAGCGCCGAAATCATCCGCATGATGAATAGCTCGTTTGCCGCGTTCTCCAACACGGATGTCGATTTCTATCCCGAGGATTTGCGCGACGAAATCGACCGGTGGAACGAACTGACCTACAACACCTTGAACAATGGCGTTTACCGGTCGGGCTTCGCCCGTTCCCAGGAGGCCTATGACGAGGCCGTGGTGCAGGTGTTCGAAACCCTCGACAAGCTGGAAGCCCATCTGGCCGACAATCGCTATTTGTGCGGCGAGCGCTTTACCGAGGCCGATGTTCGCGCGTTTCCCACGTTGATTCGCTTCGATGTCGCCTATTTCGGCGCCTTCAAGTGCAACCTGCGGCGGTTGCTCGATTACCCGAATGTGTGGGCCTACACGCGCGAGATTTATCAGATGCCCGGTGTCGCCGAGACCTGCGACCTCGATATCTTCAAGCGCGGCTACTATTCGGCCAGTCCGCAGCGCAACCCGCTCGGCATCGTGCCGCTCGGCCCGATCATCGATCCGATGGAACCGCACGGGCGGGGATGAGCGTCCCTACCTCGCATCCTCCCACCTCATCGTCGACCATCTGCTCTTCACGCTGGTGATTACCGCTTTGGTAACGACCGCCTTGACGCCGGTATTATTGCGTTTAGTTTTGTTACGCCGGTGAAGCCATCATGGAGCCAACGAAAATATCCGGCCGCAACGATTGGGGAGAGTCGTGGCAGTCCAGGCATACAAAAAGGTTATTTCGGCGGAAGACGCGGTTGCGCTGGTGCAAGATGGCGACGTGGTCGCTAGTTCCGGATATGGCGGCAATGGTACCCCTGAGTTGTTGTTTCGTTCGTTAGAGGCGCGATTCCTCGAGACCAATGCGCCGCAAAACCTGACCCTGGTCTGGGCCGGGGGCCAGGGCGACGGCAAGGACAAGGGGCTCAACTATCTTGGCCATGAAGGCCTGCTCAAGCGCACCATCGGCGGCCACTACGGTTTGATTCCAAAAATCGAGGCGCTCGCCGTCGACAACAAGATTGAAGCCTATAATTTCCCCGAGGGCGCGATCACGCACTTGTATCGCGACATCGCCGCCGGCAAGCCCGGAACCCTGACCAATGTCGGTATCGGCACTTTCGTCGATCCGCGCATCGAGGGCGGCAAGGTCAATCAGGCGGCATCGGAAGACCTTGTCGAACTGGTGACCTTGGCCGGACAGGAAACGCTCTTTTTCAAAAGCTTTCCGATCAATGTCGCACTCATTCGTGGCACTACGGCCGATCCCGACGGTAACATCACCATCGAAAAGGAATCGCTGCGCCTAGAGACCCTGTCGCTAGCGCTGGCGGTCCACAATTCGGGCGGGGTTGTGCTGTGTCAGGTCGAGCGGATCGCCCAGGCGGGGAGCCTGGATGCAAGACGCGTACGGGTGCCCGGTGTGCTGGTCGACGCCGTGATCGTGGCGGCGCCGGAATTTCACAATCAAACCTACGCCACCGGCTACAACCCGGCTCTCTCGGGCGAGTTACGCGTCCCGTTGGAGACAATGCAGCCCCTGCCGCTCGATGAGAAAAAAATAGTGGCGCGCCGCGCCGCGTTCGAATTATTGCCCAACAGTATCGTCAATCTGGGTGTCGGCACGCCGGACGGCGTTGGCGCCGTGGCCGGCGAAGAACGCATTCAGGACTTGTTGACCTTTTGTATCGACCCCGGTGTGATCGGCGGCGTGCCGCTCGGCGGCAGGGATTTTGGCGCCGCGTTAAATTTTAGCGCGACCATCGATCACCCCTACCAGTTCGATCTGATCGATGGCGGCGGCCTCGACATCGCGGTGTTGGGCTTTGCCGAATGCGATTTGGTGGGCAACGTGAACGCCAGCAAGTTTGGCAAGCGCCTGTCGGGTTGCGGCGGTTTCATTAACATCAGCCAGAACAGCAAGAAGGTGGTTTTCGTTGGCACCTTTACCTCGGGCGGGTTCAAGGCCGAGGTCAGCGATGGCGGAATTTCGATTCTCGAAGAGGGCAAGTTCAGCAAGTTCGTCGACACCGTCGGACAGATAACCTTCAGCGGCTCCTTCGCCGCGTCGCACGACAAGGACGTGGTCTACGTCACTGAGCGTTGCGTCTTCCGGCTCACCCGCGGCGGTCTGGAACTGACCGAGATCGCGCCGGGAATCGATTTGCAAAGCCAAGTACTCGACCTGTTACCCTTCACGCCGATCGTCGGCGAGGTGCGGCCGATGGATGCGGCGATCTTCCAGCCCGAGCCGATGGGCCTGCGCGACCGTCTGCTCGACATTCGCATCGAGGACCGCCTCACCTACGACGCGAAAACCAATACGGTTTTCATGAATTATGCCGGAATGCGTGTGCGCTCCCAGGAAGACATCGACCGCATTATTGCCGCCGTTGACGGCTTGTTGGGGCCGCTCGACAAACGGGTCTATTCGATCGTCAATTACGACCATTTCGAGGCCGATATGGAGATCATGGATGCCTATATGGACACGGTGCGCTACGTCGAAGAGAAATACTATCTCAGCGTTTCGCGTTACACGACCAGCGGTTTCATGCGATTGAAGCTGGGTAAGGAATTGAGCGACCGCAAGGTATCTTCCCATATCTTCGAGACCCACGCCGAAGCGCAGAGAAATTTGGGTGATTCCAGCGGCAAATCGGACTAATACCAAATCTCGATAATACGCACCCCTTTCATGGTGGCGGATTGGCCCTCCGGTTAGGCGCGCGGCACAGCGCGATGCCGGGCCATCGGGCAAGCCGCGCAACGCGGCCGGGAGGTCAATCCGTCCCACCGAAGGCCGCCATCCTTTAACCGCCGGTGTCGTTGCGGGCTGCTTGCGGTACCAGCACTGTGGCGCAACCCGCGCCTTTCCGGCGGATAAACTTTTGGCGGTGAAATGAGTTCGTATTAGCGAGACTTGGTATGAGCCGCCGCCTTAAGGCGCGCGAAGCCGGCGTCGAGATCGGCGATCAAATCGTCGGTATGTTCCAAGCCGACATGCAGGCGCAATAATGTGCCCGGCGGGTCCCACTTGGTCGCCGTGCGCGGCGGTGCGCCAGGCAGGATCAAGGACTCATAACCGCCCCAGCTGGCGCCCATGGCAAACAGATCCATGTTGTCGAGCATCGCGCCCAATGCGCTGTCGTCGTAGTGGCGATCGAGGATGATGGAGAACAGGCCGGTGGCGCCAAGAAAATCGCGCTTCCACAATTCGTGGCCAGGATCGCTTTCCAGCGCCGGATACAACACCTGGTCGACCTCGGGCCGGCGTTCCAGCCAGCGGACGAGAGTAAGCGCGTTTTCCTGGTGTTGATTCAGGCGCACCGCCATGGTGCGCAGCCCGCGCAGCGCCAGATAACAATCGTCGGGCGCCGCGTGCTGGCCGGACGAGCGAAAAGCGTGGAACAGGGTTTCGAAATGCTCGTTCGTGGTTACCAGAACACCGAGCATGGCATCGGAATGGCCGACGATGTATTTGGTCGCGGCGTGGATCGAGACATCGATGCCTTTTTCGAAGGACTTAAAGAATAGCGGTGTGCCCCAGGTATTGTCGTGCATGACGATGGCGCCGCGCGCGTGCGCTGCCGCCGCAATGGCGGGAACATCCTGCATCTCGAACGTCAGCGAGCCGGGCGTTTCGGTGTAGACCACGGTGGTGTTGTCGCGGATCAACTCGGCGATGCCGCCGCCGATCAGCGGATCGTAAAAGGTTGTCTCGACGCCATACTTGGCGAGCACATTGTTGCAATAGGCACGCGCCGGGAAATAGGCGCTGTCGGTCATCAGGATATGGTCGCCGGTCTTGGTGAACGCAGATAGGGCAACCGTAATGGCGCCCAGCCCCGATGCCGTTGCGATCGCCCGGTCGCCGCCCTCGACCAGCGCGACCGCTTGTTCGAGCGCGCGCTGGGTCGGCGTGCCGACGCGCCCGTAGACGATGTCGTTCATGAAATCGCGGTTGCGCCAGTGGGCCAACGTCGGCGCAAGAACGGTCGATGCATGATAGACGGGCGGGTTTACGATGCCGAAATTGGCTTGCGGATCGCGCCCGCCGCTGACCAGCTTGGTCTCGTCGCGCGGCTCCTTTTTCTTTGCCAACGATTTAGCCCTCGGCTTCGATTGGCGCATCCTCGCTGCCGCCCCACTCGGTCCATGAGCCGTCGTAGACCGCCCAATTGTCGCGGCCGATCAGATGTAACCCAAGCCCGAGGATGCACGCGGTTATGCCCGACCCGCAAGTCGTTGTGATGGGTTGTGTGCCGGTCGCGCCGTGGGCATCGAAAGCGTTGCGCAAATCGCCGCTTGACACAAATGCGCCGGCTTCAGCGTCGACGATTTCGGTGTAAGGCAGATTGCCGGAACCGGGGATGTGGCCGGGCCGCACGCCGGGGCGGAACTCGGGCTCGGTGCCGGCAAACCGGTTGGCGGCCCGCGCGTCGAGCACGAGCTCGCCGCCGCTGTCCATGTTGGCGCGCATATGCGCTAGCGAGCGCACCATGTCTGTATTCAACTGCGCGTTAAATTCGGTCGCCGACGGGGTTGGCGGCTCGTCGCTCACCGGCCGTCCTTCGCTTTTCCAGACACGGAAGCCGCCAGTCATCACCGCCACATTGTCATGGCCGAACGCGCGGAGCATCCACCAGGCCCGCGGCGCCGAAAATAGCCCCTCGGAATCGTAGACGATAACCCGGTGGTTATTTGCGATGCCCAGATTACCTACCGCAGCGGCGAACGCCTCGGCTGTCGGCATCATGTGGGGCAGGGTTGTGTCGGGGTCGGAAATCGCATCGATGTCGAAATAGACCGCGCCGGGAATGTGGGCTTCGCGATATTCATCGTGGCCATTGCGCCCGGTCGGTGGCAGGTGCCAGGAAGCGTCGACGATGCGAACTTTCGGGTCGTCCAAATGGGCGGCAACCCAAACGGTATCGACCAGCGCATTTTCATTAGTATATGACATTAGAATATCCTCATAAGATATTATTAATGTTAACTATTAAGCGAAACGGAAACGCGCCTATTCTGACGTCCTTTTTTCTCGATCTTGGTCACCGTCACCGCACCGATTTCGCCGGTTCGCGCCACGTGGGTGCCGCCGCAAGGTTGTAGGTCGAGGCCTTCGACGCGGATCAAGCGAACCTGGCCGGCGCCGGTCGGCGGCTGCACGCTCATGGTCTTTACCAGTTCGGGCTGCGCCGCCAGTTCGGCGTCGCTGATCCACTCGGCGGCGACCGGGTGATCCTCGTCGATCAGCCGGTTGAGTTTGGCGGTGATCTCGTCCTTGTTGAGACCGGCCTCGGGGATATCGAAATCGAGCCGCCCCTTGCCATCGCCCACTTGGCCGCCGGTCACCGGATAGGACAGCACGGCCGACAAAAGATGCAGGCACGTATGGACGCGCATATGGCGGTGGCGTCGCTCCCAGTCGATTTCGGCGGTCACGCGATCGCCGGCAGCCGGCGCTATGCTGCCTTCGGCAGGGACATGAACAATGGTGTCGTCGCCGTCGTCGGGGCCGCCCTTGACGGTCGTGACGATTGGAATTTCCTGGCCGTCGGCCAATTTGAGGGCGCCGCTGTCGCCTGGCTGTCCGCCGCCAGTAGGATAAAACACGGTGCGGTCGAGGATTATGCCGCCGCGTTCGTTAACGGCGACGATTTGCGCATCGCAGTTGCGCGCATAGGGATCGTCGCGAAAGAGTGTTTCGGTCGTCATGCCCCCTTATGTAACAAGCCATGGCGGCAAAGGCAGTCCCTTTTCTGTTAAAAATTCTATGTTGAAGATTTTCGAGGCGTAGCGGTGGGCGCTGTCGCAAAGCACCGTGACGATGGTATGGCCCGGGCCCAAGTCCCTCGCCATGCGGACGGCGCCGGCAACATTAATGCCGCTCGAGGTGCCGAGACTGAGGCCTTCCTTGGTGACCAGGTCGTAGAGGACCGGCATCATTTCCTCGTCGGGTATCTGGTAGGGCATGTCGACCACCGCACCTTCCAGGTTCCCGGTGATACGGCCCTGGCCGATACCCTCGGTGATCGACGATCCCTCCGATTTCAGCTCGCCGTTGACATAGTAGTTGTAGATCGCCGCGCCCATCGGGTCGGCGAGGCCGATTTTAACGTCGGGATTCTGTTCTTTCAGAAAAGCGCCAACGCCGGCAATCGTGCCGCCGGTACCGACCGCGCAGATGAATCCATCGAGGGTGCCGTCAGTCTGCTGCCAGATTTCCGGCCCGGTGGTCTCGTAATGTCCGCGGCGATTGGCGACGTTGTCGAACTGATTGGCCCAGACGGCGCCGTTCGGTTCCTTTTCATTCAGCTCCTCGGCCAGGCGGCCGGAATATTTGATGTAATTGTCGGGGTCGCGGTAGGGCACCGCGGCCACTTCGATCAACTCGGCGCCGGCTTGGCGCAGCGCATCCTTTTTTTCCTGGGTCTGAGTTTCCGGAATGACGATGACCGTGCGATAGCCGCGCGCATTGGCGACATGGGCGATGCCGATGCCGGTGTTGCCGGCGGTGCCTTCGACGATGACACCGCCGGGCCGCAAGGTTCCAGTTTCCTCGGCATCCTTGATGATCGCCCAGGCCGCGCGGTCCTTGACCGAGCCGGCCGGGTTGAGAAACTCGGCCTTGCCGAGGATGGTGCAGCCGGTTTCCTCCGAGGGGCCATGCAGGCGGATCAACGGGGTGTTTCCGATGGAGCCGACAACTCCGTCGCGGACGTCCATTACACTACCTTTTGTGTAGTTTTTAGGATTTTTACAATATTTTCAAACTAACTACGGCTACATAGGCCTGCAAGACCCCCCGTCAATGGTTTTGATGTGTTTGCGGGGTCCGCCCGGTGGCAGACGCTTCGCATCGATGCCGTTCTAACGGACGCGATTTTCGGGGCCACGGCCGCGGAAGGCGTCGACGAAAAACGATGCCCGTGCATCCATCTTGGAAAGCTCGAGGCGATGCTGCCATGCGGTCAGAACGACGCCCTCGCCCAACCCGTCATGCCGTACCGCTATCACAGCGTCCCATACGCCTTGATACTGGTCGGTCCAACTGCGGATCAGTTTCATCGCCGCGTCGGTTGGTTCGTCGTAATAGATAATGACATTACCGTGCTCCATCGCGTGGACCAGCGATTCCAGGGGCAGCGGGTCGTTATAAAAACCCGGTCGGGCAGGAGACGGCGCGTGCGGACCCGAAGTCGGGAAATCGGTGCCGTAGTCGACCGGTCCTTCGATGTGTTCGCGGCCCAGCGATTCCTCGCGTTGGATGTCCCGGTAGGCGGGATGATTGGCGTCGTATTCAAACAGCTGGTTGCGTCCGCCGTCGCGGGTTTGGCCTTGAGCGTCTGAGACCGGCAACGCGAATAGCAAACCAAGCGCTGCAAACAGCGTAACCGATAAAATACGTGAAACCATTTCTGTTCTCCGTCGGCGTTCCATGAGGTCGCCAATCTTGGGTTAAATCACAAGTC
Source organism: Alphaproteobacteria bacterium (assembly GCA_027297685.1). GTDB lineage: Bacteria > Pseudomonadota > Alphaproteobacteria > UBA6615 > UBA6615 > JAPUHN01. The sequence continues at coordinate 21,193 of JAPUHN010000080.1, read as the reverse complement.
GGAGCGGATCATAACGGGACCACACGCAACAGGCCAAGACGAACTGAAAGCAAATTGTAGTGTTCCGTCATTTCCGCTTTTCTGCCAGGGCCGACGGTCTTCTGGCAACTATCAGTCAGCTGTCTCAGAATTGCCGAAATAGGAGCCTGTAATTAAACCCGAGAAAGTGGCGATTCCGGGGCATTCGGGTGAAAGCTTGGCGGCGCGTCCCGACGGCCCCCGCGCCTCTTCGTTTAATGAAAGCATATTTCTGCTAAGATCGTTTCATGTCGAATGACGGTGCGATTACCGGTTACGATCCAGGCGAGTTTTATTGTGAAATTTTTGGACGATCGGGACGCCGTCGACCCAGCCATACCCGCCCCATTCGCGATCGGTTGGCCGAGCTCGCCATAGCGCAGTTACGTGCGCGTGCACGCGGCGCCGAGAACGAGCTATTCAATCTGGGCATCACATTTACGGTCTACACCGACCGCAAATCGATCGACCGTATCTTGCCGTTCGATGTGATACCCCGGGTGCTATCGCCCAGGGATTGGGAAATTATCGAAAGCGGTGTGAAACAGCGCGTCGCCGCACTTAATTTGTTCTTGTACGACATCTATCACGACGAAAAGATCCTGAAAGACGGCGTGGTGCCGAAGGAGTTGGTGCTGGGCAACGCCAACTACCGGCCCGAGATGTGTGGGTTTGATCCGCCGAAGGGCACCTATGTGCATATCTGCGGTACCGATATCGTGCGCAACGAAAAGGGCAAGTTCCAGGTTCTCGAAGACAATGCACGCACGCCGTCGGGTGTATCCTACGTGATCGAGAACCGCCACTTGATGATGCGCGCCTTTCCCGATCTCGCCGAAGGGATGAATATAGCTGATATCGACGATTACGGGCGCCAACTCGCCGCTGCATTAAGCGCCGTTGCACCGGCGGGTATTGGATCTCCCACCGTCGTGTTGATGTCACCTGGAGCATTTAACTCGGCCTATTTCGAGCACGTCTTCCTGGCCCGCGAGATGGGTGTGCCACTGGTCGAGGGCCGAGATTTGGTGGTCGAAAATCACCATGTGTTCATGCGTACGACGCACGGCCTGGCGCCGGTGCACGTAATTTACCGGCGCATCAATGACGATTTCCTCGATCCACGGGCCTTCCGTTCCGACAGCATGCTCGGCGTTGCAGGCCTGTTCGAGGCGTATCTGAAAGGCAATGTGACGCTGGCTAACGCGGTCGGCACCGGCGTTGCCGATGACAAGGCGGTGTATGCCTATATGCCGCGGATCATCGAATATTACCTGGACCAGGAACCGATTTTGGCCAACGTGCCGACCAATATCTGCCGCGAGTCCGCGGGTCTGCAAAAGACGCTCGACCATCTCGACGAACTGGTCACCAAGCCGGTCGGCGAGGCCGGCGGATACGGCGTCGTCGTCGGTCCCAGTGCCAGCAAACGCACGCTCAGTGAGTTACGCGCCAAGCTCAAGGCCGATCCGGCTAACTTCATCAGCCAGCCGGTGATCAGCCTGTCGGTGTGTCCGACGTTGGTCGCCCGCGCCGTCGAGCCACGGCACGTCGACCTGCGGCCATTCGCGGTGACGGGAGAGTCGACTTGGGTGCTGCCGGGCGGGCTGACGCGCGTCGCGTTGCGCCGGGGTTCGCTGGTCGTTAATTCCTCACAAGGCGGTGGTTCGAAGGATACCTGGGTCATTGGATAACCTGATCGCACGCTTCGCCGACAACATTTTCTGGCTCGGCCGCTATATGGAGCGCGCCGAAAACGTCGCCCGCATTCTCGACATCAACGAGACCTATGCGCGCGAGAACGAAGAGGGTCCCGACTGGCAGCGGGTACTGGTATTGTATGCCGACACCGATGCCTTTCTGGCCCGCTATGCTGTCATCGATGCGGCGAGCGTTGTCGCCTTCTACATCAACGACCGCGACAACCCGTCGTCGATCGTATCGGTGATATTCCAAGCGCGAGAAAATGCGCGTTCGGTGCGCCACTTGATCAGCACCGAGATGTGGACTCATCTCAATATTTCGCACAACCGTATGCTCGAACTGACCCCGCGCGCTTTGCAGCTCGGCAACCTCTCGCGCCTGTGTTCCGAGATCAAGGAATCTTGCCAAACGTTCGAAGGCATTGCCGAAGGGACGTTTCTGCGCGGCGAACGGTGGTGTTTCTACCAGATGGGTAAATATATCGAGCGCGCCGACCAGACTACACGCATCCTCGACATGGGCTTCGCGCGCGCCGGTGAAGACCTTGGCGCGGCGATGGAGGCGGTGCACTGGAATGTGTTGTTGCGCTCGGTCGCCGGCTACCACGCCTATCGCAGCCGGCACCCGGCGGGTTCGAGGCCGCGCGATATTGCGATATTCCTGTTGTACGACCGGGAGTTTCCGCGAGCCGTCGGCCTGTGCGTGGAGCGTCTTAGCACCCGCCTGATCGAGTTGGAGACGCTCCACGGCCATCGGCGCCACGATTCTGTCGAGGCGGCGCGTCGCGCGCTGGTGTTTGCGCTCGACACAGGTCCCGGAGGCGAGATAACGCGGCAGCGGTTGCACAAATTCCTGGACGAGCTGCAGATCTTGCTAGGTGGCGTCTCGAGCGCTATCGCGACGACGTATTTCAGTGGCCGCTGACGCCACCGCCATGGCATTGCCTGGTGCGCCGCAACCTGATAGCGGTAGCCCCGTTTTTCGCGCCGAGACGCGCGTCACCGGAGTTGGCTATTGCAGCGCCTAACTGTCGATCACAAGACGACTTACCGCTACCTAAAACCGGTGGAATTCGGCGAACACCGGTTGATGTTCAGACCGCGCGACAGCCACGATTTGCGGTTGCTCGACGCCCGCCTGACGATCAGTCCCGCCGCCGAGGTGCGCTGGCTCTATGACGTGTTCGGCAATTCGGTCGCAGTGGCGAATTTCGCGGAGCGCGCCAGCGAGTTGAACTTGCAATCGATTATCGTGATCGAACGCTATCCGATAACCGCTCCGGAATTTGCGATCGAACCATTTGCCCGCACGCTTCCGTTCAGCTATCCGGCCTCCGAGGTGCCCGATCTAGGACGCACAATCGAACGCCACTATTCCGATCCCGAGCGACTGGTGACCGAGTGGGCGCGCCGTTTTCTCACTGCCGGCGGAATGACCGATACCGAGGAATTCCTGATCGCCGTTACCGGTGCGATCAAGGCAGAATTCTTCTACGAGGAACGCCACGAACCGGGGGTGCAAAGCCCTGTCGAGACTCTGTCACGAAGCGCCGGCACATGCCGTGACTATGCCTTGTTCATGATGGAAGCGGTACGCAGCGTTGGGCTTGCGACCCGCTTCGTCAGCGGCTATCTCTACGATCCGCAGATCGACGGAGCGCAGACAGAAATCCAGGGCGCCGGCGCCACTCATGCCTGGGTCCAGGTCTACCTACCTGGCGCCGGCTGGATCGAATTCGACCCCACCAACGGCACCTATGGCGGGCAAAATTTGGTGCCGATCGCGGTAGCTCGCGAGCCGGCCCAGGCGATCCCGGTCTCGGGGACCTACGATGGCCAGACCGCGGATTTTATCGATATGACGGTCCAGGTTAGTGTACGCGCAGAACAGGTCCTTCAGGATATTGCCTGAACAACACCGCCGCGTGCCGGGTGGAACAGGCATGCGATGGAAGACATCCTCGCGGGCGGACGAGCCACCGCTCTTCGGCGGCGGTAACACCGGGACGACACCCTACGGGTTGCTGCTGGCAGCATGTTGGGATGGATATAATCAGAACTGCTTGTCCGCGAGAGTTTTCGATTTGTGACGACTTGGAGCAGTCACTATCTCAGGGCGAACGACGAGGAGAGATAAAGTGGAATTTATGAAAACGGCCCTCGCGGCCATAGCGGCATTCGTTGTTGTTGGTTTTGCTCCGGCGCCAGCCCATGCCCAAGTATGCGGCAGCGTTACCATCGCCGACATGAACTGGAATTCCGCAACGTTTCTGGCGGCGCTCGATCGTTTCATCCTCGACCATGGCTATGGTTGCGACGCCTCGCTGGTGCCCGGCGATACCATGCCGACCGGGACATCGATGATGGAAAAGGGCAAGCCCGACGTCGCTCCTGAATTATGGACCAACTCCTTCAAGGAGGCACTCGAGGCCGGGGTGGCTGAAGGCCGTTTGGTGATTGCTGGAAAGTCATTGTCCGACGGCGGCGAGGAAGGCTTCTGGGTGCCCAAATATCTCGTCGACAAAGACCCATCGCTGGCGACGATCGAGGGCGTCAAGGCGCAGGCCGCGATGTTCAAGAACCCCGAAGACCCGGATAGCTCGATGTTCATGGGTTGCCCGTCGGGTTGGAACTGTCAGATCACAAGCGGCCATCTGTTTACCGCGCTGGGGCTTAAAGATGCCGGGTTCGAATATGTCGATCCGGGTTCCGGCGCCGGCCTCGCCGGATCGATCGAGAAATCTTACAACCGCCGGGAACCGTGGTTTGGTTACTACTGGGCGCCGACGGCGTTGCTCGGCCGTTTTGAGATGGTGAAGGTCGATTTCGGCTCTGGGATTGACCAGGCGCACTATGAAGACTGCATCACTCAGGCTGATTGCGAGAACCCGCACGCGACCATGTATCCGCCCTCGCTGGTGCAGACGGTCGTGGCGGCGGATCTTGCCAAACGGGTGCCGCAAGCGTTCGCCTATTTGCAGCGCCGCTCGTTCACCAACGCCTTCATGAACGGTTTCCTGGCCTGGATGACCGAGAACCAGGCCAATGGCGAAACCGCCGCGATACGTTTCTTGCAGACCGAAGAGCTTATCTGGACGAAATGGGTTTCCGCCGAGGTCGCGGCGAAGGTGCGGTCCGCCGTCGCCAGCATGTAGTTGTTACCGATCCACCCGGTGGCCGCGCCGCGCCTGCCGGTGGGATTATCATGTTCGATAGCCGCGCCTAACCGCGCCCCACCGGCCTATAAACGGGAGACCGAACGATGCCTTCCTGGTTGACCGATATTCCCCAGCTCGACCGCACAACGCTGGTCGGCTTGCGCCGTAGCCTCGACCAAGCCTATCGCAGTTTCTCGCGCGAGTTTGGAGACGATATCGAGGCTTTTTTTGAACCCCTGCTATTTTTCCTCGTGTGGTTCGAAAAGCTGCTCGTCAACGCGCCTTGGTGGGCCGTCCTTATCGGTGTTTGCCTGATCGTCTGGGCGCTGACGCGGTCGTGGAAATTGATCGCCGGTGTCATCGTCGCCTTTCTCCTGATCGGTTTCTTCGGCATGTGGGAGGACACCATGCGCACGATGGCGATCATTACCGTGTGCACCTTGATCTCGATCGTGCTTGGCGTCCCCATCGGTATCGTGATGGCGCGGTCCAACCGCGTGCAGATGGTCATGATACCGATCCTCGACGTCATGCAAACGATGCCAGCCTTCGTCTATCTGATCCCGGTGGTCATGTTGCTCGGCATCGGTAAAGTGCCGGGGGTCATCGCCGTTGTTATCTACGCCATTCCACCGGTAATTCGGCTTACCAATCTCGGCATCCGACTGGTCGATAAAGAAGTGCTCGAGGCCGCCGATGCGTTCGGCGCCAGTCCATGGCAGCGCCTCGTTGGGGTGCAGGTGCCGTTGGCCATGCCGACGATCATGGCCGGGGTGAACCAGACCATCATGATGGCGCTCGCCATGGTCGTGATCGCCGCAATGATCGGGGTCAGGGGGCTCGGCCAGCCGGTGCTGCAATCGATCACCAACCAATATTTCACCCAAGGTCTGCTCAATGGCCTGGCGATCGTTGCGCTCGCCATTGTCTTCGACCGGGTATCGCAAGCCTATGGCAGGCGCATCCAAAAACATCGCCGGGGCGTGATACATGGCTGATCCGAAGATCCGGATCGAAAACCTTTACAAAGTCTTCGGGCCAAACCCCGAACGGGCGATCGGTCTGGTCCGCGACGGCATCTCCAAGCAAGACCTGCTCGACGAACACGGCCATGTGCTGGGCGTCAGGAACATCAGCCTCGATATGCCCGGCCAGTCGATCCAGGTGGTGATGGGGTTGTCCGGTTCGGGCAAATCGACGCTCATCCGTCATATCAACCGCCTTATCGAGCCGACCGCCGGCAGCGTCATCGTCGATGGCCAGAACGTGCTCGAGATGTCGAATAAGGAACTGCGCGATTTTCGCCGCAACAGAGCGTCGATGGTGTTCCAGAGCTTCGCCCTAATGCCCCATCGCACGGTGGTGCAAAATATCGCATACGGCCTCACTATCCAGGGCCTCGATGATGACGAAATCAAACGTCGCGTTGCCCGCTGGATCGAGCGCATCGAGCTCGCCGGGTACGAAGATCATTACCCGGGTCACCTTTCCGGTGGCATGCAGCAGCGCGTCGGCATCGGTCGTGCGCTTGCCACGGATGCCGACATTCTGCTGATGGATGAAGCCTTCTCGGCGCTCGATCCGCTGATCCGCTATGACATGCAATCGGTGCTGCTCGATCTGCAGGCCGAGCTCAAGAAAACCATTATGTTCATCACCCACGATCTCGACGAGGCGCTGCGGATCGGTGATTCGATCGCCATATTGCGCGATGGCGAGATTGTTCAACAGGGTGATCCGCAGTCGATCGTGCTGCATCCCGTCGACGACTACGTCGCCGATTTCGTCAAGGACATCAATCGCGGCAAGGTCATCAAGGTCGGCACCATCATGCGCCCGCCGACCGACGAGGCCGAAGGCCCTGCGGTCGATGCCGACACGTTGCTCGAGGACGTGGCGCGGTTGATGGCAAACGAACGCTCAGGCTGGGCCCGGGTGATCGAAGCCTCCGGCCAGGTCGTCGGCGTTGTCAGCACTGCCGATGTGATGGCGTCGATGGTGCGCCGGGCCAACAACGGCGGCGCCGCCAAGGTGGCACAATAAGTTTATACCCACCACCGCCCGCTGGCGCCGATCACCACCACCACCAGGCCGAGCGGCAGGTTGATGGCGATGATCTGGCGGATGCGGTTCAATCCTCCGGCCGCCTGCTCCCAGTTGGCGTCGTCGACCGCGTCGCGGAAATCCGCCCACGCGCCCCAATAGAGCCAGCCGAACAGGAGTATCATGACCCAGGCGACGCCCTGCATGATATGCACGTGCACGCCGGCGAAGGCGAAGCCGCCCTGGACGGTGAAGAGCACCCAGTAGCCGCTGGCGAGCAGCAACACGATCGACATCCACACCCAGGGGAAGAATTTCTGCAGCATCGCGCGCATTAGCGCCAGGCGCTGCGGTGGCTGTTCCAGTACCGCCAGCGCTGGTCGCAGGCAGACATAGATCGCGAACATGCCGCCGACCCACACAACGGCGCCGAGAATGTGGAGGGCGAGGGCGACGGTGGTCATGGTTTTCGCTCCGTTGTAGTTGGGTGGCATTCATGGCTGGCGTACTGGGTTTTGGCAAGGCGGGGCAGTGCGCCGGCGCGGATGGAGCTGACCAACGGTTCAATGAAAATCCCGCGAGGCGATGCGAATGTGGTTGTTGCGCGGGTGACGGGCCGGGTTCGGCGGCGCGAGGCGGCGCTGCGGTGGCGCTTGAGGCGGGTCGACCGCGTCGCCGGTACCCAGCGCGTCGAGCTGCGCCGACATATCGACGATCCGCTTGGCGATGACGTGGGTGACGATGCCTTCGCGCTGCAAGGTGCCGTCGATGCGCAGCAGCCGCGCCGATAGCACGACCTTGCGGAACCGCGCGAACGCATCCGGCCAGACGATGACATTGGCGACGCCGCTTTCGTCTTCCAGGGTTATGAAGATTACGCCGTTGGCGCTGCCGGGGCGCTGGCGCACCAGCACTAGGCCGGCAACGGTGACCGCCGCGCCGTTAGCGCACTCGACCAGGGTTTCGTTGCGGACGACACCGAAGCCGTCCAGGACGTCGCGCAATAGCGTCAGCGGGTGGTTCTTGAGCGACAGGCGAAGCGCTGCGTAGTCGTTGGCGACCGCCTCGCCATCGCTTTCCACCGGCAAGATCACCACCGGTTCGTTATCCGCCGCGGGCGTGGGGTGGCGGCGGAGGTGGCGATCATCGGCGGCGGCGAACAGCGGCAGCCCCTGGGCGGTCTCGCGCCCATTGTGGCCGAGCGCGCGGATCGCCCACATCGCGCCGCGCCGCTCGAGACCCAGCGAGCCGAAGGCGTCGGCGTCGGCCAGCACCGTCAGCGCCGCCGTGGTCACGGCAGCGCGCCGCCACAGCTCACCGACCGAGGCATAACCTTTACTGCGCGCGGCGACGATCGCCCGGCCGGCTTCTTCCTTCAGGCCCTTCACCTGACGCAGGCCAAGGCGTAGGGCGAAGCGGTGGTCGGACAGGGTGCCTTCTTTAAACCCCCTCCCTTGGGGGGAGGGGGTAGGGGGAGGGGGATTCGAAGCCTCTTGTCCACCTGTCATATTGGGAGTTACCCTACCACCCCCACCCAAACCCTCCCCCCTCAAGGGGGAGGGCTTTTTGTTGCGCAACACGGGCACCATCGGTTCCAGCGTGTGGTCCCAGTGGGAGTGGTTGATGTCGGGGCCGCGTACCTCGACGCCGTGGTCGCTTGCATCGCGAACGATCTGCGCCGGCGCGTAGAAGCCCATCGGCTGGCTGTTGAGCAGGGCGGCGGCGAAGATGTCCGGGTAATAACATTTCAGCCAGGCGGAAACGTAGACCAGCAGCGCGAACGAAGCGGCATGGCTTTCCGGGAAGCCGTAATCGCCGAAGCCCTCGATCTGGTGGAAGCAGCGTTCGGCGAAATCGGCGTCGTAGCCGCGCGCGACCATACCGCCGATCATCTTTTGCTGAAAGGTATGAATGGTGCCGGTCTTGCGGAAGGTCGCCATGGCGCGGCGCAGGCCGTCGGCCTCGCCGGGAGTGAAGCCGGCGGCGACGATGGCGATCTTCATCGCCTGCTCCTGGAACAGCGGCACGCCGAGGGTCTTGCCAAGTACTTGTTCCAACTCGCGCGATGGGAACACCACCCGTTCCTCGCCGTTGCGCCGCCGCAGATAGGGGTGGACCATGTCGCCCTGGATCGGGCCGGGCCTGACGATCGCCACCTCGATCACCAGATCGTAGAAGTTGCGCGGCTTCATGCGCGGCAGAAAGGCCATCTGGGCGCGGCTCTCGACCTGGAACACGCCGAGCGAGTCGGCGCGGCACAGCATGTCGTAGACCGCCGGCTCTTCGGCTGGCACCGTGGCCAGATCGAGGTCGCGGCCATAGTGCTGCCGCAGCAGGTCGAAGCCCTTGCGCACGCAGGTCAGCATGCCTAGCGCCAGTACGTCGATCTTTAGGATACCGAGAGCGTCGAGGTCGTCCTTGTCCCATTCGATGACGGTGCGATCGTCCATCGCGGCGTTTTCGATCGGCACCAGGGCATCGAGCCGTCCAGCGGTAATCACGAAACCGCCGACATGCTGGGACAGGTGGCGGGGGAAGCCGATCAGCTCGTGGGCCAGTTGGAGCGCCAGCGCCAGCCGCCTGTCGCTGGGGTCGAGGCCAAGGTCGCGCACCACCGCGTCGGGCAGACCCTCGCTCGACCAACCCCAGACCTGGCCCGCCAGCGCCCCCACGGTGTCCTCCGACAGGCCAAACGCTTTGCCGACTTCGCGCATGGCGCTGCGCGCGCGGTAGCTGACCACGGTGGCGGCGAGGGCGGCGCGGGCGCGGCCGTACTTTTGATAGATGTACTGGATCACCTCCTCGCGGCGCTCGTGCTCGAAATCGACGTCGATGTCGGGCGGCTCGTTGCGCTCGGCCGAGACGAAGCGCTCGAACAGCAGATCGAGGCGCGCCGGATCGACAGCGGTAATGCCGAGGCAGTAGCAGACCGCCGAGTTCGCCGCCGAGCCGCGGCCCTGGCACAGAATATCTTTGCTGCGGGCGAAGCGGACGATGTCGTGGACGGTGAGAAAGTAGGGGGCGTAGCGCAACTCGGTGATGAGTTCGAGCTCATGGGCGATCTGTTTGCGTACCGTTTCGGGCACGCCATCGGGGTAATGTTTCGGGCCATAGCGCTCGGCGGCGCCGGCCCAGGCCAGCCGCGCCAGGGCCTCGTCGGGGGTGTCGCCGCCCGGCACCGGATCGATCGGATAGTCGTAGCGCAGCGCCTCGAGGCTGAACCGGCAGCGTTCGGCGATCTCGGCCGTGCGGGTGACGGCGTGCGGATAGTCGCGGAACAGCCGCGCCATCTCATGGACTGGCTTGAGATGGCGCTCGGCATTGGCGGCGAGCCGCCAGCCGGCGGTATCGATCGTGCAGTGTTCGCGGATGCAAGTCACCACGTCGGCCAGCGCGCGGCGTTCCGGCACGTGATAATGGGCGTCGTTGGTGGCGACCATCGGCGTCCCGCAAGTGGCTGCTAGTTCGGCCAGTCGAGCCAGCCGGCGGACATCGTCACCGCCATAACGGTGGCTCGCCGCGAGGTAGCATTCCGATTTAAGTTCGATTCTTAACGCATTCAAAAAAGCTACAAATTCGTCATCGGGCTCATCGGGCGGCAGGGCCAGCAGGATCTGCCCGGCGCCGCGCGCGAAAACGCCGCCGGTCACCAAATCGGCGCGGGTCAGATAGCACTCGCCCTTTGCCGCGCGCCGCTTGCCGCGGGTCAGCAGTTGCGACAGGCGGCCATAGGCGGCGCGGCCGGTCGGCAGGCAGATTAGCGAGGGACCGTCGGCAAGGTCGAGGCGGGCGCCGACGATCAGCCGGATGCCGGCGGTCTTTGCTCCCAAATGCCCGCGCACGACGCCCGCCAGCGTGTTGCGGTCGGTAATCGCGATCGCCGGGTGGCCAAGCGCGGCTGCCTGCGCGGCCAGTTCCTCGGGATGGGCGGCGCCGCGCAGAAAGCTGAAATTGCTGGTGACCTGTAGTTCGACATAGGCGGGCGAGGGGGCGGGCATGTCAGCCAAAAAACCCATGCAGATACCAGCGCGGCGGCTCGCCGCTATCGTAAAGTCCCTCGCGGTAGAGCCAGAAGCGGCGGCCGTCGCCGTCTTCGGCCCGGTAGTAATCGCGCGTGTGGCTTCCCGGTGGAGAGGCCGCCAACGGGATACGCCGCCACCATTCGGGCGCCAGCCGTTCCGGCCCCTCGGCGCGGACGATGCGGTGACTGTGGCGGCGCCAGCGAAACAGCACCGGCGGGTCGTCGGGCACCGGCGCGATGGCGGCGATCGGTTCTGGGCGGGGCAATAGGCGGGGCGGGCGCGGACACGGCATTGTTGGTCGTGGTGATTGCGGCGGCGGTGCGGCGCGGCGCCCGGTTACCCCCAGAGCGGGGACAGCGGCCTGGGCACGTTCGGGCAGGTGGCTTTCCCGGTTCTCGAAACGCACCACATTGCCGGCGCCAAGGCGGCCGGCGAGGCGATCGATCAACTGTTCGAGGCCGGTGGTGTCCGATGCCGGGCCAGCGCCGCCGATATAGGAGGTTTGCGCCGCCGGCAGGGCCTCGGTTGCGACGGCGGTCAACGCCAGATATTCGATGGCCTGTTCGACAGATGCGGAGGAATCTGGGGACGTCTCCGGCAGCCGGTCGAGCTGCTCGTTGATGAGCCGCAGCAGATGGCCGGCGTCGCGGCTCGCCCAGCTGGTGCCGACGGCGACGGTGTCGACCCGGTCTGTTCCGATCCCTCCGGTGTCAATTCTAGCGCCGCCGCCGACACGGTAGAGCGCCAGTTCGAGCCGCCGTGCGCCGCGGTCGGCGGTGGCAAGTCTGTCGCACAGGGCTTCGGTGAGCCGGTGAACCGCGGCGGCGACCGACGCCGGTTCGCCAAGCGGCTCGGCAAAGTTTGCACAGACCCGCCAGGACGGCATCGGCGGTTGCGGTGACAGGGGTTCCGGGATGCGGCCAAGCGCCTGATCGAGCCGCCGCGTGACCGCCTCGCCGAAACGCCGGGCAAGGCTGGCGCGCGGCAGCGCCGTCAGATCGCCGATGCGCCGTAGCCCCAGCCGGTCGAGGCCAGCCACCGTCTCTGCCGGCAAGCGCAGCGCGGCGATGGGTAGTGCGGCCAGGACGTCGTGCTGTTTGCCGGGCGGCACGATGAAGTCGGCGCCGCTGGCCGGGCAGGCGAAACGGGCGGCGGCCCAGGCGGCGCCCGGCGTGTCGGCGAGACCGGCGCGCGTGGTGTAGCCGGCGGCGGCGAACCGGCGCACAAGGTTGTCGAGCAGGGCGGCTTCGCCCCGTTCGCCCCGACCCCATTTGCCCTGGCCCCGTTTGTCCTGGACCGATTCATTAGGGGCGAACAGGTGCGCGCATCCGGTGATGTCGAGCCATAGGCCGCCCGCGCCGCCGCTTTCCAGGCCGTCGACCGCGGTCCACGGTGTATAGCGGCTGCACCAGGTGGCGAACGATGCCAGGGCCGCCAGGTCTCCGGCCGGATCTGCGTCGTCGACCAATACGCCGGGCTCGAGCGCCCGCGCGTCGGCCAAGCTCTGGCCGGGAAACAGACCCGCTGCCTGCGCTGCCAAGTCGACGGCGGCGAGCCGCAAGGTGCCGCCGCCCTCCGTGGCGACAGTGATGTGCGGCTTGCCGGTGGCCGGCGGTTCAGCCGGCGCGGGCGAGGGGGGCGATACGCTCGGGCGGCGGGTCGTCGACGCTGGCCGCCGCCGGCACAACCGGTCGGTCGCCAGGCGCGGCAGCCAGAGCGAAACCACCCGCCGTTTCAAAATTCGGGTCATGACGCCATTCCAATAGCCAATGATGGGGCCGTCCGCCGCGCGCGCGCAGCAAGTCCACCCGCCAGCGGGTTGCCCCCAGCAGAGCGACCGGCCAAGTGGGACCGCTAGGCGCCGCAGTGACGCGCCAGCGGGTGGTGCTGGCGATCGGCGGCACGGCGCCGCCGCCGGCGCCGCGCAGCAACAACCCGAAGGTGTCGCCGGCTTCGGCCGCCAGTTGCAGGCGGCGGCTCGCCGTCAGGTCGACGGCATCGATTTCCGCGCAAACCGCGCCGATGGCCGGTGTGCGGAGTGCCTCCTCCATTGCCCATAGCGCTTGCGCTGCGCCATTGCGGCCGTGCGCGGGCACCCGGACGACGATAAGTGCCGCCGGATCGAGGCCGAATGCGGCCAGCCCCGGACCGTACAGGCTTTCGCGTTGGCCGATCCGCGGCGCGATCCAAACGACAGGCGGCCGGTGAAGCCGTTGCGCGCGGCCGGCAAGGGCGGCGGCAAAGGCCGTGGCGCTGCCGCTGTTGCTGCCGCTACCACTATCACCGGCAATTTCGTGCACGCACCCGCCGGCCAGCCCGCCTGCGGGCAAATGCGCGTCGACGGCGGGGAGGCCGAAGGAAATCACGCCGTGGCCCTTGCCGCCGCCGCCTTCGAGAGGGGCACCTTCGAGAGCGGCGATCCGCCCGCGCAAGCGATTCAGGGTTGCATCATCGATCGCCATGGGATATCCATATGTTCCTGTTTTGTTCTAATGAGGTAGAGGCATCGAGTCAACGTAGGTCCCTGTCTTCGTTTGAAGACGTGCAGCATATGTTTCGTATGCTGTCTTGCATTAACCAAGTAATTTAAAAATATATAATGGTAATAGTATCTTAAGATTGGAATTATGGTTAATAGATAAAATTTTATAATAATATTATTTGTATTCTATATTGTTTTAATTGAGTTTTGCCTTAGCTATGACCAATCTATTAACACTTCGTTTACTTTTGTGATCCGAGAGGAACTGAACGCGTGACGGGACTTTGTGCCAGGTTTGCAAAAAGCTTTTCAGGTAAAGCCGCCCTTATCGCCGGCTGTTGCGTGGCGGCACTAGCGGTTGCCACGCCATCGTCAGCGGACTCTGCGGTGGTGACGCCGAGCCACGTTCTCCCCATCTCCCTCTCGAAGCAGATCGCACTCAGCGACGAAATCACCTGCCTTGCACAAAACATCTATTTCGAGGCGCGCAGCGAGCCGGCCGACGGCATGTTGGCGGTCGGCCATGTGGTGCTAAATCGCGTCGCCAGCAAGCGTTTCCCAGATACGGTTTGTAGTGTTATTCGTCAGGGCGGCGAGCAGCGGCGCCACCGCTGTCAGTTCTCGTGGTGGTGCGACGGGCGCAGCGACCAGCCCCGCAACGAAGTCGCCTGGAACGCGGCCCGCCTGATTGCCTGGTTCATTTACAATGGCCAGACCCAAGACCCGACCGGTGGCGCGCTTTGGTACCACGCGGAGTACGTCAAGCCCTATTGGCGCGAAGCGTTCGTCGCGGGGCCGCAGATCGGCCGCCACATCTTCTATCTCAACGCCGAAAGCAGGCGCTCGTCAGGCTAAGAAAAGCCTGAGGTCGCTGCGCGGCCGCTTATCATAAATGCTAAAGTAAGTTTCTAACCGCGTTCGACGCGGGAATTTCGCCGCCCGTGACATAGGCCTCATGGTTATCCTCGATCTGGTCGAGGGCGTAGAGATAATTCACCATCATTCCAGCCGATTGCTGCATGCCCCGTTCGGAACGGTCGGCCAACCAATTGACGCGCTCGACCTGGGCGCCGTTGCTCAGATGAAAATGGGCGACCGAATCTAGCGCGGTGCCTGACGACTCCCGGCGTTGGTAGAGCAAGTAGCCGGCCACCAAGTGGAACAGGATCGGCTGCAAAACGGCGGTGGTGTCTTCGTCCTGATACCAGTGGGGCCGATCGAGCAGCGCCTGTAATGGCGGGGTGTCGCCGGTGTCGCCGGCCAGTGCGGCGAGCCGAACCTGCTGATCGTTGTTGAGCAGTTCTGCACCGGCTTCGAACCGCGAGTCGAGCCAACCGCGAAAGCCGGGGATCGGCGATAAGGTGGCGAAGGTTTTCAGGTTGGGCAGTTCGTGCGACAGGTCGTCGACTACCTGCTTGATGAGGAAGTCACCAAAACTGACGCCGGACAATCCCTGTTGGGCGTTGGATATCGAATAGAAAATGGCTGTATTGGCGTTCTCCGGGTCACCCGATGGCGCGGATTCGTCGAGCAGCTCCTGAACATTGTCGGCCATGCCGTCCACCAAGGCCACCTCGACGAAAATCAGCGGCTCGTCGGGCATGTTCGGATGGAAAAACGCATAGCAACGGCGGTCCGATTCGAGGCGGTTCTTGAGGTCGGTCCACGATCGGATCTCGTGCACCGCCTCGTAGGCAATCAGTTTTTCCAGCAGATCGGCCGGCGCGGCCCATGTGACGTGACGCAACTCGAGAAACCCGGCGTCGAACCAACCGCCCAACAAGGACCACAATTCTCTTTCGACGGGCCGCAGTTCGGGATGGTTTTTTAGCAGGCCACGAAGGTCGGCCCGCATATCGACTAAAAATTTAACTCCATGGCTTAAGCTATTAAATTGCCTAAATAAATGCAT
Source organism: Alphaproteobacteria bacterium (assembly GCA_027297685.1). GTDB lineage: Bacteria > Pseudomonadota > Alphaproteobacteria > UBA6615 > UBA6615 > JAPUHN01. The sequence continues at coordinate 5,855 of JAPUHN010000080.1, read as the reverse complement.
CCTCGGTGGTTGAAGGTATTCGCGCAGCCGATCCACCGCGCGAGCATACGCCGCGGGGTTGTCCTCGACCGTCCGGACGTTGTCCATCGCCTGAGTCAGCCCGTCACCGTCGACGCCATAATTCTCGGCGAGCAGTTGGAAAAACCGCGTCCTGCCGTCGTCGTTCAGGTCGAGATAATAGCGTCCCAATTGCGCCGCATTGCCGCGCGCCGACGCCTCTCCACCACGGCCAGACAAGCTGGCGTCGATACGTTCGCGCAGCAGTTTCAGGTCGTCGTCGGGCAAGTCCGGGCGCAACGGCGTGCTGCGATCGCGGCTGGCCACGCTGACGACGTCTTGCAGCGCGCGCCGCAATAAGCCGCGGGTGCGCATGAGAAACCCGTTACTGACCGTTGTTTCCGACATGGTGCCCGTAAACTGGAGAACGTCTACCGCCGATGCAAGCACCGCAATGACGAATTTTTCGTGAATTTCTTTTCTTTGAGCATCGGGCTCTTACTTCAAGTGGATGTTGAATTGACGGTATAAAGAGCGATCAGGCGCGGCATTCGGTGATTTTCTACCCGGTTGCGGCAACAACAGGGGCAAAACATGGCCGAACAGGAAATTGCATTAATTGTTGGCGCGGGCAGCGGTCTCAGCGCTTCGTTGACGCGTTTATTCGCAAGTGAAGGCGCGACGGTGGCAGTGGCGGCGCGCAATACCGAGAAATTGGCGCCAATATGCGAAGAAACCGGTGCCAAAGCCTATTCCTGCGACGCGACCGACGGCGCACAAGTCGATCAGCTTTTCGACGCCGTCGGGGCCGATCTCGGAGTCCCCGATATTGTCGTCTATAACGCCAGCGGGCGAGCCCGAGGACCGATCACCGAAGTCGACCGCGAGGCTGTGTTGAATGCAGTCATCGTTAGCTGTTACGCCGGATTTCTGGTCGGCCAGAAGGCGGCGCAACTGATGCTACCGCGTGGCAGCGGGTCGATATTCTTCACCGGCGCCTCGGCCAGCATTAAGGGCTATCCCCAGTCGGCGCCGTTCGCCATGGGCAAGTTCGGTCTGCGCGGGCTGGCCCAGTCGATGGCCCGCGAATTGGCGCCACAGAACATTCATATCGGCCACTTCGTCATCGATGGCGGCATTCGCCAAGGTCCTGACGACCCGCGTGGGGCGCGAAATCTAGCCGCGGCAGGCCATACCGGCGAGGTGACCGACAGTTTGCTCGATCCCGATGCCATTGCCCGCACCTACCTCGATGTCCACCGCCAGCACCGCAGCGCCTGGACCTGGGAGGTCGAACTGCGGCCCTGGGTCGAGAAGTTCTAGGCGTAAGTTCGATCCGATGCGCCTGCGTGCGCTGTGTTGGCTGCGCTGGTTCTTGACCGCGCTGTTCGCATTGTTGACGGCAGCGTTCGTCGGGCTGGCGGTCTACGCGGTGCTGCAGTTCGGACTGTGGTGGCCGCGCCTGTTCGGCGCCGGAGAGACTGCCGGTCTGCTCCTTGCCGCGCTCACCATGCTGCCGTTCCTGCTGGTGTTCACCAAGCTCGATTGGTCGCGGCCTCTCGACTGGCTGGCGGTGCGGTTCTCGACGATGATCACGCCGATCAATCGCCGCATCGACGCGCTGCGATCGGGTGATTAGCGACTAATCGATTTTCCACTTGGCTGGAACGATCATGCCGGAACGAGCCAATCCGAGTATATATTATTCCAGCGCGGCGACGGCGAATTGCACTTTGAAGGTGTCGCACCACACCACGACGCTGCCGTAGGCGGAGAGGTCGGTATTTTCAGGAACCGGGTAATTTTGGTCGCCAAATCGGCTTTTGAGCCTGCCGAGATTGCGGAAACCCGCCGTCACGTCTTCGGGAAATAACGGGTCTTCGTGGGCGACCAGATAGACAAATAGGGAGGGGCCGCGGACGACTTCGAGGTTTTCGAGCCGCACGATGTGGGTCCCATCGGACAGTTTCAACAAGCGCGCGGTGCCGGAGCCGCGGTGGATTGGGTCGCCGTCGCGCAAGGTGCCGGTGCGCACGGTGTCCGAGCCCGGCGGAGGCGGTTCAGCCAGGCGATCGTCAGAGGCCGCAAGTTCTACCGGGCGTGTCTGCGCAGAAGCGCCGCTTCCGATTAGCAACAATACGCTGAGAGCGGCCAGGGCGAAGCCAATTCGACAAGTCTGGACGGACATTCGCGCGCTCGCTCTTAACCGTTCGGCAGGATGACGATTTTACCGCCGCGCTGACGCAAGGCGTGAGCGACGGCGTCCTTGATCTGCGCCAGCGTGTAAGTCGCCTCGACCTCGGCATGCATGCGGCCTTCGATAATATAGCCGCGCAGTTCATCGTAGACGGCGGCACGTTGCTCCGGCGTCGAGTCCCGGCCGCGCAGCCACATCGTCAGCCACACGCCCTTCAGGTTGATATTGCGGAAAATAATATCATTGGGCGACAAGTGGCATGGAGCACCCGACAGCAGTCCGTAATTGGCGATCGTCGCGTTCTCGACCAGGCAATCGGCCAAATGTTGCGTTGCCTCGCCGGCCACGGCGTCGATGCCGAGCTTGATATCGGCGCCGCCAGTCGCGGCCTTGACCCGCTCGCCCAGATCGGCGCCGTCGACGACACAAATATCGCCATTGGATTTGGCGACGAGGTCGTCGAAGCCTTCGCGGCGGACTACGTTGACTGTCTTGTAGCCGTATATATGGGCAAGCTGCATGAGGTATTGGCCGACCGCCGAGTTGGCCGCGTTCTGGATCACCCAGTCGCCAGGTTCCAGATCGACCACGGTTTTCAGCAGCAGCCAAGCGGTCGGCGGGTTGGCCATGATCATCGCCATTTGTATCGGATCGCCCTCAGGCGGGAACGACACCAAGATGTGGTCAGCCTGCACCACGGCCTGTTGACGCCATGTGCCAGTATAAGGCGGGATCATCACCCGGTCGCCGGGCTTGACGTTGGTGACGCCGCTGCCGACCTCGACGATCTTACCGATCCCTTCGGCGCCGGGAATCGCCGGCAATTCCGGTTGAACGCCGTAGCTGCCGGACAGGGTCAGCAGGTGCGCCGGATTGATCGCCGCCGCTTCTATGTCGATCAACGCTTCGCCGGGACCGACCGCCGGGGTTTCCAAATCGATCACTTCGACCACGTCGGGTGGATTTCCGGTGCGGGCGAATTGGACGGCTTTCTTTATCGAGCCCATGGCAGGGTTTTCTCCGTGACCGGCCGAGCGCGGCGGTTCGATGGTGGTTCAGGCGGACATTTTTATTTCGCCGATGGCGTTGTCGACGACGATCGGCGTCTCGAACCATGTGATTTCCGGGTCGACGCCGTACAAATTGCGAATGGCTTCGCGCCAGGCGCCGCCCTCGGCGTAAAATTGTTCCGCCGCTTCGCGCGTCTCCCACGTATAAACGCCGCCGCCGCGTTCTTCGTCGAGCAGAAAATTTTTGCGGATCAGGCTGGGTACGGCCTCGAAGCGCGGGGCGACGTTTCGCATGTTGGTCAATATTTCGTCACGACTTACGCCGTCGGCGACTTTGAACTGGACAATTGCCGTGATCATCGTTCTTGTTTCCCCGCTTGCCCGCTGGGCTTGTATGTCAGTCCCGCCATCTTGCGGTAATCGCAGCAGGCGCACAACCGAGCTGCCGGCGCCACTGGAGTATAACGTTTGAGCGTATTGAACACATCGGTGCTGGACCGCTTGCCGACCAACGTCCAGGGCATGGCCTGGATGTTTTTGACGACCATCATGATCGTGTCGATGCACACGTTCATCCGCGAACTGACCACGCAGTTGCATCCCTTCGAAGTTGCCTTCTTCCGAAACTTCTTCGGCGTGCCGATCGCGATTTTCTTGCTCGCCCGCTACGGCTGGGGGCTGTTCAGAACCGACCGAATTCGCGTCCATATCGTGCGGTCGCTAGGCCATGTATGCGCGATGATGATGTTCTTCTTGGGCATTTCAACGACTCCGCTGGCGACCGCCAACGCGTTAGCCTTCGCGGCGCCGCTGTTTGCCGCCGCGCTTGCCGTTGTATTCCTCGGCGAGGTCTTCCGCTGGCGGCGATGGGCTGCAATGATGTTTGGGTTCGCCGGCACCTTGGTGATATTGCGGCCGGGTTTTGTCGAACTCGATACTGGCCCATTGCTGATCCTCGCGTCGGCCTTTCTCTGGGGAACCATCCTCGTCGTTATCAAGTCGCTCGGGCGCAGAGACGCGCCGCCGACCATAGTCGTTTACATGGTCGTGTTTATGGTGCCGATGTCCCTGATACCGGCGGTATTCTTCTGGAGCTGGCCGACCCTGGAACAGTACGGCCTGATGTTCATTATGGGGATGATCGGGACGGCGGGGCATCTGACGCTGGCGCAGGCTTTACGGCTCGCCGATACCACGGTGGTGTTGCCGGTGGATTTTTTCCGGCTGGTTTGGGCCTCGATCCTCGGCTTTGCATTATTTGCCGAAGTACCGGATGTTTTCACCTGGACCGGCGGCATCATGATCTTCGCTGGCGCCACCTATCTGGCGGTCCGCGAACGCAGCGACTCGCGTGCCACCCGAGCGCCGCAAACGTCGACACCGAGCCCTTGATGGCGAATTCTTCGAAAGTCATGCAGGCGCGCATATTCGCGGTGGCGACGGCGGTTCCCGAATTTGTGCTGCGCCAGACCGACGTGGTCGCCCGGGCGGCCGAGATCTTCGCGCCCGACGTCCCCGACTTCGACCGCTTTGCGCCGGTCTACGCCAACGCCGGAGTAGCGACCCGCTATTCGTGCGTGCCGATCGAGTGGTACGGCCAGCCGCATACCTTCAGCGAGCGCAACGACCTCTACATTGAAAACGCGGTGCGCTTGCTCGAACGCGTGGTCGGAGCGTTGCTCGACCAATCCAAGCTGACGGCCGGCGACATCGACGCGCTGGTTGTCGTGTCGACCACCGGCATGGCGACCCCCAGTCTCGACGCGTTGTTGATCGAGCGCATGGCGTTTCGCCGCGACGTCGAACGTTTGCCGGTGTTCGGGCTCGGCTGCGCCGGCGGTGTGTCGGGCCTGGCGCGCGCCGCGCAACTGGCGTTGAGTCGGCCCGGCGCGCGGGTGATGCTGCTGGTGGTCGAGTTGTGCGGACTGACGTTTCAAGCCAACGACACGTCGAAGAGCAACATCATTTCGACCGCGCTGTTCGGTGACGGCGCAGCCGGCGCGCTGGTGCAGTGCGGCGACCCGGGCGCCATCACAGGACCGGCGATCGTCGACTGGGCCGAGCATACCTGGCCGAATTCGCTCGACATCATGGGCTGGTCGATCGGTGAGGACGGCCTCGGCGTGCTCTTGTCGCGCGATATTCCCGGTTTCGTCCGGGAAAATCTGCCGGCGCCGGCGACGGCGTTTCTCGAACGCAACGGTTTGACCGCGGCCGACATCGACTGCCATATCTGCCACCCGGGAGGGGCCAAGGTTCTCGATGCGCTGGAGGACGTGTTCGGCCTGGCGCCGGGCGCGCTCGTGGCGTCGCGCGCGGTGATGCGCGACTATGGCAACATGTCGGCGGCGACGGCGCTATTCGTTCTCGAACGCACGATGTCCGAGGCGCCGGCGGGCCGCCTGCTGATGTCGGCGTTGGGGCCAGGCTTTACCGCTTCCTTCGCATTGCTGGACGCGGCGTGATCGTTTCCGTCTGGCATATCCTGGTCGCGCTGATCGTGCTGCAAAGGCTGGTCGAGTTGGCCGTCGCGCGGATCAACACGCGGCGATTGCTGGCCGCGGGCGGTGTCGAACACGGCGCCGGACATTATCCGCTGATGGTTGCGCTGCACGTCGCTTGGCTTGTCTGTCTCGCCGTGTTCGTGCCGG
>JAPUHN010000008.1 GCA_027297685.1 Alphaproteobacteria bacterium | reverse complement strand
GGTAAACCAGTCGACGCCGTTGATGGATCAGGACGACGAGCACATAGAGCTGTCTGAACGATAGTGTCGGGACGGTCAGAAAGTCGACAGCGGCAATACAATTCAGATGGTTGGCCAAGAAGGTCTTCCAGCGCTGTCCCGGATCAGGGGGACGACGCGGCATGTGCCTCGATACCGTCGACTGACTGACGTCGAAGCCCAGCTTGAGGAGTTCGCCGTGGATGCGAGGCGCGCCCCATAGTGGATTCTCCCGGCTCATCTGCCGGACGAGTCGACGGATTTCACTGCTGGCCCTGGGCCGACCTCCGCGACGGCGGGACTTCCATCGCCAGTACCATCTGAATCCCTCGCGATGCCAACGGATCAGAGTTTTTGGATGAACGATAATCATCGCCCGAGCCGACCAAGGCCAAAGGCGGTAGAGCCACACAAACCAGAGGCGATCGACCCTGGTTGTGCGGACCCGCTTGCGTGACGGTCGAAGAAGCATATCCAACTGGTGACGGAGCATCATGTTCTCGGCTCGGATTTCGGCGCGAGGTTTTAGGAGGCGTGAAATTGAAGGAGAACGAGACGAACGATACTGATCATGCTGCCAGTTTAGCGCGCAAAACAGTATCAAATACCAGAGAATCTTGGTTTTGAGGAGGGACAGGCAGGTTTTGACCCGACTCCACGCCGCGTTCTCCCTATAGCTTCTGCCTGATTTCTGGTTCGTTGGGCTATCTGTTCAGTTATTAGTCGATTTAATCTCTGCGGGACGTGCGAAACGATTTGCGCATAACCACCGCGAGCACGCCTAAAATAACCGCCGCGAAAAAGCCGAATACCAAAAAGGTTGTGACAAATTTAGCGACCACCCAGCCCGCGATGAAGCCCACCGCTGCTCCAATGGCGAAAGCGATTATCGTTGCCGTCTTTTTCGATGTGGCCATTTTCCGTCTCGTTAAAACCAACGTAGCACATCGAACGCGGCCTTGCTGTGCCTTGACCGCGACTCCGCGCCCGCGCATTTTCTGTATGTTTATGTCCACTTTGGCCAGGAGCAGACATTCATCGTGTGGCTAGATAACCTCAGCCAGCGGAGTCAGACACTCCCTTAGCAAGAGATCCCAATCGTGCAAAACCGTCTGACGACAAACACTCTGCAGTAGGCGAGAATGCTGTATGGAATTTCTCAAAGAGAGACTACGACCCGTCTTAGTTCTCGCAGCCATGATTTGGATTGTCGAGATCGTGAACTTCATCCTGGGCCATCGTCTGACCGTATGGGGAATACTCCCCCGCAACCTCAGCGGGCTAATTGGCATTCCCCTGGCGCCATTCATTCACGCCGGATTCTGGCACGCTGTGTCGAACACGATCCCGCTCATCATCCTGGGTGCTCTGACCATGACCATAGGGAGCAAGCGATTTTGGACGGTGACGGTCGGGACCATTTTGTTGTCTGGAGCTTTGGTTTGGCTCTTCGCGCGGGGCGCATATCACGTCGGAGCAAGCGGATTGGTCTTCGGTTATTTCGGCGCTTTGTTGGCCCGGGCGGTGATCGAACGCACCATCCTGTCCATCATCGTCGCGATCGTTACGATCATCTTGTACGGCGGACTATTGTGGGGAGTCCTGCCGACCAGAGGCTACATCTCGTTCGAAGGCCACCTGTTCGGATTGATCGCCGGCATTGCCATCGTCTGGTTCGACCGGAGGTTCCGCAATCCCCAAACTTAAATGTGCGACTGTTTGGGCCGCGGTTTGAAGCCGGTCCAGTCGCGGCAGCTATGAGGCTTGTTCGGTGAGTTCGGTCTCGGTGGCGGGCGGCGTCAACTCCCCGAGCTTCTGGCCCGTGCTCCGAAGCCGCCCCTTGCAACCGTGCGAGTGCGGGCCTGCGGCTTACTGACCTGCGACGAGGCAATTTGTGCTCGACCATCCCTCGACACCGTACCGATCCGTCCGTTTCGGCCGGTGTAGAAATGGCCGGGATCGCTGCTCGGGCGGTAGAGGGGTTGTGTATAAATTCTCGAGCCCCCGCGCGGCGCCAACATGTAGCCGACCATGAGCGGCAACCAGATCGAACCACTCGATGTGCGGTGCGACTGGCAACGGTTGTAACCAAAATCGGTGTAACAATCATTAGCGCTCGCGTAGCGCGGGGCGACTTCGTTGTGGCGACTTTGCGCTTTTTCGAACTCGGCCTGGCACGTCGCCGCATCTTGAACGCCGGCGCTAATGCAGGCGGCTACGGATTCGTAGGTGAGCGCCTCTTCTTTTTTTTCGCCGCAAGCGGCCAAGGTTAGGGCGGTTGCCCCCAACAACGCTAGCTTAAACGGATTCATGGCCGGTCACTCCTTTCTCATGTCGTCATGCTGGCTGCATTGAGGATGCCTCCGACCAAAGAGGTGGCGCCAAGCCAAATGCCGGCCGCGACTTCGTTCGCCGTGATGCGCTCTGAAATTCGTGGCATGGGGAGGCGAACCAGGAGGTAGACGACGATTTGGACGATCAACGCAATGACGCCCCAAACCACCATCTCCAGGATCGTAACCGAATTCATCATGGCGCTGGCGAGTGGCATGGCGAAGCCAATTAAGCTACCCGAAAACGCGATCGCCGCCGCCGTCGATTTTTCCTTGATCAGTTTGATTTCGTTGTGCCGTGTCACCGTGGAATACACGCCGACAAAGATGATCGTCAAAATTACCGCGACAACGAAAAACGCCAAAAAATCCTGTAGGTCGGCCAAGTTATCGCCAAATAAATCGGTCATCCGATACTCCTTGTGTGTCTTTGGTTCGTGTCCGATCTTTCACTAAGCCGCCCATGCGTCAGGCCCGATCCACTAGATGACCTTCAGCAGGGAAAGCTCGATATCCACACCGACCATCAGTTCCACAGTCTCCTCCTTCTCATACGACTCAACGGTCATCAAGAGGTATTCATTCTTCTTACTCTCTTCCAGATTTCGACCGAATAACATAACTTTTTGAAAATTTTCCCGGTGCGCGTCGGATTCCGGGTCTTCATAAATCGCTTCCGTGAACTGAACCGGCTCCGCATGGCCCTCGGTCGTGTCGAACCAGATGCGTTTGTACTCCGTGCCATCTTCCATCTGGTAGCTAGAAGAGCCGAGTTTGCCGCCCTTCGCCGTCCATTGCGCCCACTCACCTGCGCTGTCGGGGTAATAGCTTTGGTACGGTGCATAGAGGGTGATTTCCTCCACGTGCTGGTCTTCAGTGCCATTGACGGTCATGACCTGGATCATCCGATCGTCGTCGGCATAGTAGCGATGCACGTAGCTGCCATCACCGAGGTCGATAAAACCTTGGGCGACAATCAGCATTGTCTCCTCGGGCAGGACAAAATGCAAATCGTCAGCGTTCATACGAAACGGCAGGGTATCAATATCTACCGCAGCTCCTATCCGCAGGTTCAGCGGCGTATCGAGGTCGTCGTCCTCGCCCTGTTTGGAAAATCTCGCCTTCAAATCGCGGGCGCCGCTTTTGAAGAGCGATTTCATGGTGCCACCGATCATGTTACCTCCACGTCTTTTTCTTTCATCGAACCCGCGGTCGCGCTCATGCCGCGCTCAGGGCCGACCAATCGATTTCCATTGCCTCGATACGCCTTGCCGCCATGAAGTACAGGATCGTTCCGGGATCGACCTGATGGCTGGCGGGGGCATTCAGGATAAGATCGTCACCGAGGGTAGTCTCGGCGACGCCGAATAGCGTCGCGTCATGTTTATTTTTTAGTTCCGAAAACACCGCTCCATAGCTCAACGCGCCAATATCCCGGGGGACTTGGAGGCTAAACTGGGTCGGTCCTTCCAATGTCGAAAGAAGTTGCCGCTGCACGCGGCTTGAACCGGGATCCTGCGCTGAGCGCACCATGAGCTCGATCGAGAGCGAGACATTGCATTCCGCATGCGGACAGTGCGCCTTCAGAAGATCGGCGAAGCTCTGCTGATCGAAATAGACGACAAGGTGGGCATCATGATTGACCGCCGCCGCTCCGAGCGCCGCCGCAAGGGATTCATTGTCGTCATGGCCGAGCGCTATGATGTACTTTGCGTTGGCGACGGCCGCGCGGCGCAGTAGATCAGGCGTATTCAAGGCGGATCCGCGTACGAATCGGACCTGGTCGGGTAATGGATTTTCGATCGTCTGGGCTGAGCACAGGACGATTTCGCGTTCATGCTCACCTCGATCGCCCCGAATATGATCAACCATCCGCTGTGTCCGGGAGCCATGCCATCCGAGGATGACGACATGATCCTCCAGATTCTCGTAACTTGATAAACCGCGCATTGTTTTCCTCCATCGATCGGAGATCTGCTGTACCACCTTGGTTATAATGGTGGTGAATAGGGCGATGCCACCGGGTATGATCCACAACACCGTTACCATGCGGCCGGCTTCTGTCGCCGGCGAGTAGTCGCCGTACCCGACGGTCGTGGCGGTGGTCACGTAGAAATACCAGAAAATGTCGCCGCTCGCGATATTCTCGCCGCCGATTAGAAAAAGCAGGCCCCAAGAAACCCCAAAATGGCATGCCGTTAACGTAATGACGGTGTCCCAGCTCAATCCTGAGACCCTGACGTAAATGCGTTTCGCGATGCGCGCGAGAATATTGTGCATCCCAACTAACCGCCTGGCGTACCGCCTAATTGCGAACTAGACTCATCCGGATTCAAGCTAACATTTTTTTACAATCGCTGGCTGTTCGGTGGAAATGCATAAAATCGCATCAATCAAATTATTCTCTTGTTTTTTATCTTACATGTAATATGTTACATGTAAACAAAATAAATGGAAACCTCGTTGGCATCCAAGAAGTCATCATATTACCAATCTAAATATCGTGCGCGCCTCAGAGAGCAGGGCTACGTGAAGCGCGAGATTTGGATACCGCCCCACTACACGAAGGCCCTAAAGGATTGTGAAACAGCGTTGAGGGCCGGTGTTATACCGATAATTCACAAAACTGTCACGGAGAGACAAATGAGCCAAGACGAAAATTGGACCACTCAAAGGCTCTATGAGGCGCTGGCTCAATCCGAGCCCGCAAAGGAAGAAGCATTCGAGGTCGAGCTGGTCGAAGGCGCAGATCCCGGAATCCTTATCACCATGACGGAGTTTGGCGACCTGCCACTTCTCATGAGCGTAAGCGGCAGCCAAATCATCGTCGATACGCTGCTGTGGGCCGTCGACGACGTCGACGACAGTGCGGAGTTAAACAATTTGATCTTGAAGACCCATAAGCTCTTTCCGCTTTCGACATTTGGAATTCGACCCGGACCCGACGGGCAGGATTATTACGAGATGTTCGGCTCGTTGAGCGCAGGTTCGATCCTGGAGTCGGTCATCTATGAGATCGAAACGCTTGCCGACAACGCAATACAGGCCGCCGAAGCCTACCACTCGGACCTGAAAAACGTTGCCTGAAGGCTCTGTCCTCAGGTTATGACGAAGAAATTCTGGCGAAGGAGTGAGACGATATGAGTATTTGGGCAAAAGTCGCAACGGCCGTCCGGGGTGGCGTCAATGAAGCCGGCGAGGCAATCGTCGATAGCCAAGCCCTGCGGATACTGGACCAAGAGATCCGCGATGCCGATAACGGGCTCAGCAAGTCGAAAGATGCCCTTGCGGGCATCATCGCCAAACGAAAATTAGCCGACAAGAAAGTGGAAAGCATCAAATCTTCGTTGGCCGAATTCGAAGGCTATGCCATGCAGGCACTCGACAAGGACGACGAAAGCTTGGCGACGGAGATTGCGGAAAAGATGGCTGGACTAGAGACAGAGCTTTTAGGAGAAGAAGGCGTCGCCAAATCGTTTGCCGATAGCGAGGGGCAGTTGCGGCGTGCTGTCGCTCAGACAGAAGCCAACTTGAAAAGACTCAAACGGCAAGTCGATACGATCAAAGCGACGGAAATGGTGCAGCGAGCCCAGGCCGCGGTCGCCGCGCGTCATTCGGGCGCCGGCTCCAGCATGCGCAACGCCGTCGACAGCCTGGAAAGATTGAAAGCGAAGCAGGCCGAGCGGGCCGCAAAGTTCGAGGCGGCAAGTGAACTCGCTGGATCAACCGAGGAGGTTAGCCTCGACGACAAGCTGAAAGCCGCCGGGATCATTGGCGGTGGTGCCAGCGGCGGAGATGTACTGGCGCGGCTGAAGGCGAAGCAAGGCGGCTAGGCGTTCGAACTCTGTATTCATCCGAGTCTGGAAACTGACTAGCGACTTGAACCCAAAACCCGACGTCGAACCGCCCTGCCACCATGCACCGTACTTCCGTCATCCAACGGCCCGACTTGCAGGAAACGGCCCTGGAGCATGGTTTCGAATATCGTGCCGGCGATGGAATTCCGTACTGGGATGAGACCGTTTACTACCGGTTCACTTTGCGGCAAATCGAAGAAGATATCGAACTTCCAGCGGCAGAGATTGAAGCCATGTGTTTTCAGCTGCTGGACCGCTCGCTGGTGGATGAGACTCTCTATCATCGTTTGTGTATTCCCGAAGCCTACTGGGATTATGTGGCGGACAGTTGGCGAAACAGGGATAAGGACCTCTATGGCCGGTTGGATTTTTCCTATGACGGTGCCGGGAAGGCCAAACTACTGGAGTACAACGCCGACACCCCGACAACTCTTTACGAGTCGGCGATCTTTCAATGGGTCTGGCTCGAACAGGCCATCGCCGCGGGACTGATTCCACGAGACTGCGATCAGTTCGCCGAGCTGCATGAAGAACTCGTCGATGCGTTTCGGAGGATGGGTGTTGAGGGGCTTTTACACTTCGCCTGCCTGCGTGACATCGACGATGACAGGGAGACCGTCATTTATCTCGAAGAATGTGCCCAAGAGGCCGGCCTCGAGACGAAATTTTTGGCCCTGCGAGACATCGGCATCGATGCGCTCGGACGGTTTACCGACCTCGAGGACCGGATCATCGCGACCCTGTTCAAACTCTACCCCTGGGAATGGGTCATGGATGAAGAGTTCGGTCGCTATTTGGTCGCTAGCGGCGCGAATTTTCTCGAGCCACCCTGGAAGGCTGTTTTAGCCAATAAGGGACTACTGCCGCTGCTGTGGGAAATGTTCGAGGGCCATCCCAATCTATTGCCGGCCTATTTTGACGGGGATCCTCGGGCTGGCGTGCTTTCTGATAACTTCGTTCGAAAGCCCCTGTTGTCTCGCCAGGGCGCGAATATCGAGATCGTGAGGGATGGCGCGCCATTATTTCGCAATGACGGCCCCTATGGGGGAGAAGGTTACGTGGTCCAGGAATTTCATCCGCTTCCGGAATTTGACGGAAAATTTCCCCTCGTCGGCTGCTGGATGGTTGCAGGCACACCTGCCGGACTATCAATTCGGGAAGGTCAAACCTTGGTAACCAACGCAGACGCAAATTTTGTCCCTCACATCATTCTTGACTAGGGGTTTTGGTTAGACGAGCCGGTTTTGGCAGTATCAGAATAAATTGGCTTGAGCCTCCCGACGAAGTTCCTTAGCCTCCGACGATGCGCAATCCTTCCCGTTATTTCAACAGATCACCCGAGGTGATTCGCCCCACGGTGATGATGTACACCCGTTATCCAGTGTCGCTTCGGCAGGTAGTAGATATTCTGTTCGAGCGCGGCATCGATATTTGCCATGAGACGGTGCGGTACGGCAAAGCCACTGATGGATGTCTTAGACAAAAATTGAAACTCGAGCGTTAGCCCCAAATTCTTCTAGAATGAGGTGCCGACTGAGGAACGCTCTCCACGGCGGCCTAGAACTTTAAAAGAGCGTAATAATTTGTTACCAACCTGACATGCCTATGGATACAATCACTGAACGCACGACCTACGGTTTCGAGCTAATTCTCGATGTTCACGGCTGCGACCCCGACACCTTCACTCGAGACCATCTCGATGACTACTTCACGCGGCTCTGTGATCTCATCGATATGGAAAAATGCGAGGTTCATTTTTGGGACGACGTTGGCGTACCAGTCGAGCAACGGCAAACGTCGCCACACACCAAGGGGACGTCGGCGGTCTGCTTTATTTTGACCAGCACAATTGTCGTGCACACGCTTGATCTATTGGAAACTGTGTACGTGAATATATTCTCGTGCAAAGATTTTGATCCTGATGCCGCAACTGCCTTCACCGAGCAGTTCTTTGGTGGTAACTGCGAGAGCACTAACTTCATCAAAAGAATTTAGACTAAGGGGGAGGCTGTATTGATAACCGCAAAACGAATTCGAATCGACGCGCCGATCGATGGGGAAGACTGGCTAGGGAACATCGAACGCAAAGTTCGATCCGGTCTATCCGAAGAAGCCATTCCGCTCCGTTTCGCGATAACGGAATCCGACGCTGACGGGTTCGTCTGCGAAATCGATATTCTCGACGAACCACCTGTTGCAGGTATGGAGGTGCCGGATTCGATTTTCAGTTTTCGCAAAAGATTGGGTGAAAATACGGAGCGGTTTAATGCAGCGTTACTGGTGCCAACCGGCATCAATGCAGAAATCGGTGGCCATGCCGGCGATGCAACGCCCGTGGCAAAGCTCTTGGGCGCGATATGCGATCAAGTGATTGTCCACCCGAATGTTGTGAACGCGTCCGATATCAACGAAATGCCGGCTAACGCGCTCTACGTCGAAGGCAGTGTTGTCTGCCGTTTGCTTATGGGAACTGTTGGGTTGCGCCGCGTCCGATCCAATCGGGTTATGGTGGTGATCGACGACCACAATGACGAGTATTTTGTCAACGCAGCCGCAAACGCCGTGAACGCAGCTCGGGCAAGCTATGGTTTAAACTGCCCGGAAATCGTACGTCTATCCCCGCCGATCGAAATGCAGACCGCATATGCCAAATCGGGCCGGGCGGTGGGAGAGATCGGCAATCTTTCCGGATTATTCGAGTTGTGCAAGAAGCGTCGGAACGACTTCGACGCGCTGGCGATCTCATCGGTAATCAGGGTTCCGCCGAATTACCATCAGGATTATTTCGACCGCGAGGGCGAAATGGTCAATCCCTGGGGTGGCGTCGAAGCCATGCTCACACATGCCGTTTCCGAATACCTCGATATCCCGTCCGCACACGCGCCGATGTTTGAATCGCGTCTGATATCGGACAAGGACCCCGGGATCGTCGATCCGAGGATGGCTGCGGAAGCCGTTTCCCTGACATTTCTTCAGTGTGTTCTGAAAGGTCTGCATCAAAGTCCGCGCATCGTGACCGATGCTCAGGAAATGCAGGCACCTGATGTGCTGACAGCTTCAGAAATTTCTTGTCTTGTCATTCCCGATAAATGTGTTGGGCTACCCACTTTGGCTGCGTTGTTCCAGGGCATTCCAGTAATCGCAGTCCGTGAAAGCCAGAATCTTATGCAAAACGATTTAGAGATGCTGCCTTGGCAGGCTGGTCAACTGCATGTTGTAGAAAATTATTGGGAAGCTGCCGGAGTAATATCTGCTCTGCGCGCCGGGATCGATCCTATGTCAGTAAGGAGGCCAATCGAGCGCACGAGCATTGCCAATTTTACCGGGCTGGCAAAGACAATCGACGCAATAGATGACAGTGACGTCAGAACGAAGTCGACGGGGTGATTAAACGTTAGTCCAACGCCGCATCAAGACCATTATCAGTCCTGTTTAACAATGCCAGAAAGTCCAACCACTCCGATCGTCGTCAAAAACCAACCAACAAGTATATGTAACCACATTAGAGTTTTGAAACCTGGGGTAGTAGGAATCCAAAAACTTTCTTGATGTAAATCGACGAGCGGAATGAACACATCAATTGGATACATAATATTCTGAAATTTCGGGTAATCTGGAGGAATTCGGTACAAAACCCTGTTGTCTATACTAGATAAAACTTCTTTCCATCCTGATTCTGTACAGCTTACTGTTTCTATATTTAGCAGATAGCATTCATGAGTGAGAATTCTCTCTTTTGATGGGCGCGGCAAGTCGAGAGGGCGAAGCGCGCGTGCGCCGCACGGGTTCGAATCCCATCCCCGCAACCAATTGAAAAAATGGCCACCCATGCGGTGGCCTTCTTGCGTTTAGGACTGTGAGAGCAGGCGTTGAACATCCATCTGCCTCACCTCGGGCGTCCCGCACTTAGAGCTGCTATGCGGGGGCCGCACGAGGCTCGTCTACCTCGGCCAGGAGGGCCTCCGCAAGGCGATCTGTTCTATTTGTATGTACCCATAGCCTCTTCAAACTCTGACAATGTCTCGAACCCTGGGTAGGAATTGTAAGATACGAGACCTTTGTCTGATTGGATGTACGACTTTAGCTCTTCGAGCACAGCAAATTCCACAACACCATCTGCTGGCAACGTGACACTGAAAATTGTACCCCCATCCTTGGTAAGGCAAATCCCTAGCATCCTTCCTTCAGGCGCCTCTTCGGCTTCATTCCAAAAGAATACGGGGCTAAGCGACTTTCTCTCAACAAAGCACGAGATCATTTCTCGTTCGGTTGCAAATTTGTGAGTTTCACCTTCAGGATGCACACAATAATCAAGATTTAGCTCTTCTCTGTGGGGCAAAAATTCGTCGAGAAATTCATATACCGCGTTTGTGTCACGCGTACTTGATGCCACACAACATACGGCGTCAGTATTTTCGAATTCTTCGATTTCCGTCATCTCCGGCGCATCCCTGAGTCTCACCGAGACCCGGTATGATACAGCCTAATTCGAATGGCAACCGGCGCGGAGCGGCTTTTTCGACGGCCAAGATCGCTTGGATGTTGGTGTCGCCAAACCCGCCGAATGACGGATTTCGGTTTCAATACCGAGCCGTTCGAAGTCGGCTTGAAAATCATCGATCGATAAAATGCCGACGCAAGGCTGGGCGCCGCGAAAATTGAGCGTACCGTCGCGGAATTTGCGCACGAGCGCCAATGCGGTCAGCGTCGGCACAAAAGGCCCACGTCCGTGATAGGCGGTCAGGGACCATTGGACATGGAGGGGCTGCCCACCGGCATCGAGCCCCTTTGCTTCCGCGATCATGCCACCACGATCGGTTCCAAATGGTCGAATTAGCGACGCCAGAAAATGCATCGGCCGCGCAAAGGGGACGAGCGAGCCTGTCAGCCCCCAACGCACCAACATTGCGGAGAGGCGGAGACTGTGATGCAAAAAACGTGATTCAAGACCGGCGAAGAACTCGGCCGCTTCCAGGGGCCGATAGCTTTCGACCAACAGGTCGAGATCCGGCGTCTCGCAAAGCGAAGCTAGGCGGATGTCCAAGCCTGGAATTGCCAAACGATGCGGCCGGCCCCAGCCGGGTGCGGTGGTCCACGTGCCACCGCGAAATACCCGCACCGGCTGGCCCGCGTAAGACAGGATGGCGCGCACCACCGACAGGCCGCGCGGGGTACGATTGCCGGGGCAAATGGCGACCCGGATGGTGTCGATCTGGCGCCAGCCCTGGGTAAGCCGGTCCAACGCGGCATGCGACAGCGCCGGCGTCGAACTGGCTCCGGACAGTATTGCTACATTTCTGGCGCGCGCGGCCGAGTCGAACCGCCGAATACCAGTCACGAAGGCGCGACCATCGGCAAAGTCGGCATAGTGGCATCCGGCTCCGATGGCGGCTTCGATCAACACTGTGCGACTGTTCTGAAAAGGCCCCGCCGCGTCGATAACCACGTGCGCTCCGATGCGAACAAGGTCGTCCGGTGTTACCTGTTCGCGGTCGAAGAGTGCGCATTCTGTGTCGCCGCCGAGGTCAGCGCTCAATTTTGCCAGCGTTCGCGCTGTCCGCCCCGCTAAGATGAGGGCAATGCTGGGTTCGTGAACCAGTTGCTCAGCCAAACGACGGCCGAAAACGCCGGTCGCACCGACGAGCAGAACGCGCAGGGGCGTGATGGTGTCCATTTTTATCGCTTCGCCGATGTCGACCGCGGGAAAAGTCGATCGACCAGACGCGACGCTGTACCCGTGGCGCTGACCAGGCGCGGCAGCAGGTTCTTCGGCAGCCGCCGCGATTGGATGTCGATCGCTGCAAGGTTCTCGACCAGCGTCAGCACACCGGCGATGCGGCGGCGGACCGGTGACGGCGTGGCCGGATCGGACTTGGCGTCTTGATCGCACTGGCGAAGGATCTCCAGAGCCGGCGCGATTTCCCGCTGCCGGCGGGAATCGAGCGCGGCGAAAAGGAGATCCCAGGGTTCGCCGCCGGTCGACCAGCGACCATCGTCGTCCTGGCGCGCCATATCCCAGCCGCGCAAATCTTTGAGCGCCGATGTCGCCTTGGCATTGGAAATTTCCAACCCTTGCGCGATTTCGTCGCGAACCATCGGCCGGCCTGCGAGAAAGAGCAGCGCATGCGCTCTCGATGTTTCGGCCCGCACCCCCCATCGGGGGCCCAAATCGCCGAAATAGTCAATGAAGCGACGCATCGGTGCGCTGACCGACAGCTCGGCATCTTGCTTTGTTTCTGCTCTACACATGGCGATTACTCCTCGGCTGACGCATCGCGGAAAATCCCCCTCTGGTGAACCAGCTCACCGAACAGGGGATGATGAAGCTCCAGGACGAAGGCAAACTGGCCGGGGCCGAAATCAATGTGGCTGACGGTGACGGTGCCCGGGCTCAACCATTTTGGCAGCCGCAGGCGGCGCCCCAGCAGTTGCAAAAAATAATGATCGCTGCGGAAATGGATCGCGAATGCGTCGGTATGAACCGTAAGCGCCATGCCGACGCCGTGACCCACATACTCTTCCAACCCGGTCGGACCCTGGAACCGCTTCGAACTATGGATCACCTGGGGAAACCCCCGGCGCCGGCCGTAGACGCGGGTCCAGATTTGTCCTTTGCTCGGCGCGTCTTCGGTCACGGTGACCGAGGCCGGCACTTCGCCATCGCGCCTTAACGGCAGCGGCCCACCGATCAGCCGCGCGGCTTGCGCCAGGCACCACCCCAGCCGGCTCATGCGCGTCTCGATAATCTCACCGGCATAGATTGCCGAGCGCTGGTCGGTGAGCCGTTTCGAAAACCGCGCGCGCACGGTTGCCGGAAGGCGGCCCCAGGCCTGCGCTCCGAGCAACGCGCGAAAGCGCATATCGTCCAATAGGGGTTCAGCAGATGGAGCAACCGGCGCGGAGGATTTTGGTTCGACCAGGGTTAAGCGGTGCTTCAACATAGTCCGATCCTCCTTTCGTATCTTCAATAACCGTTATTTCTGTAGAGACAGAAATTTTAGATTAAAAAAATAGTTACACACCTTCGGCGACTTTCTCCCGCTGCTTCTTGCTTCTTCGCCTGGCGCCGGGGGAGAGCAGGCTGGTGACCTTGGAACCCATCTTGATCAAGGCGATCAATGCTGGTTTCGGAACGCCGAGCATCTGCTCGTACCAGCGATTAATGGTTTCCACGAAGTCGAGCATTTCCTCCAACCGCTTCAGTGCCACCGGGCTGATCTGGTCGTCCCGTTCAGCCTCGGCCATGCAGGCGCGCAGGGCTTCGGCCGCCGGGTCGATTTCCCGTTCCTTGCGCCCTTGGGCGATGCGCGTCACCATTTCCCAAATATCGGTTTCAGCCTCGTAATGGTCGCGCCGATCGCCTCTGACAGGGACCCGGTGGATCAGCCGCCAGGCCATCAACTCCTTGATCGAATTGGAGACGTTGGAGCGGGCGAGACC
>JAPUHN010000079.1 GCA_027297685.1 Alphaproteobacteria bacterium | reverse complement strand
CACGACACGCGCCAGATGACTGCGCAAGGTCCGCGCCTCGCCGGCGAACACCAGCGGCGGCGAGGCCCGCAATGTCTCTTCGACCCGCTCGAGATGGGCCGCGTCCGCGTATTCGGGCACCTGCCGGATTTCCCGGTCGCGCCAACTGCCCAAGTGCCAAGCTGTGGACATATCCGTTTCCTCCGGGCGCCGCGCCTTGGGCGCCCCTCGTCGTTTATATTAACCCGAAAAACCTATCTACGCTCGCCACGCGGGCCAGCGTATACGCCTATTGGGGGCCAGGTTCTACTAAAAATCGTCCAAAATCAACGCACTAGCGTTAACTATCATGCGGGAGTGAGCCGGCACGAATTCATCGGCAAACGTGTCAATAACGGCCGTTTTTGATCACCTACCAACACCAGAGTTCGGCAACCGTAAACGCAAATCTACCCATGTCCGATTTCGGAGGTAAACCGGACGTAATCTGAACGCTCGTTCATGTCCGTTATTAGCCATGAACTGCCGTTGATGCCGCTTGGGGTGATGGCGGCAACGCGGGACGAAGCGGACATTCGGAGAGTGTCCGTTCTTGGTCAAAACGGATGAAAGCACTCAGTCAGAATGCGCGAGTTTGCGGCAGGTTGTACAAGGCAGTTAAAGTCTCGCGCCTTCGACTATAGGCATGCCTTCGTTGCCGTTCTGAAGCAAGTTGCGTAGTGATCGGTTTTTGATCTGTGGTTCATCCAACCTTAAATCCATTGTTGGCGCCAACATTGATCCATATGCATGATCTTCGCCCGAGAAGCTGCGGCTGACGACGCCCCGGATCACTGCACCTCTCGCTCCAAAGATCGGCGCGCCGCTCATCTTACCGGGAATGCGGGCATCGAAATCAAAGCAGGGGCCGGGCGTGGAGACTTCCCTTTCGATATGGTTCATAGGGAATGTACTGATGATATTGCCGACCGAAACATTAAGGTTCAGTCGGAAGTTCTTGTCGGCAATGTCGCCGCTGCTTGGGTCCAGTTTTATGTCTGGCATCTCAGCATAGCCAAGGGCGTAGGCATCCTCGCCAGGAACGAACGGGTTCAACGACATGGTTAGCGGCTGGTGTGCGTTGCCATTAGGTATTTCCGCGATTTTACAAACAGCCACATCAGACAAATGCTCCCATCGGTCATCTTCGTGGAGCAAAGGGCTTGGCTTCCACTCACCCCAGTTCCACCTCTTTTCGAAGGGGAAAAACCGGAACGCTTTTTGAAGTGTCATTCCATTTCCGGGGGCCCAATACGGGATCAGAACTCCGAAATTTAGGCTATCGTGATGCGTCACGTGATTCCCTTGGCGCACCGCACCGTAGCCACTTTCCAATGGGTCCATGAGAACATGTGCGGCAGTCAGCAAATAGCCGGTGCAACTGATGATCGAAGCGGTGCCAATGCACCTTATGGCGTGTTCGCCGTCAAGCCACGCGACAACAGGAACGATGCTTTGCTGCATCAGAAAATCCGTTGGCCCAAACAACGACATCACATCTTTCAGGCTGCGGTTTGGCGAGTTGGTCATAAGCTGTACATCGCCGCGCAGAACGAAAAATCGTTTCTCGGTTTCGCTCTCTGACGTGAGTTCTAGCCCTTTCAAATCACTAATCTCCCAATGACCATCCGCTCGGCGGCTCCAAAGGGTTTTCAAGACCGAGATTGGGAACTCAATCGCCATTTGCGATATCTACACCGGATTGCAGTTATCGACCAACAAGGGGGTACTCTATTCGCCTTATAGGCAATCCTCAGCTTCTTCGGTGAAGGCACCGTGAATGTCGTGTAAGGGCTTGAAGCGGTCGTAGTCGTCGAAGGCGCTAACTTCCGAATAGGGTCAAAAGCAGCCGAAATCAGTCATTGCGGTTTACGACCGCTTTCGGGGACATAGCGGAAGTCGTAACTGCAACTCATACGGGATATAGTTCGGTCAACAAGTGTTCAGACCGTCAAGGTTATGTACGGTGTATTGGCACGTGTCGTTTACGAGCTACTGGGCGGCTTCGGCCATCGGTTCCGGCACCGGCTCGCGCATGGTCACAAATTCCTCCGCCGAGGTTGGGTGGATGCCAATCGTCGAATCGAATACCGCCTTGGTGGCCCCTGCTTTCAGAGCCACAGCGATGCCCTGCAGGATCTCGCCGGCGTCGTCGCCAACCATATGCACCCCGAGCACGCGGTCGGTCTTTTTGTCGACGATCATTTTCATCATGGTCTGCGCGTCGCGCCCGGTCAGGGTGTGCTTGAGGGTGCGGAAGGTGCTTCGGAAAATCGCCACATCGCCGAAGCGCTCGCGCGCCTCCTCTTCCGAAATGCCCACTGTCCCAACCGGCGGCTGGCTGAACACGGCGGACGCGATATGTTCGTAGTCGGCCTTCGTCGGCGCGTCGCGAAACAGCGTGTTGGCCACCGCCATAGCTTCGGCCAGCGCCACCGGCGTGAGCTGCACGCGGTCGATCACATCGCCGATGGCGTAGATCGAATCGACCGATGATTTGAAATAGTCGTCGACGACGATGGCGCCGTTGTCGGCGAGCTCGACGCCAAGGTCTTCCAGGCCCAACCCGGCGACCTTGGGCGCCCGTCCGGTGGCATACATGATGAGATCGGCTTCCACCGTCGTGCCGTCCTCACAGGTGGCGACCAGTCCCGATGCGGTTTTTTCGACCGACGCGATATTGGTCGAAAATTTGAGATCGATGCCCTTTTTGGTCAGCTCGTCGGCCAGATGGGTGCGCACGTCACGATCGAAGCCGCGCATGAACAGCTGGCCGCGATACATCAGCGTGGTATCGACGCCGATGCCGTTGAAGATACCGGCGAACTCCACCGCGATATAGCCGCCGCCGACGATGATCGCGCGTTTGGGCAATTCATCCAGATAGAACGCCTCGGTCGACGCGATGACATGTTCCTTGCCGGGAATGTCGGGCACCACCGGCCAACCGCCGGTCGCTACCAGAATATTCTTCGCCGAATAATGTTTGCCGGCGACCGCAACCGTATGGGCGTCGACCAAAGTGGCGCGGCCGTTGACGATCTCGACCCCGGCATTACCGAGTAGGCGCTCGTAGATGCCGTTCAAGCGCTTGATTTCAGTGTCCTTGTTGTCAACCAGAGTGCGCCAGTCGAAACCCTTGGCCTCGACGGTCCAGCCATAGGCAGCGGAATCGGCAAAATCTTCGTGGAAGTGGGCGGCGTAGACGAACAGCTTTTTCGGAATACAGCCGACATTGACGCAGGTGCCGCCCATGAACATGTCCTCGGCGATCGCCACGCGGGCGCCATAATTAGCTGAGAATCTGGCGGCACGGACGCCAGCGGAGCCGGCGCCAATGACAAACATATCGTAATCGTAGTCGGACACGGTTTCGCGCCTCTTGGAAGTTGATATTGAGGATGGTTCGCGGTGAACCAATTTCGTAGGGGGTTACTTAGCCCCTCGAGGGCGAATATCAAATAGATGTTGAGCCCCGTGCGCCCCGCAGCTGCGGATACAACCAGGAAACCCCATGAGCCGACCCGACACGATTTGCCGTGGCGAAGGGATCACCCTTACGATCGGCGGTTAAGACGCGAGCGGTGCTAACGGATTCGGGCCGAACCGGTTGTTGCCCTTATCGCCCTTCAATATCCCCCAGACGACGAATAAAATTAACCCAATGATCGGCACGAAAACGATCAATACCAACCAACCGGATACGTTAATATCGTGTAACCGCCGAATTAACAGTGCGATGCTAGGCAGAAAAAGTACCAAGACGAGGAAAGCGTCCAACGGACCGATAGCGTCGTTGGGGAAAAATTCACCATCGAGAAATATTGCGCCATCAAGAATTATCGTTGCAAGAGACGCTAGTGCAGAGAATAGAGCCCAATACCAATACTCTGAGCGGCACGCCCTGCCCCCGAATCCGATATTGTTCCGAAATCCCGACCCAATCGCTTGCCCAAAGTTCATAATCACCCCCAATTGACCACTAGTTTAACGCGTATACATCGATTCTCGCGGTAGCATCATGTTCCAAGTAGGTTGATCGGCGCCTCTCCTCCATTGCCAGCCAAGACGACTCCCGGCAATCTGCCGGTCCGTTCTAAACGCACGGCGACGACCGGCCGTGTTCACCCAGGGAGACTGATCGCGTGCTCGAAGCCGTCGCGATTTATGTGGCAGCCGGGTTACTGGCCGGCTTCGTGTCGGGCCTGTTCGGTGTCGGCGGCGCCTTTACCACGGCGCCCGCGCTGATCATCGCGCTGCCGTTGCAGGGCATCGCCGACAGCGACGTCATGCACCTCACGGTCGGCACCTCGCTCGCGGTGATGGCGACCAGTTCGGCTTATGTCACCATGCTACGGTTCCGCGCCGGCGACCTGCATCTGCCGCTCGCCTTCCGCTTCGTTCCGTTCATTGCCGCCGGTGCGTTGATCGGCGCGCTGATCGGCGATGCCCTGCCGGGAATCGCGTTGAAGCTCGTTTTCATCGGTTTCGTGGTGCTGGCGATCGTGCGCGGCATTTTCCTGCGACAGCAAGCGAATGCCGACGGCGGCGGCGACCTCACGGTACTCCGCGGACCTGGATTGTGGACCCACGGAATCGTCACCGGCATCACCGGTGCCCTGCTCGGCCCCGGCCCGGCGGTTGTGATCGGCCCCTATCTGCGCACTGCGCGCTGCTCCATGCCAATGATCGCCGCAACCTGTTCGGCATTGGCTAGCCTGCTCGGTATCGCCGCCACCGCCGGCTATGTTTTCGGCGGGTTCGACGAAATCGGTCTGCCGGCCCTGTCGGTCGGCTATCTCTATCTGCCGGCGTTCGCCGGGCTGGCCGTCGGCGCGTTGGTCGGTTCGCCGTTTGGTATCCGCGCCTCGCACAGGGTCGCCGATGTGCTGCTGCACCGGCTTTTCATCGGCTATCTGGTCTTTATTCTGGCGGTGACGCTGACCCAGGTAGGCTAATCGAAGAAAGCCGGGGCACGGCAAACTTTTGCCAGTCGCGCTCATAGCGCTAGACTAGGGTCTCGGTCAGGTGAACGAGCAGGAGATGACGATGCCGAAGGTAGCGGAAAAACTGACGCAGATGGGCCTTGTTCTGCCGGCCGCGCTGCAACCGCCGGCAGGCTTAGTATTGCCGTTTGCCTGGGTCAACGTGCGCGGCGCCACCGTTTATGTCTCCGGTCACGGGCCGCAAAACGAAGACGGATCGATCGCGGGGCCGTTCGGCCAGGTCGGAGGCGAAGTCAGTCTCAACGATGCCGTCGATCTTGCGCGAAAATCGGCAGTGTCGATGCTGGCCAGCCTGCAGCGCGAATTGGGCGATCTCGACCGCATCACCGCGTGGAACCGGGTGTTCGGCATGGTCAATACAGCGCCCGGCTTTGACCAGCAACCGTTGGTGATCAACGGGTTTTCTGAGCTGATTATCGAGATATTCGGACCCGAAATCGGCCGCCACGCGCGTTCAGCCATCGGCATGGCCGGGCTGCCGTTCAACATGGCGGTCGAAATCGAGGCCCACCTGACCATCGCCACGGTGTAAAACTGCATGGATGTCAGGCTGCGTCAGCCGCTAATGGCTGCCTGACCGCCCGCCAGCGTAAGACCATGACTACTGTCAGCCCGGCAACTTCCAGTACGACCGGCCACGCCGACGCGGCAAGACCGCCATCTACCTGAGGAAGAAAAAATTTCATCAATATTGTTTGATCTAGATCAAGTCCCCGCACCAACAACGGTACAATCACATAGAGCGCGGCTAGATAAACCAACGCCGCCAGGTCGGCGCGACGGCGGCGGCGGCCAAAGTTAAGGGTCATCACTAAAAGGCAATCACGCACCAG
Organism: Alphaproteobacteria bacterium; assembly: GCA_027297685.1. Classification (GTDB taxonomy): domain Bacteria; phylum Pseudomonadota; class Alphaproteobacteria; order UBA6615; family UBA6615; genus JAPUHN01. The sequence goes on along the minus strand of JAPUHN010000079.1, from coordinate 5,827 downwards.
AAACAGGCTGGCGACGACCAGAAATATTTTCAAGTCGATCGACGACGCCCCAATGTGAAATAATTCGGCCAATTCTGGATCAAATTCATTTCGGACGCCGGCTTGCACCTGTCCGACCGCGAGATTTACCACAAGCGCGATGGCAACCAGCATCAAAGATGTCAGCCAGAACGGCTGGAATTCGAAAATTTCGGTCACCCGAAAGCGCCGCAAAGCGGCTACATAGGACCGATAACCCTGCAGCGACTTGGTTTCGGTGAGCACCGCCAGATAGGTGAACAGGGTGGCGGTAGCCCAGATAACGGTCAGGAAAACGAACGCGCTATTGTTGAATGTCGGCGCGCGTTGATACAGCGTATCGAAGCCTGCCAGATAAACTCCGACGAACAGAACGAACAACGCCCAGGCCCAGCGATAACCCCTGAATTGCAAGACACTGCGTAGTTGACGCACCGTACCGAGCACCGCCCACAACAGGTAGACCACCAAACTCGCGATCACAAACCAGACCACCGGCGTAGCCATTCCATACCAGTTCGCCATTGCGAAAGACGCTGCATCTTGAGTCAAAGCTCGACCTGAAACGGTGTTTACGAAGCTGCCCAGGCGATCGGCGAACACGCCCGCGACTCCGATCGCAAACACCTGACAAAAGGTGACGGAAATGCCCTTCGAGGACCGGGTGCGCGCCATCAGCACGACGGCGACGAACATCGCAACCACAAGGCCCAGAAATGCCGAGAGCAAATCGTGCGCGGTCGACCAAACGATATCGCCAGGCCCGAGAACGACGGTTCGCAAAGGAATGGACTGCGGCCGGTCGAGCCATGTGGCGTAGAGTTCCAGCCGTGCGGTGGCGTTTACAAGAATGCTGATCAACGCGCCATAAAGTACAAACGAAGTGTTGCCGAACAATTTTCCGGTAAATATCTGACCAGCGGAAAGCGCCGACAATCTTTGACTGTCCCACGTATTGTTTGCCAGTTCGGAATCGAAAGCGCCAGCGGCTTTGCGGGTACCCCACAGGAAAACCAGTAGCCAGAACACAATTTCCGATGTCGTGATCACGCCTGCCGCATCCTCCGTCACCCATGCCACAGCAAAGATGAGCCCCAGGATCACCGGCATGGCGAGCAGGCGTTGCGACGTTAATTCGATCAGTATATTGCGCTTCAATTCGGGGTTCACGAAGATGTCTCCCCAGAGCCGTCGCGCCGCCCGAAATAGACATCCGACATGGACTGTGCGATCGGCGCCATCTCGGAGACGGCCAGTCCATTTTCAATCAAGTGCTTTAGACAATTGTGTTGCGCCTGCGCATCGTCGGGAAAGACGAAGGTGGCTTCTCGATCGCCCAAATCGAGTACGTCGAGACTTTGCAGAGCTCGAAGAATTTCGCCCAACCGCGGGTCCGGCTCGGCCAGCCGCACGCGCAGCGTCACCCGCTGGGTATCCGTGGCCGACTGTCGCAGATCGCGGAACGCTTCGAGCTTTCCTGCCTTCATGATCAGGACATGCGAGGAATAGTCCTCGAGCTCGGACAAGATGTGCGAAGAAACGATCAGGGTCATGCCTTCGCTGTTCAGCGTGCGAATGGTTTCGGACAGCTGACGCCGGGCATCGGGATCGAGACCGGAAGCCGGTTCGTCGAGCAACGCAACTTGCGGGCGGTGGATGATAGCCTGAGCGATCGCCAGTTTTTGCCGGTTGCCGCGCGAAAGTTCGCCCACGCGCCGGTCGAACAAGATGTCGATGCCCAGCATCTCGGCTGCCCAGACGATTCGAGCCGCTCGATCCGTTCCGGCAATTTTCTTTGCCGCGGCATGATAGGACAGGGCCTGCCGCACGGTGAGTTCGTCATAGAGCCCGAAAAAATCGGGCAGAAACCCAATCTTCCGGTGAATGGTTCGCGGGTCCTCGCGAACTTCCAGGCCATCTACATGAACGTTTCCCGCGGTCGGTTGTTCGAGCGCGGAGATGCAACGCATCAACGTCGTCTTGCCCGCCCCGTTTGGCCCCACCAGGGCAACGACCATTCCCCGCTCGACCACAAAGGATATGTCCGACAACGCACGGGTTGTGTCGTAATCGAAGACCAGGCCGTCGACGGAGATCAGCGGTCCAGCGGACGCCGCGTCAGGGGTCATTCCACCGTCACGCTTTTCGCCAGATTGCGCGGCTGGTCGACGTCGGTGCCTTTGACCACTGCGGTGTGGTAGGCGAGCAATTGCACCGGAATGGCGTAGAGCAGCGGCGCGACAAAATCGTCGACACGCGGCATGACCACGCTAGCCCAAGCCTGCGCCGCCAACCGATCGACGCCAACGGCGTCCGACATGAACACCACCTTGCCGCCGCGCGCGATGACCTCTTGGACATTCGAGAGGGTTTTTTCGAACAGCTCGTCGGGCGGCGCCAACACGATTACCGGCACGCTGTCGTCGATCAAAGCAATGGGCCCGTGCTTCATCTCGCCCGCGGCGTAACCCTCGGCGTGGATGTAGGAAATTTCTTTGAGCTTGAGCGCGCCTTCCAAAGCGATGGGATACGCCGTGCCGCGGCCCAGATAAAGCACGTCGCGGGCCTCGGCAACATCGACTGCTAGCGCCCGCAAATCGTCATCATGGTTTAGCACCTCGGCCATCCGCGACGGCACTTCGGTAAGCGCGCCCGCAAGCGCTGCGGCGCGGTCGCTGTCGATGGTTCCGCGCGCCTGCGCCGCGGCGATGACAAAACACGCCAGCACCGCCAGTTGCGTGGTGAACGCCTTGGTCGAGGCGACGCCGATTTCCGGTCCCGCCAGGGTCCGCAACACCACGTCGGATTCCCGCGCGATCGAGCTTTCCGACACGTTAACGACGGAGACGACGTGCTGGCCCAGTTTGCGGCAATGGCGCAACGCGGCCAGGGTATCGGCGGTCTCGCCGGACTGGCTGACGAACAGCGCCACGCCGCCTTCGGGTAGCGGCGCCTCGCGGTAACGGAACTCCGACGCCACGTCGATTTCGACCGGGATCCGGGCGACCCGCTCGAGCCAGTATTTAGCGACCCAGCCGGCGTAGCATGCGGTGCCGCAGGCAACCACGGTGATGCGCGGCACCGTCGCCAGATCGAAGGGCAGCGGCGGCAGGGTAACTTCACGCGTGGCGGCGTTAATGAAGCTTTGCAGCGTGTCGCCGACAACGGCCGGTTGCTCGAAGATTTCCTTCTGCATGAAGTGGTCGTAGTTGCCCTTGCCGATCAGCGCGCCCGATAGTTCGGTCTCGCGCACTTCACGTTCGGCCAAAGCGCCGTCCTCGTCGTAGATATCTGCGCCATAGCGTGTCACCACGGCCCAGTCACCCTCCTCCAGATAGCAGATCCGCTTGGTCAAGGGCGCCAGGGCGAGGGCGTCGGAACCTAAGAACATTTCGCCGTCGCCGTAGCCGATCGCCAGCGGGCTGCCGCGCCGCGCGCCAACCATCATGTCGTGTTCGCCGGCGAAAATAATCGCCAACGCAAAAGCGCCTTCGAGCCGCTGCAGGGTCGCCGCCACTGCTTGCGTGGTTGACGCGCCCCCCTCGAGCTCGCGCGTGATTAGAGCGGCAATCGCCTCGGTATCGGTATCGCTTTCGAAGTTGTGGCCATCGGCAGCAAGTTCGGCGCGCAGGCTCTGAAAATTCTCGATGATGCCGTTGTGCACCACAGCGACCCGATGGGTGGCATGGGGGTGGGCGTTGGCCTCGTTAGGCACGCCGTGGGTCGCCCAGCGGGTGTGGCCGATACCGACATCGCCGGGCAGCGGATCGGCATCGAGCTCGGCCGCCAAATTGACCAGCTTACCCTCGGCGCGACGGCGTTCGATGCGCCCATTGACCAAGGTCGCTATACCGGCGGAATCGTAGCCGCGATATTCGAGCCGCCTGAGGCCGTCGAGCAACTGCGGCGCCACGTCACCCGAGCTCAGAATACCGATGATGCCGCACATTGTTAGATCAACCCTCAGAATTCTTGGACTTGGCCGATTGGCGCTGCTGGCGGAACGACGTGGCCCAACCGGGCTTCTCTTCTTGAGGCGCACGCTCGATGGCAAGCGCGTCGGCGGCAACGTCGCGGCCGATGGTGCTGCCGGCGGCGACGATAGCGCCGTCGCCGATGGTCACCGGCGCTACCAGCGCTGTGTTCGAGCCGATGAAGGCGTTGGCGCCGATGATCGTCTCGTGCTTGTCGAAGCCGTCATAGTTGCAGGTGATGGTGCCGGCGCCGATGTTGGCCCCGGCGCCAACCGTGGCGTCACCAATGTAGCTCAGATGGTTGGCCTTGGCGCCGGCTTCAAGCACCGCGTTCTTTACCTCGACGAAATTTCCAACCCGCGCGCCGGCGCCGATATCGGCGCCTGGCCGCAGCCGGGCGAACGGACCGATCACCGCACCCGGTGCCACAGTCGCCCCTTCGAGATGGCTGAAAGATTTGATCTCAACATCGTCGCCGACCGTCACCCCGGGTCCGAAGACGACGTTTGGGTGGACCGTCACATCGCGGCCCAGCACCGTGTCGTGGGACAGCCAGACCGCCGACGGATCGACCAGCGTGGCGCCACCCGCCATGGCGCGGGCGCGCAATTCGGTCTGAACGACGGCTTCCGCACTGGCCTGTTCACCCCTGTTGTTAATGCCCATCAGCTCATCCTCCTCTGCTTCGACGACCGCTGTTTGCAATCCGACGCCATGGGCGATCGCGACGATGTCGGTCAGATAATACTCGCCCTTGGCATTATCGGTGTCGGTGCCATCGAGCAGATCGAACAGATGTTGGCCCGAGATCGCCATCATGCCAGAATTGCAAAGACCGATTTTCAGCTGTTCTTCGGTGGCGTCCTTGGCCTCGACAATCCCGATCAACGCGCCGCCGTCGTCAGTCACCAGCCGTCCATAGTGTTCGGCGCTTGCAGGCCGAAAGCCAACGACGACGACCGCAGCGCCGCCCACGCAGGCGGCGATGGCTGCGCGCATGGTACCGGCACTTACCAGCGGCGTGTCGCCATAGATGATCAGAACCGGACCGGTGAAATCCTCCAGGCTCGCCCGTGCCGACTTGACCGCGTCGCCGGTTCCCAAACGTTCGTGCTGCACACACACCGAATGCGGTGCTATCGCTGCCGCTATGTCGTCCATGCCCGGGCCGACCACAACCACCACCCGGTCCGGCGCCAACGTGTCGACGGTGTCGAGCAGGTGCGACACCATTGGTCGTCCGGCGAGTTGGTGCATCACTTTCGGGCGCGCCGATCTCATGCGCGTGCCGAGACCGGCAGCGAGAACGAGAGCGGCAACAGGTGTGTCAGGCATCGTCATGCATTCAGATGGCTACGGGCAAATGGCCTCAGGCGGCCTCCGGACAAGGGCGTAAAACCGCCCCGGATCGGCCCGCGGACACTGCCACAGCCACGCGAACCGAGCCAAGTCACTAATTATTCTGGATTATTGCAGAAGTCTACTCGACCGCCGCCAACCTGCTACTCACGGGGGCGCGCGAACGCCTCTGGCGGTACCAGCCGCAGGCTCTCCCCGGCTGCTTCCTGGGCCCAATATAACTGCAATGTCGACGTATTGCGCTTCTCGAAATAGAGCAGATCCAGCGGATACCAGCCGGCCTCTTTGATGTCGACGCGGACCAATTCGGAAAACCGGTCGGTGTGAACGCCCGGGTCGGCGAGGATCCTCTGGCCACCAATCGACAACGACACGCCATCGTTCGACTGCATCGCCAACACGTAGCGGCCGGCGGCCGGGAAACGGATCAGCCCGGTGATCGTGGCGCCGACGCCGTCGGTCCGGTCGCTGGTCAA
>JAPUHN010000078.1 GCA_027297685.1 Alphaproteobacteria bacterium | reverse complement strand
AGCTGTTCGTCCTCGACGGCGAACTGGCCGATCAGAATGGCCGCTATCCCAAGGGTACCTGGCTGCGCAATCCGCCGGGCAGTTCCCACGACGCCTTCTCCGACGACGGCTGCACCTTCTGGCTCAAGCTGGGTCATCTGGTGGGGGCCATCGAAGCGCCGGCAGACTAAGGTCTTGGTCTAAGTCACCACCACCCAACCCTCCCCCATCTAAGGGGGCTGCAGGACGAACCGTCGTGCCGGTGGCACGACGCAAGTAGGACTGCAGAAAAAAACTTCGCCTGGCTTACGCCACGCCACTGGCGTGACGGTCCAGCCTCAGCCCCCCTTGTGAGGAAGAGTTAGGGTGGGGGGTCATTCAGAAGAGAGTTCTTCGAGGACCCGAGCGATTTCCAGAAGGATTCCATCGGTACTCCGCAAGACGTCGTTGTTCCAGAACCGGATGACGCTGAACCCCTCATTCTCCAGCCAAGCAGCTCGATCTTTATCATATTTTTTATCATCGGCTCGGGCGTGCTGGCCGCCATCACACGTTCCCAAGATAATCCAAAAACCCCTGCAGGATCACGCCGGCGGCCATCTTGTCGATCACCTGGCCGCGGCGCTTGCGGGTCATGTCGGCCTCGTCGATCAACACCCGCTCGACCGCCGCCGTCGACAGGCGCTCGTCCCACAAGGCGATGGGGATGTCGATCTTCTCCAAAAGGTTGGCCGCGAACTGGCGGGTCGACTGGGCGCGCGGGCCCTCGCTGCCGTCCATGTTTTTCGGCAGGCCGAGCACCAGCCCGCCGATGCCGCGCTCGGCGATCAGCGCGATCAGCGCCTCGGCATCGGCGGTGAACTTTTTGCGCCGGAGGGTCTCGAGGGGCGAGGCGACAGCCAGCCCGGAATCGGAGATTGCCAGGCCGATGGTTTTCGAGCCCAGGTCGAGGCCGAGCAGGCGCTGGTTGGCCGGTACCACCGTTTTGAAGTCCGCAGGATCGACAATCGCCATGGCGGGGTGTTTACGCGCAGCCGATGGCCCCTGTCCATCGCTTGCGCCATGATTTGCCCCTCCTGACTTGCCGGAGCCCAGTCCCGGTGATAGCTTCCGCGCCGCTTCCTCAGCCAATTTTATAGAGAGCCCGATGGCGCTGGATACCGACACCGTACGGCGAATTGCGCGGCTTGCGCGCATCTATATTCCCGAAGAAGATCTCGAGCCGCTGGCCGGCGAGCTGTCGAACATCATCGGCTGGGTCGAGCAGTTGGCCGAGGTCGACACCGACGGCGTCGAACCGATGACCAGCGTTGTCGAAATCACGCCCGAACAGCGCGAAGACGTGGTGAACGACGGCGGCTATCGCGACCGGGTGCTCGCCAACGCGCCCGATACGGCGGACGGTTTCTTCACCGTGCCCAAGGTGATCGAGTGATGGCTGGCGAACTCCTTCAGCTGACCATCACACAAGCTGGCGCAGCGCTGGCGGCGGGCGATTTCAGTGCTCACGAATTGGCCCAGGCGCACCTCGACGCGATGGAATCAGCCCGCGGCCTGAATGCCTTTACCGCCGAGACGCCCGAGCGCGCGCTGACGATGGCCGACGCCGCCGATCAACGACGGGCGCAGGGCGAGACGCTTGGTCCGCTCGACGGTATTCCCATCGCGGTCAAGGATTTGTTCTGCACCGAGGGCGTTCTGTCGACCGCCGGCAGCCACATCCTCGACGGCTTCACGCCGACCTATGAATCGACCGTGACCCGAAACCTGTGGGCGGCGGGCGCGGTCATGCTGGGCAAGACCAACATGGACGAGTTCGCCATGGGCTCGGCCAACGTGACCAGCCACTACGGCCCCTGCATCAATCCGTGGCAGGCGTCGTCGGGCGATTCTGTCGGCAAGGATTTGGTGCCGGGCGGCTCGTCGGGCGGCTCGGCGGCGGCAGTCGCCGCACGCATCGCGCTCGGCGCCATTGGCACCGACACCGGCGGCTCGATCCGCCAGCCCGGCGCTTTCTGCGGCGTCGTTGGCCTCAAGCCGACCTACGGGCGGTGTTCGCGCTGGGGCGTCATTGCGTTCGCCAGCTCGCTCGATCAGGCCGGGCCGCTGACCCGCACCGTGCGCGACGGCGCGCTGATGCTCGGTGCGATGGCCGGACACGACCCGATGGATTCGACCAGCGTTGATGCTCCGGTGCCCGATTACGCCACGGCGCTGACCGGCGACATCAAGGGGATGCGGATAGGTGTTCCGGCGGAATACCGCATGGACGGCATGCCGGGCGAGATCGAGACCCTGTGGCGGCAGGGCAGGGACTGGCTCGAGCACGCCGGCGCCGCGATCGTCGACATCTCGTTGCCCCATACCAAATACGCCCTGCCGACCTATTACATCGTCGCGCCGGCCGAGGCCTCGTCGAACCTGGCGCGCTACGACGGGGTGCGCTACGGCCTGCGCGTCGACGGCGAGGATATGACCGATACCTATGAGAAGACCCGCGCCGCCGGCTTCGGGCCTGAGGTCAAGCGCCGGGTTATGATCGGCACCTACGTGCTGTCGGCCGGCTACTACGACGCCTACTACTTACAGGCACAAAAGGTGCGCACGCGCATCGCCAATGATTTCCGCGCCGCCTGGGAGGTGTGCGATGTAATCCTGACGCCGACCGCACCCTCGGCGGCGTTCGCCATCGGCGAGAAGATGGATGACCCGATCGCCATGTATTTGAACGATATCTTCACCGTACCGGCGTCGATGGCCGGCCTGCCGGCGATCTCGGTGCCGGCGGGACTGTCGGCCGATGGCCTGCCGCTGGGCCTGCAACTGATCGGCCCGGCGTTCGCCGAAGAGACGATGTTGCGCACCGCCGATGTGCTCGAAAGCGCGGCGGGGTTTACGGCAAAACCATCATGGTGAGCTTGTCGAAGGATGAGGGGCTATCGTCCTCGTCCTGCGACAAGTTCAAGGTGAGGACGCAGATATGACGCTCGTGCCCGACATTGCGCCGGAGATATTCCGCCAGCGGCTGCTTGTCGAGGGCCGGTTCGGTTGCGAGTTGGACGCCGAGGCAGTGTCGCGTTTCATGGTCGATCTCGCCGGGGCGTTGGGCCTGCGCACTTACAGCGACCCCATCGTCCATTCCACCGAGGCGGCGATCGCCGCCGGCGAAGGCAAGCCGGAGAACGCCGGTTATGACGCCTTCGTGCCGCTGATCGATAGCGGCATCGCGGCCTATTTCTGGACCGGGCCGAAGTTCTTCTCGATCGTTATCTACACCTGCGCCGCCTTCGACGAAGATCGCGCTGTCGCCTTCACCCGCGAGGCGTTGGCGATCGATGGCGAGATGGTCCACGCTGGGTTTTGATCCCATGCTTCGACAGACTCAGCATCAAGATTCAATGGGCGCATAAAATAAGCCTCATCCTGAGCCTGTCGAAGGATGAGGTGGCGGAGTGCGATACCACGATGAATGCTTGGGTCTACATAGTGAAATGCCGAGACGGCCACTACTATGTTGGGTCAATGCGCGGAAGCCTGGAACGACGCGTTGCAGGGCACAATGATGGCACCTACTGTGGTTATACGAAATCCCGGCGACCGGTCGAGTTGGTCTTTTCACAGGAATTCGAACGCATTACCGACGCGATATCAGCCGAACGGCAATTGAAAGGTTGGACGAGGCCAAAAAAGGAAGCGCTTGTTCGCGGCGATATGGAAACATTGCAACGGCTTGCCCGAAACCGCGGCGAATACCCTCGTCCTTCGACAAGCTCAGGATGAGGTTGTCAGATATGTCCGCTGCCGCCCTCATCCTGAGCTTGTCGAAGGATGAGCGAGTGTTTAGGAACACCAGATCATGACTGCCACCACTACCGACACCGCGCCGGATCATCTCTCGGGCCACGTCACCACACGGATCGGCCATAACCAGAAGGACCTGGTCGAGGGGGCGACCGGCCCGTGGGAAGTCATCATCGGGCTCGAGGTGCACGCGCAAGTGACGTCCGAGGCCAAGCTGTTCTCCGGCGCCTCGACCGCCTTCGGGGCTGCGCCCAACAGCCAGGTCAGCCTGGTCGATGCGGGCATGCCGGGCATGCTGCCGGTGATCAATGGTGAATGCGTGCGCCAGGCGGTGCGCACCGGGCTGGGGCTGGGCGCGCAAATCAATCTGCGCTCGGTGTTCGACCGCAAGAACTTTTTCTACCCCGACATGCCCCAGGGCTATCAGATCAGCCAGTTCACCCAGCCGATCGTCGGCGAGGGCCGGATCACCGTCGATCTGCCCGATGGCGAAAGTTTCGAGGTCGGCATCGAACGCCTCCATCTGGAGCAGGACGCCGGCAAATCGATCCACGACCAGCATCCGCAAAAGACCTATATCGATCTAAACCGCTCCGGCGTGGCGCTGATGGAAATCGTCTCCAGGCCCGACCTCCGCTCGGCCGAGGAGGCGGCGGCCTATCTCAGCAAGCTGCGCTCGATCCTGCGCTATCTCGGCACCTGCGACGGTGATATGTCGCAGGGCTCGATGCGCGCCGACGTCAACGTGTCGGTGCGCCGGCCGGGCGAAGAACTGGGTACGCGGTGCGAAATCAAGAATGTCAATTCGCTGCGCTTCGTGCGCCAGGCGATCGATTACGAGGCGCGCCGCCAGATCGATATCCTTGAAGACGGCGGCGAGATCGACCAGGAGACCCGCCTGTTCGACGCCAACCGGGGCGAGACCCGCTCGATGCGCTCGAAAGAAGAGGCCCACGACTACCGCTACTTTCCCGACCCCGACCTGCTGCCCGTGGTGCTCGAGCAATCCCTCGTCGACGCGCTAAAGGTTGGCCTGCCCGAGCTGCCCGACGCCAAGAAGGCGCGGTTTATCGACGCGTACGAGCTGAGCGCGTATGACGCCGGGGTGCTGGTCGCCGAGCGTGAGACGGCGGAATATTTCGAAGCGGTGGTCGATCCCGAAGGCGCCAAGCGCGATCCCAAACTCGCCGCCAACTGGGTGACGGCGGAGCTGTTCGGCCGCCTCAACGCCGCCGATCTGGATATTGCCGGCAGCCCGGTCGCCGCCGCTCAACTTGGCGGGTTGATCGACCTGATCGCCGATAATACGATCTCCGGGCGCATCGCCAAGGACGTGTTCGCCGCAATGTTCGACAGCGGCAAGGACGCCGGCGACATCGTCGCCGAAAAGGGCCTCAAGCAGATCACCGACAGCGGCGCGATCGAGGCGCTGATCGACCAGCTTATCGCCGACAATCCGCAACAGGCCGAGCAATACCGCGGAGGCAACACCAAGGTCGCCGGCTGGTTCACCGGCCAGGCGATGAAGGCGACCCAGGGCCAGGCCAACCCGCAGATGGTCAATCAGATTTTGAAAGACAAGTTGGGCGGTTGAATGTGTGAGCCGTCGGGTGCATCCCTCATGGTTCGACAGGCTCACCATGAGGGCCTCATCCTGAGCTTGTCGAAGGACGAGGCCCGCGCGGTAAGAAAATTCTGGGTGCCGCTGGACGGAAGGTGATCGGCGACTACTTAGCTAACGACTTAATCCATTGTATAGTCGACGCAGTTGTAGTGGCGTCACGTACCAACAGGGAGAACTGAAGATGATTGGTGTTATTGGCGGTACCGGCACGACAGGCCGGGGAGTGGTTGCAGCGTTACAAGCGAAGGGCGCGGACTTCCGCTGTCTGGTGCGTGACACGGCAAAGGCGGCTGAAACACTCGGCAGCGATGTGGAACTGGTACAGGCCGATGTCGCCGACCCGGCCACCATCGAGGCCGGACTGGCCGGTTGCGACAAGCTGTTCCTATTGACTGGCCACAGCCCGGTGATGGGCGAGCAGCAGATCAGCGCCATCGAGGCGGCCAAGCGCGCCGGCGTCACCCATGTGGTCAAACTGTCGGGCGGCGACGCCATCGTGCAGGAAGTAACTGAGGCCAAGATTGGCCGCGCCCATTGGGAGATCGAGCAGGCGCTGCAGGCCAGCGGCCTCGAATGGACGATTTTGCGGCCCGGCTTCTTCATGCAGAATTTCCTGAATATGGCGGGCATGGTCAAAGGCCAGGGCAAGGTCATGATGCCGGTGCCGGCCGACGTTGCGATCGGCATGATCGATGTACGCGACACCGGCGACGTGGCGGCTGAGATTCTCACCAGCGAGGGTCACAACGGCAAATCCTATTTCCTCGCCGGGATCGAGGCCACGCCGAGCGATTTCACCGCGGCCCTGTCGAGTGAGCTCGGCAAGGAAATTCCGTTCATCCAAGTGCCGCTGGAAGGCGCGGTCGGCGCGATGAAGGAACGCGGCATGCCCGATTGGTTGATCGACCATCAAGCGACCCTGATGACCATCCTCGCCGAAGGCAATATGGGGGGCACCAACGGCTACGTTGAGCAATTCAGCGGTCACGCCCCGCGCACCCTCGAGGGTTTCGTCAAGGATAACGCCGGCGCATTCCGCGATTAACCTCCCCACCTAATTCCTCCCCCACCAGGGGGAGGACATTATTCATTGGATTGGCCACTGCCCTAGCTCCCTCCCCTTTAGTGGGGGAGGGCCGGGGTGGAGTGGCCAAAATGTTTTGGCGTGGCTGGCGTTGCCGTGTCATCCCTGTTTCAATTGGCGCAACGATATAAAGGTCCGGGGGACACCATGTTGAACGCAGCCATTGTGGGCCTGGGCTGGTGGGGTAAGCAGATCGTCACTTGCCTTGCCGAAAGCGAGAAGATCGATATTGTACGCGCGGTCGACGTGAACCTCGACGCCGCGTGCGACTTCGCCGCGTCGCACGGTCTCGACCTCGGCTCCTCCTACGAAGACGTGCTGACCGACCCGTCGATCGACGCGGTGATCCTGGTGACACCCCACCTGCTGCACGAGGAACAGGTGTTGGCGGCGGCGGCGGCCGGTAAGCAGATTTTTTGCGAGAAGCCTTTTGCGCTTAACGCGGATGCGGCCAAGCGCATGCTGGCAGCTTGCGGGGAGAAAGATATCGTCGTTGGCATCGGCCATGAGCGGCGTTTCGAACCCGCGTTAGAGGCGATGAAGACCCATCTCGACGCCGGCGATTTCGGCACGTTGATCCATATCGAATGCAATTGGTCCCACAACAATTTTACCAAAGCCGTGGCCTCGGGCTGGCGCCGCGACTCCAAACAGGCGCCCGCGGGAACGTTGACCGCGCTGGGGGTGCACATCACCGATTATTTCCAGTCGCTGGCTGGCCCGGTCGCCCGGTTGCGGGCGCAATCGGCGCACCGCTCCGACCTGTTTCCCGCCGACGATGTCGTGTCGGTGCAGTTCGCGTTTGAGAGCGGCGCCACCGGCTTCATGTGCAATATCGCGACGACGCCGTTCTACAGCCGGGTCAATGTATTCGGCGACAAGGGCTGGGGCGAGGCGCGGGAGAATTCGAATGTCGACATTGCCGAACCGGCGACGCTGACGACGCGCTGGCTCGACGAGGAATTGACGACCCAAACCTTCGCATCCTCGAACGTCGTGAAGGCCAATCTCGAGCAATGGGCCGACGCCGCCGAAGGGCGCGGCGACTACCGCTTCACGCCCGACCAGAAACTGCACAATGTAGAAATCCTCGAGGCCATCATACGCTCCGTCGAGAGCGGCGACGAAGTGACGGTGCGGTAGCACGAGGCGCGGGTTCGAAGATTGATAAATCGATGGTAAGTGGCGGCGATCTTTTCGCCGATCTGCCGGACGCCGCTCATGATGAACAGTTTGATAGCCTGCTGGCCCGACCGGGTATCCGGATTTTGCGGATCGTGTCGAACGGGCAGGCGACCCCGGAGGGCGAATGGTACGATCAGGCTGGCGACGAATGGGTCATCGTGCTGCGCGGCCGCGCCGGCGTATTGATCGAAGGCGAGGCTGCGCCGCGCGAGCGGGGTCCCGGCGAGTATTTATTCCTACCCGCCCATTGCCGCCACCGGGTCGCTTGGACGAGCACTAACGAGCCGACCGTGTGGCTCGCCATCCATGTCGATCCGTCGTTGGATTAGATTAAAACTGACTCAGTGGGTCTCGTTCCAGTGCACCATCGGCAGGCTGGTGCTATAATATTTATGTAATTCCAATGATTTAAGTGTATTTATGACAACGTGTATCTTGATTATGTGCAGTTGTGTGCAATATGGAAACAGTCTGAACGCAATCGACGCAGTTGGCATCCGGTTTCGACGCAGCGTCCACTGCACACAGAATGCACACGAGGGGCATCATGGCATCGATACATAGATTTCGGGACAAATGGCGCGCACAGGTGCGGCGAAACGGGCAGAGCCTGTCGAGAGTGTTCGATCAAAAGAAGGAAGCGCGGCGTTGGGCAACGGCCACCGAGAACGCGATCAACGAGAACAAGGTGGTCGATACTGGACGCATGAGGTTCGCCGACCTGATCGACGCTTACATAACGGAACACGGCTCGATGGGGCGGTCGAAGACTAGTGCAATCAAGATGCTGCGCGAACGTCTCGGGCGGCATCGCATGGCCGAACTAACGAGAACTAAGCCGGTGTTGGATTTCGCCGGGGAAAGACGTGAGGAGGGTGCAGGCCCAGCCACAATCGGACAGGACCTCGGCTATCTAGGAACGATCCTGCGGGCATCTCCGGCCTTGATTGATTTGGACACCACGCAGCAGTTGACGGCCTTGGCGTCAGCCCGCGAATGGTTGCGAACTCGGGGCAAAATCACCGCGACTGATCAGCGCAACCGGCGTCCTACAGATGCCGAACTTATGAGGCTGTTTGAGTTCTGGAGACGTCAAACGCAGCAGGTCATTCCGATGGAGGACATCACACTGTTTGCCGTGGCCACAGCTATGCGGATTAGCGAGATTACGCGGCTTACATGGTCGGATTTGGACGAGACGAAGCGGACGATCCTGATCCGCGACCGGAAAGACCCGCGCAAGAAAATTGGCAACCATCAGGAAGTGCCGCTCCTGACGGGTCCGTTCCGGCTGAACGGGCAGTTGATCTACCCGATGGCGATTATCCTACGGCAACCTCGGCAGCAAGATCGCATCTTTCCGTATTTGGCCGCGAGCGTATCGTCGTCTTTCCAGCGTGCCGCGAAGTCCACAGGCATTGCCGATCTGCGGTTCCATGATCTGCGGCATGATGCTGTCTCCCGGCTGTTCGAGGCCAAGTATTCGATTGAACAGGTCGCGTTAGTATCGGGCCATAAGGACTGGCGGCATTTACGTCGCTACACGCAGTTACGCGCGGAGGACATGCACCGTGACGAGAACGTGGCAGGTAGCAACATCGTAAATCTGCACCGATGAAGGACATAGAAGCAACGAATAAGTTGCTGTGTTAGAATGAAAAATAAATATTCGGTAGTGAATGTTTAAATAAAGGAGCCTAGTAAGGCGTATTATTATTTGTTTGTTGCTGTATAAGGCCGACATTGTTATTATGGCGTTATGCGGTTATTTGAAACCAATCATTTCTTGTCTGTCCTCTTAACCGCGCTGCTGGCCTTAGCTAGCGGCTAGGAGGGGGACAGATATGGCACAATCCAAGCATGTTGGCGTCATACTGCCTTGCGATGACCATGCAGTCCTAAACGCCGAGGAAGACGCAGCGTGGCTCAACGTTGCTACGGCTCCTGAGATTGTATGCGGGTCCGAAGTGACTACTGAACACGCGAGTAAGCAGGAACATGACGAGCCGCTGAACGTCGATTTGGAGTGGATCACTGAGGTCCGGCGTGGGTTTGGCCTACTGACCGAGGCCGAAACAGCGGTGCTGCTTAAAGTAAGCAAACGGACGCTACAGTCATGGCATCAAGCGGGTGAAGGTCCGGCTCGGGTCAAGGCTGGAAACTTTATCGCGTACCGTCTGAACGACCTGCGTGAATGGCTGGACTGCAGCGTACAGCCAAGCTTCAAGAAGTAACGCTGGGCCATGAATTATGGTCTCGGTAGCACGAACTAATCGCCGCACGCAAACAGGACTGATGCGCGTCATCGTTCAACTCAACGACCGTTGGCGCATCACAGATGACGGCGTCCAGTGGATATTACAGCGCCGGGAGAGCCGTTCGACCGACCGAGGCACTGGATGGAAGGGTCGGAGTTACTGCACCCAGCGGGGCACTTTATGCCGCTGTATTCGCGACCATCGCATAGATGTGGAACCTCAGGCTCTGCACCGTCTGGATGCACTGCCGCTTCGCTATTTGACAAAGCAATCAGGTTCGTAGGGTGTTCGCGGACCATGCCCTACGTCTCTTCGACAACGGCTACATGCCGGTGCCGTTGAGGGGCAAGGCTCCAATTCCGAATAGCTGGCAGAAGGGCTTCTCTGCTTCAAGGATTGAGGCGTTCTCGGCCAAGTTTCCCGATGCAAACGTCGGTGTGCTGACCGGATCGCTATTGGCTGTGGACATTGATTGCGAAGAGCGGGCAGTCGCGGACCAAGTCGCAG
>JAPUHN010000077.1 GCA_027297685.1 Alphaproteobacteria bacterium | reverse complement strand
CCAGTATGTCTACGGCAGTGTCGACAGGGTATCGCCTGAGGCGCCGATCCCCGTGTTGAATGTAAGCCGCCGGGCGCACGCCATCGGAGGTGCGGGGAATGTGGCCTGCAACATTGCCGCGCTGGGTGCGGTCGCGCATTTGGTGGCTGTTGTTGGCGACGATGAGTTCGGAGGTCAGGTGCGGGATCTCCTCGCTGGCACGGGCGGGATCGTACCTCAGTTGCTGGTCGACCCAGATCGTCCGACAACGGTAAAAACCCGCTTCATCGCCGGTAGCCAACAACTATTGCGCGCTGACGACGAATCCATTGGCGAACTCACCAAAGGCCTGTTGGAAAATATCGTCGATACCGCAGCAGTTGTGTTGGGCGCGTCGGGTTTGGGTGCTGTGATCCTGTCCGACTACGGAAAAGGCGTGTTGGCGGACGAAGTGATCCGCCAACTAATTGCGGCTTCGCGCGCGGCAAGCATACCCATAGTCGTCGACCCCAAGGGTGCTGACTTCACCAAGTATTCCGGCGCCGATGTGTTGACGCCCAATCGAAAGGAGCTCAGCGAGGCGACACGTATGGCCACCGGCAGCTCGGAACAAATTGTCGCGGCGGCGCAGCGGATAGTCGAGACCTGCGGTGCTCGCCACGTTCTGGTGACGCGAGGCGGAGAGGGCATGTCGCTGGTCTCCGCCGAAGAGGCGCCTGTTCATCTGCCGGCCTTGGCACGCGAAATATTTGACGTGTCAGGTGCCGGCGACACAGTGGTCGCGGTGCTGGCGTCCGGACTGGCGGCGGGTATGACGGTTGCCGAGGCGGCGCAAATGGCCAACGTTGCCGCCGGCGTTGTCGTCGCAAAAGTAGGGACCGCGGTCGTTCGAAATGCCGATCTGGCCGATGCGGTCGATGCCGCTGTGAGCGTTTCGGAAATTATCGTCGATCAAGAACGATTGGCCGAACAGGTCGCCCAGTGGCGCTCGCGCGGATTATCGATCGGGTTTACCAACGGCTGTTTCGATCTGGTTCATCCCGGACATATTTCGTTGCTCGAGCGGGCCGACACGGAATGCGACCGCCTTATTGTCGGCTTGAACAGCGATGCGTCGGTCACCCGGCTGAAAGGCGCCGGTCGTCCGGTGCAGGACGCCGCAGCGCGAGGCCGCGTCCTCGCTTCGGTGGCCGCAGTCGATGCTGTCGTTGTATTCGACGACGACACGCCGCTCGAATTAATTCGCCAAATCCGCCCTGATGTACTGGTCAAAGGCGCGGATTACGCGCTCGACGAGGTCGTCGGCGGCGACATTGTTCAAGCATATGGCGGCCGTGTGGTTTTGGCGGATTTGGTCGACGGATTTTCGACCACCGAGACCATCGCGCGCCTCTCGCGCTAGGACTTATACCAAGTCTCGTTAATACGAACCCATTTCATGGGGCCAAGCCGCCCCACCGCAGGCCGCCATCCTTTATCCGCCGGTGTTGTTGCGGGCCGCTTGAGGTGCCCGCACCGCGGCGTAACCCGCGCCTATCCGGCGAACAAATTCTTGGTGGTGAAAGGGGTCCGTATTAGCGAGACTTGGTATTAATCGGTAAAGATTGCGCCACTCGCATACATAGGGACAGGCGGCATCGTGCTGATGCCGTTATGGCAATATTGCGGCGCCTTCGGGCGACTTGACAACCTGCTGCATGGCGCGGACGACAGTTTCATCATACCGGTGCGGATTTTGCAGAAGGATATCCAGCGCTGCTTCGGGCGTAATCGCGGGACGATAAGAGCGTGGTGCAATACGCGCACAGAAAACATCGCAGGCCCCGAGAATACGCGCCGGCAGCGCGATATCGCCGCTCTCAAGGCCCTGCGGGTAGCCGGTGCCATCGAGACGTTCGTGTATTTGAAATAACGTGGTGGCCACGGGCAGCCCGAAATCCAGATCCCGCAGCAGGCTTGCGGTGTTGTGCACGTGCTTTTGCACTTCCTTGATTTCCTGCTCGGTAAATCGGCGCTGCTGGCCCAGCAGTTCGGTGTCGATTCCCAATTTACCGATTTGCGACAGGTATGCGGCCAGCTCTACCGTTGTACTAGTGTCATCGTCGAGTTCCATCACGTCGGTTACCGAGGCCGCCAGGTGGGCGAGACGTTGGGCATGACCGCCCAAATATGAATCGCGAAGTTCGATCGACTTGGTAAATGCCATGATCGTTTCGCTCATCGCTTTATCACGACGGATACGATAGAGCGCCTGCTCGGTGACATCGCGCCAAACGGCGACGATCCCCTCAAGTTTATCGTCGTCATTATTGACCGATGCTTTTGTAATCTCGAAATATCGCCGGCCGGTCGGCAGCGTTACTTCCAATGTTGTTGAAATCCGGCCTTTTTCGGCGGCCGCATCGTCGGACGCCAGCAATGATTTCGCCGTCAATAGCCCAAAAACACCCGCATCGTCTCTGCCGACGATCTCCGATAGCCGGCTACCGAGCATGTCGGCAAACGCGGCGTTTGCGGAGACATAACGGCCCTGGGGATCTTTGAACGTAATACCTTCGGAGACCGATGCTACCAAATTTTTAAGCAGCGCCACTTGCGACGGAGAAGTTTCGCTTGCCGATTTTTGCCTGGCCGCCGTTTTGGTGGCCGACGTTGACATCCCACCATTGGCCTGATGTTCAGCTTTATTCAGCGCGGACGTTGGCGCACTTTCGGCCGATGCGCGGATATTCTGTTGTGCGGTCTGGCTGTCACCGGACGTTTCGGCAGCCTCGTTATCTTGCTCGGCGGATTGGGACTTACGCAGGCGAGTCCCTATCAATCCGCCAAATCCCATGGCCAGCCCGGCAACCACCACCAGCGAAGCGGTATTGCTCGAAAAGATTAAGATGCCCACGACGGCAACAAGAACGACGAAAATAATTAGCGCGTCGGATTGTTTGAGCATGGTTCACCAATTTCGCCTAGCAACCGGTTGGAATTAGAAATCTGCGCGGTCGCGATCCCGATAAGGAATAATCCCGGCTATATTCTCCACAAGATTGTTGGCGTTTTCTTAACGGGAGAAAAAGAACATTGCCGCTGGTAGCAGTATATTAGGAATATTCTTTAAACATGCCGTTACTTTTTAAGGTCCCGGTGTGCGGTGTGGCGATAGATAGCGGATTTCCCTTGGATTCCGGGCGCGCCGGAACCGGCCGGATGTATGCCGAGGAGGTATAGATGGACTCTAAAAGTTTTGTTGCCGTGTGTTTCAGCGATCTTGCCGGACAAGTTCGCGGGCATGGAGTTCCGCGATCCGGCATTAAGGAATTGTACGAAAACGGCTTACCGTGGCCAGCCGATTTGGCAGCACTGACGGGATTTGGCGAAGCTATTGGCACACCATGGCGCCACACCGAGGGCTTGTGCCTGTTGCCTGACCCCCACGCCGAGGTGACGATTGATTTTGGCGACAAGGCGCAATCGGAATCTTTCGTACTCGGCACCATCCAAACTAGCGATAAAAAAAGTTGGGGCGGCTGCACCCGAAGTTTTTTGCAGGCGACTTTGGACGTCCTCAAAAGCGAATTCGGCCTCGATGTCTCGTGCACCTACGAACACCAGTTCTCGCTTTACGGAAACGAGCGGGCGGGTACGCCGGCGATGAGTTTGAGTGCGCTGCGCCGCGAGCGTCAATTCGCCAGCACTTTGGCGACCGTACTAGACAATGCGGGCATTTCCTTATTGCGGTTCGGCGCCGGCGTTGGCGACCAACAATTTACCGCGACCACGAAGGCAAAATTTGGGTTGTCGGCTGCCGACAGCGCTGTCATCTTTCGTCAACTGGTACACGCAGCCGCCGAGAAACTCGGACAGCATTGCAGTTTCGCTCCACAAGCGTCTTCGGCATTGCATCAGAACGGGATCGTCTTGCGCATCGACCTATTTGATGACGGCGACCAGGTAACGTTTGATTCCACATCGCCGAACGGAATTAGTGCCACTCTCGGCAGCTTTATCGCTGGTATCCTACGCCATTTACCGGCCTTGAGCGCCCTGACCCGTCCCTCGATCATGCCGGTTGCCAACGGCAAATCCAATGCCGACCTCGAATCTTGCGCAGCGCAGAAAACCTTGGGACGCAACACGCCCATTGTGATCAATCCAGCCCTCCGCACCTCCGCCACCAATACCCGCGAGTACAGTTTCGCGTTCACCGCAGCAGACGCCACGGCCTGCCCCTATCTGCAATTGGGCGCGCTTCTTTGCGCCGGAATTCAAGGGCTTCGCGACGCCCTCCCCACTCCCGATTCCGGGATGTTAGACGCGTCCACTGGCAATGGTTCGATGAACGGCGCCAGCGACCACAGTAACCTTCCGTGCAATTTGTCTGATGCGCTGACAGCGCTCGGCAAGGATGAAGTTTTCAGGAGCGCATTCCCCGAAGGTCTCTTGGAGGTCTACACCAACGTGAAGCAGTCGGAACTCACAGCCGCATCTCGGCTGTCACCGGCTGAGTTATGCGAGTGGGCTCAAGAAACTTATTAGCACGACTCGACAGACCTTCGAGACTCTGGACAAATCCCAGGTTTGAATCTTTGCTGTCGCACGCGTGGCGACACGGCAATCGGGTAGCATGAGAAACTTCATAAATAACTGCAACAGTACCAAATATTATTACCTTTTACTGTTGCCCATTGCGCTACTTATGTTTCCGCACAAGGGGATAATACACGACACAAGATTGTATGTATTCGATATATTAAATATAGCCCAAGAGGGTATTTTCGCTAACGACGTCCTCACGATCGTCGGCACACAAGATAAATACACATTATTTTCCTACATCGCCGCTCCGCTATATAAGATTTTGAGTCCCTGGGCGGCGACAACGGTGGTGTTTATTGTCGGCCAACTCGTATGGTTCTCCGGCATCATCGTGTTGGTCGCAAAATTTGCCAAAAACGAGAAAATCGCGTTTTTCGGACTGCTTTCCGCGTTTCTGCTTCCGACCGCATACTTCGGATTCATGGTTCTATCGTACGGTGAGCCGTTCGCCACGCCGCGTCTGTTTGTCGAGGGACTGACGTTTTGGTCGCTGTGGTGTTTTTTCACGCGAAAGTATTTTAGTTCGGTGCTGTTGGTGCTGGCGGCATTTTCGCTTCATCCGATAATGGGGCTGATCACGGCCGCGTTGCTCATCGCGATCCTGCTGCAGGAAGCGCGGCGTTGGTGGTGGATATTCGGCGTCGCGTCGGTGGTCGGCGTTGCGATGATCGTAGCAAGCGGTGCCGTCCCGCTCGAGACATTCACAGCGGTTCTGGACGGCGACTGGCTGTATGTCGTCGAAACGAGGGCTAAATATTTGTACGTATCCGAATGGCGCGCCAAGGATTGGGCTCGAATAGTATTGGCGACCTCGATTACCCTACCGATGATCGCACTTTATTCCGGTTGGCAGCGCCGGCTCCTCGTATCGGCTCTAATCGTCGGTGGTTGCGGACTATTGGTGTCGTTCATCGGCACCGACGTCCTGCACAACGTTCTACTGTCCCAGCTCCAAACCAGCCGCGCGATCTGGTTTGTGTATCTGTTGGGCAATATCGGCCTGGGCCTGGTGGTCGCAAACTTGTACGAGAAAAGCGAGGAAGACGGCGATGCGTTCTTCTTTCTGTATATCTCGGCATGGACGATCGCCCATCTCCTTTGGCCTTCACTGGGAGTGATAATTGGGCTTGTCGCTTCGGGCGTCGCCTATCTGCGGCTCACCGGACGAATTGCCGGTATTCCGTCGCTGTATCGGCGCTTGATTTATCTGTTGACGATCATTTTGTTTATCTGGATGGCCTTCTTCCGCGCCAA
>JAPUHN010000076.1 GCA_027297685.1 Alphaproteobacteria bacterium | reverse complement strand
GGAAATTCTTGACGACAAGAACCGCGTCTGTGCGCCGGGTGAGGTGGGGCGAGTCGTGGTCACCGGGTTGGTAAATTTCGCTACCCCCCTGATCCGCTACGAGCTCGGCGATCGTGCGATCGCCGGCCCACCGTGTCCGTGCGGGCGCGGCCTCGGCGTCATCGAGCGGATCATCGGCCGTGAGCGATTGCCTGTTATCCTGCCCTCGGGCGACCGGCTGTTTCCCGTGCTGGACGCTGAGCCGCTGTTGTTGAAAAGCGGCGTGCGCCAGTATCAACTGGTGCAGAAAAGCGTCGAAGAAATCGACATCAGGCTGGTCGCCGACCGGCGTCTCACAGACCTCGAGGCGTCCGAAATTTCCGCGCATCTGCAACGGAACTTCGGCCATCCGTTCCGCTTTAATTTCGTCTATGTCGACGAAATTTCTCGCGAGCCTGGCGGCAAGTTCCAGATTTTCAAATCGGAACTGACCTAAGTCGATCGGCTGGGCATGAATATCGCCGATATCCTCTCCGAGCATGCGCGCGACCGTGCCAGCCACCCGGCGATCGAGGATGGCCAGCGAGTCGTCACCTATGGCGAACTTGATAGCCTGGTCGCCACCGTCGCCGCCAATCTGCACGCGGCAGGCATCCAGCCAGGCGATATTGTGGCGGTTCTATTGGAAGATTCGGCCGACCACCTGATCAACTTGTGCGCTCTGGCAAGGGCCGGCGCCGTGATCTTTTCGCTGAATTCGAATGCTTCGAAAGTCGAGTTGGAAACGAGCCTCGCCAGTGTGGCCGTCAAGGCGGTGATTACATCCGGACAGAGATTGCCGCATCGTGAAGTCCTTTGGTTGACGGCTCCGGATATTTGCCAGCCGGCAGCGCAAACCTTCGTCGGGAATAGTGCCGGCGACGACGACCCGGTGATGCTGATCCAATCGTCAGGCACCACCGGTGCGCCCAAAACCTTCCTGCGCAGCCACGCCGATGTGGTCGCGTGGATCGAGCGATACGCGCATGGTCACGGCTGGCGTGCCGACGAACGTTGCCTGTCTCTGACCCGCATGTCGTTCAATGTGGGCCGTAATGTCTCGCTCGGCATGCTGCGGCTGGGCGCGACTGTCGTGGTCAACCGATCACGTACCCACGACGAACTGGCCGCCCTGGTGCGCGACAAGCGTATTAGTTATCTGAAGCTGACGCCCGTCGATTTGATCGCGTTGCTCGACTACGCCGCCGACAAGGCGCCGCTGTTTCCCGGTCTGCGGGCGATGGTAGTCGGCAGCGCGCCGACAACCCACGTGCAACGCCTACTGGCCCGAGAACGGCTGACCGCCAATTGTTACGAACAGCTCGGCTCCAACGAAGCCGGTTTGATGGCGCTGGCGTTGCCGGAGGATCAGGACGCATATCCCGACGCCGTCGGTCGCATCGTCGAGGGGGTTGAAGCGCAGATTGTCGACGACGAGGATCGGCCGTTACCGGCGGGTGAGGTGGGGCAGGTGCGGTTTCGTGGCGCCGGCTACCCGACGCGCTATCTCGACGACGCGCAAGCGACTGCCCGCGCCTTTCGCGGCGGCTGGTTCTACCCCGGCGATTTGGCCGCGTTGAACGAGGAAGGATACCTGTTCTTCAAGGGCCGGACCGACGACGTCATCAATAATGGCGGTGCCAAGTTCTATCCCATCGAGGTCGAGACAGCGCTTTTGGCGCATCCAGATGTGCGCGAGGCGGCGGTGTTCGGCTGGATCCATTCGCGCTTCGGGGAAGTCGCCGTCGCTTGCGTCGCGACCAGCTCGGCGATATCGACGAAAGACCTGAAAACGTTCTGCAAGCAACGGATTGCCGGCTACAAGGTTCCGCTGGTCATCGAAACAATGGCGGAATTGCCCCGGAACGCGATGGGCAAGATTTCAAAACGGGAGCTCAAGGAAAACATTCAGCGCACCCTCGCCGAGCGCACATCGAAGCGGTAGGCGCCCGTATGCACACTTTGCGCCTTAACGCCGGCAATGCGAGAACTCGAACTGGTCTAGATCGATCGGCAGCGAATGAATATCACTGATATCCTCACCGAACACGCACGCATCCGTTCCAGCCACCCGGCGATCGAAGACGGCGAGCGGGTCGTCACCTATGGCGAACTCGACAGCCTGGTCGACGCCGCCGCCGCTAATCTGCACGTAGCGGGAGTTGGGACAGGCGATATCGTTGCGGTGTTATTGGACGATTCGGCCGACCACTTGATCATCTTGTACGCTCTGGCGCGGGCCGGCGCCGTGATCTTTTCACTGAATTCGAATGCTTCGAAAGCCGAGTTGGAATCGAGCCTCGCCAGCGCAACGGTAAAGGCGGTGATTACGCCCGGCCCGAGGCTTCCGGGTGCCGATTTGGTGTGGTTGCGCGCCGAAGACATTTGCCGGCCCGCGCAGAACACTTTTGACGGACAAAGCGCTGGTGGCGGCGACCCGGTGATGCTGGTCCAATCGTCAGGCACGACGGGCGCACCAAAATCGTTCGTGCGCAGCCATGCCGATTTTGTCCAATGGATTGAGCGCCACGCGC
>JAPUHN010000075.1 GCA_027297685.1 Alphaproteobacteria bacterium | reverse complement strand
ATCCAGCTCGAAAGCGATCTGCTGCGCAGCTTTGTCGCCGTGGCCGAGTGGGAGAACTTTACCCGCGCCGCCGGTGCGCTAGGCCGAACCCAGTCTGCCATCAGCATGCAAATGAAGCGCCTCGAGGAACTCGTCGGCGATCCGCTCTTCGAGCGCGGCCCGCGCGGCGTCGCACTGACGCGGAGGGGGGGCGAGCTGCTCGTGAATGCGAGGCGGATCGTTAACCTGCTCGACCAGACGGCGGCCTCGCTCGTCGCGCCGGCGCTCGACGGGCGGGTGCGCATTGGCATAGCCGAGGAATATGGCGCGTCGGTTCTCTCGCGCGCACTCGGTACCTTCGTCAAGGTGCATACCAATGTCGAGATCATGGTCCGATACGCCGGCTCTTACGCGCAAAAGGAGGCGCTGGAGCGCGGCGACCTGGACATCGCCGTGGTCTTCGAGTGGGAGCGCTCGCCGCAGGGAGAGGTGCTGATGGTCGACCCGACTGTGTGGGCGACGGCAGACGTGTACAGGGTGCACGAACAGTCGCCGGTGCCGGTCGCGCTGTACGAGAGTGCCGGCTGGTGCACGGAATCCGCCATCCGTTCACTGGAGAGCCGCGGCCGTGCTTACCGCGTCGCCTATCGCAGCGACACCGGCAGCGGGCTTAAACTCGCGGTGTCCTCGGGTCTTGCGATCGCCCCGCTGACGCGCAGCAACATACCTGCTGACTGCCGCGAATTGACCGTGGCCGACGGCTTCGGCGACATCGATTCGTCCAACGTCGTCATGTACTTGCGCAGGAACGCGACAGGCGAAGCCGTCACCGCCATGGCTGACGCGATCCGCGAGGCCTTCAGGACGAGCGCCCCTTCGGGCTGGGGCCACACGGCGGGATTGTCACGTTAAGTGACCCCAAACACAGATGCTCTTAGCCATCATACGTCAAGCAGCAACACATGCGCTTTGCCAACCTCTAAAGGTTTGGCACGATATTGCTTGAAGGTATGAGGTGGTCTCACCGCGCAATTATCAATTTCAGATAGCCTATCAATGTCGGTCAAAGCGGCCGACGTTATAGGCATCTACGTCAATCTCCGGCTTTCGCCCGGAAATCATGTCGGCGGTCATCTTGCCGAGACGTGGCCCCATGGTCAGTCCAAGATGCTGGCTGCCAAAGGCGAAATGGATCGCCGGGGCCTTCGGTGAAACGCCCAACAAGGGCAAACTATCCACCGTCGAGGGACGCTGCCCCATCCACGTCTCTTCACCCTCCCATTCTAACCCTTGGGTGGATTTCGCGAACCCGCCCGCAGAGATCGTTCAAGGCAGCTGCATGTCTTGGCCCGTCGATGCCACCAAAATCGACCCCACCAGCGAAACACAGCCCGTTATTCATCGGCGACATCGCCTTTAAAAAAGTTAATACGTCTGGTCATTGTCCTCAATTGGGGTTGGGAAGGCGCGCGGTGGGAAGTTAGCTGCATCCACATAGCAAAGAGGTACAAGCCACCCCAGTTTTAGCTCGCCGACAACTTTGCCAGTCTTCTCGTCACGCAAAGGAACTTTTGGTTCGATGGGAGTGAACCTTACCCCAAATGGAGGAAAGCGTTGAATATTCTCGGCCATGAACTCCTCTCGATCGCTGTAGAAATTGCCGAGCGGCGTTATATAACGCTTTCGTACGTCGAGCGTCATTCGTGCAGGGAAATCTGTCTCCTTTTGCATGGAGACAATGTGCCCTGGGTTCTCTTCACCAAACATTTGGATCTCAATCCTTCCGATTCCCGGCACTTCACCGCCGCCAACTCGGATGGCGCAGCCGATAACCTGCTCTCGGTACCCGGCATCGGTTTCACGGACAGCGGTGCGCGCGAGAATTACCTGAGCAGGTTCCATCTCTATCGGAATATCCGTACCAACACCTGGAAATGTAAACTGAGTCTGACAACTTCCGGCCAATGCCGTCACCGTCACAAAATCCTCGAGACGTGGCTCTGGTAGGCCAAGCGGCTCAAGTTGTGCGCGCAGGATTGGCCCACGACCCTTTCGAGGACGAATAGTAAGGTAACTTAATCCAGCGAGGATGTTCTTTTCCTGCCACTCCTCGTAGCGCCATGAGCCCTCTCGTCCCGTGCTCGGTATCTCGAAGATCGGATCAGTACTCCAGCCGCGCGGCACGAACCCGTGAATCCTTACGTCACGCTTATCCGATGCAAAATCTTCTAATAACTCATAGGTCATGGTTGATTCCAAAGTATCGACAACGAATCTGCCAACACTCTGGTGCTCCATGCCTGCCGTAACCGCTGCAGCTCCCTCAAGAGCAGCCTGCATCTCAATTTGTGCCATGACCACCTCGTAGTTAGAAAAACCCTCGCTGAAAGGCTGCCATTTCTCGTGTTCTGCCGACTTCTTTCAAATTGCGAATTTCGACGCCGGTGTAGGCATAGTGATATCGGGACGCGGCGTCCTGGCCCGAACCGAGGACGATGACGCCTAAGGCCCGCCATCAGCATGCAAATGAAGCGCCTCGAGGAACTCGTCGGCGATCCGCTCTTCGAGCGCGGCCCGCGCGGCGTCGCGCTGACGCGGAGGGGAGGCGAGCTGCTCGTGAATCGGCAAAAATCAAGCGTATGAACGCCAGGGATCCCGAATAATGTGTCTACACCCTATTTCGCCAACAGCCGTATGGTGGCTTCACCTGTGGTCATTGTCATGATCGATTACGCTTCCCTATCTCAGCTTATTGCTACAGCGAACTGTTTGTTACCGCCGCGCAATTATCAATTTCAGGTAGCCTCTCAATGTCGGTCAAAACAGCCGACGGCGGACCTTGGCGCCGAGTCAGCGACACAGCCGCTCCCGTGAAGGGCTGTCGGACGCCTGCCTAGTCGCCCTTATTGGCGATTTCCCGGCGTCCCAGGACTCGCTAGCACCATCAGCGCCCAGCGGGTCTCTATTGCCAATCAATACCGATTCCTTGGGCATGGTCGATGTTCTCTCCCCGGATCGTCGGGCGGGCCTAACAAACCCGTCGCGGCGTCACGATCCGTAAATGTACGTGGGCAACCACAGGGCGATCTGCGGGAAGATGAGGATCAAGATCAGCCCGATGAGCTGGATGACCATGAACTGCATCATGCCTATGTAGATATCCTTGAGGTCCCATTCCGGCACAACGCCCTTGAGAAAGTAGGCCGACAACGCCACCGGCGGCGACAGCCACGCCGTCTGTAGATTAACGGCGACGAGGATACCGAACCACGTCAGGTTAAACCCCAGTTTATCGACGAGCGGCAGCAGGATTGGTACAATGATGAGTACGATGGGCACCCACTCCAACGGCCAGCCGAGAAGGAAAATGAGCGCCATGATCAGTATCAGGATGGCCATCGGCGGCAGGTCGAGGCCCAACAGGATGTCCGTCAACATGCCCGGCGTGCCGAGGCGCGAAAACACAGCCCCGAAGAAGTTTGACGCCGCCACCAGAATCAGGATCAAGGCTGAAATTTCCAGGGTCTTGATGAGCGCTTGACGGAACTTCGAGAACGTCAACCGCCGGTAAGCTACCGTCAAAAACAACGCACCGGCGGCGCCGCAGGCGGCCCCTTCGGTCGGCGTTGCGAGGCCGAACATGATGCTGCCAAGAGCCGAAAACACGAGGGCCGCGGGCGGCACCAGACCGAGGAGAAATTCCTTCCAGATATGGGCCATGCTTTCGGCCCGTTCTGCGACGGGAAGGGCCGGGCCCAGCGACGGATTGAGCCAGCAGCGACCCATCACATAGAAGCCATAGAGCGTGGCCATCATCACGCCCGGAATGATGGCGGCGGCGAAGAGGTCCGTCACCGGCACCTCGAGCACGGGCCCCATGACAACGAGCATGATGCTCGGTGGAATCAGGATACCCAAGGTTCCGCCCGCGGTTATCGTTCCGGCCGACAGCCTCACGTCGTAGCCCGAACGGGTCATGGTTTTGGCAGCCATGATCCCGAGGATAGTAACGGACGCGCCGACAATGCCGGTGGCTGCGGCAAAGATCGTCGAGACGAACAGGACGGCGAGATAGAGCGATCCGTCAACGCGCGATAACATAAGCTGCACGGCCTTGAACAATCGCTCCATCAGGCCGGCCTGTTCCATCAGGAGGCCCATGAAGATAAATAAGGGCACGGCCGCAAGGGTCTGTTCCAGCATCACGGACGAGAACTGGAAGGTCATCAGGTAGAAGACGAGCGGGCCGAAACCGATAAACCCGAAGACGAAGCCGAGGAAAATCAGCGTGAACGAGATCGGGAAGCCGACGAAAATAGCAAACAGCATGACCCCGATGAGGACGAGGCCGAGAATTTCATTTTCCATTTTACGGCCATCTTCCGCGGGTCGCCGCGTAAAGGCTTTTCAGAAGCTCCGAAACTCCTTGAACGAGCAGAAAAACAACCCCGACCGGCAACACCGTCTTGATCGGGCCCATAATCGGCATCCAGGCCGTGTCCATTCCGCGTTCGCCGCGTGTCCACGATAAGGTTGCAAAATCGGTCGCCATCCAGAGAAAAACGAGAAGGCCGGGAAAATAAAAAATCGTATAAAGAGAGGCATCGACGATCCCCTGGGTTCTCGGGGACCAATTGCGATAAAGAAAATCGGCCCGGATATGGATGCCACGGGAAAGCGCATAGCCGGCGCCAAGCATGAACAAGGCGCCATACAGCATGCGGCTGATGTCGTACGCCCACATTGTCGGCGCCACGAAAACGTAACGCGCCGTCACTTCGTAGACCATCGCCACCATCAGCGGAATCGTGATCCAGCATACGATCAGCCCCACCCAAAGGCTGAAGGTATCAATCCAGGTGATGGTTTTTCTCATCCAGCCGGACATGTCATCAGGCAGATCGCCCGGCGCCTTGGCACGCCGTTCGGCTATCAGCTCATCTGAAATATCCAGATCGCCGATTTCTTCAGGCGTTTCCGACATCAATGCCCCCCGTCACGTTCCCGATTGAATCCGGGCCCGATTGAATCCGGGTTGAAACCGAGCCTCCCCATTCAAGCCTTCAATGAAGACTAGTCGGTCGGGTGGCGCGTAGGAAGTGGGCCTCGCGGCCCACTTCCCATCGCTTAGAAGACTGAAGCTCCGTGTCGTTCGTTATTTTTTTACGCTCCTAGCGTAGGCCATGCCGAGCTTGGCGTTCGACGTCTGGGCGCCGGCCCAGAACGGGACCGCGATGGCGGCGAACGCCTTTTGCGAATCCCACACCTTCTTGAAGAACGCGTTCTCGGCGGCATTCTTCTCCAGAGTCGCCTTGGCGGCGGCCATGTACTCCGTGAAGTAGTCGGGCGGAGTATCGCGCAGGATGACCCCATGTTGCTCGGTCAAGATCTTCAGCGCTTTGCCGTTTTCGTAAATGCGATAGCTCAAGGAGCGGATCAAAGAGGCATCGGCGGCGACCTCCATCGCTTTCTGCTGATGTGGGGTCAGGCTCTTCCAGACATCGCCGTTGATGTACATGTCGGCGTTGACGACCACCTGATGCAATCCCTGCAGATAGTAGTTCTTAAGGATTTTATAGAAGCCGAAGGTCAAGTCCGGTTTAGGGCAGCACCATTCGGCGGCGTCGATGACGCCTTTCTCGAGGGCCGGCAGAATGTCACCGCCGCCCATGGCGACCGCGGCGACGCCGATATCCTTGTAGGTCTGTCCGGGAATACCCGGAGGCGCGCGGAAGCGTAATTTGCGGAAATCCTCCATGTTATTGATCGGTTCCTTGAACCAACCGAGGGCCTCGGGACCGACCGGTTGCAGCATCAAACCCTTGATGTTCATGTCCATCTCTTTCCAGAGCTGGTCGTACAGTTCCCGGCCGCCGGCGTTCATGTACCATGAAATCCAGGCGATGTTGTCGATGCCGACGCCGGCGCCCGCCACTGGTGATCCGAACAACATGGCGGCCGGATGATAGCCGGACCAATAGTGCGTCCACGCGAAGCCGGCTTCGACGAGTCCCTTGTCAACGGCTTCCAGCGTCTCTTTGACGCCAACGATCGCGCCGGCGGGTAGCACTTCTATTGTCACGTCGCCATTAGTCAGCGCGCTGACGTTGGCGGCGAAATCCTTGAGCATGACGACTTCATCGGCTTTCGACGGTATTACCGACTGCACACGGATTAATACCTTTTGGGCGTCCGCCGTCTTGGGGATTGTGAACACCACCGCCGAGACGGATATCGCGACAATCCCTGCTAAAAGTTTCTTTAGTAAGCACATGAAACAACCTCCCATTCGTTGCGTTCATTGGGCTTTCGGGCCCCCAATTTTAGCCCTATGCATTCCCGGGGCACTGTCACATAAACCGACAATCCCCAGATGACATCCAAAATCGTGGAAATCGTACCACTGGTCCACGGCCAAGGGAACTTCTTCCCTTCCGCAGCCATCCGATGGCCTGATTTTAGCGAGCGGCCTCCGTTTGAAAGGCCATTCGGTCAATTTTTTCACCATCCAGACACACCTCTCGTGCCGCTTTCTCCTCGCCATCGATTCCCTCGGCCCACGCCGGAGCCGGTCTTCGTCGCAGATCATCAATCTGCCGTGGGATGATCTCGAACAAGCCTCTCGGAACCGCCACCTCGGCCAGTCGATAAGGTGACGTAGCGGCCATGTCGAACAACCTTGGCACCGATCTTGAGGAGCTTCTCTCGTAGCGTGGTCAGCGACCAATGCTCCACCTCTGTGGGTGACGCCAATTTCCGTTCATGGCCGAGAAGCGAAATTCCGGCCACCTCGACGGTAGGTCCACTCTGCCCCGAGCGCCGACCTTCGAATACCGAAGTTCGCCTTTTGGCGAAGTACGTCCGCTTCATCCCCAGCCCAAGACTGCTCTTGGGTGGAGAGCGGCGATTCGGACCGGCCGCGCCCCAAGCGCGGACCGCCGCTGTCCGCTCTCGGTACTACTTCTTGCCGATCAAGATGGTGGCACCGTTTGCACCCGTTTGCTCGGAATGAAGCGTACCGGCCGCAAGTTTGCACGCCTCCCCTGGCTGGTGGGTCACGGAACCGTCCTCGGTGACGAGGGTGAACTCTCCGCTAAGCACTAAGGCAAAAGCGGAAAATTCGTGGGTGTGCATATCGATGACGAAATTTGGTTCGAATTCGAGCGGTTCGGCCGCGCTGTACCCTTGTTCCTGGAGCTGCTGCCTGAATTGCGCTTCGTTCATGACCTTCCCCTTCGGTGTTTGGTCCCTTCGGTGCTTGACTCAAACGCCAAGTGATATTCCTTCAACTGAGGTTGTGTCGCAACGGTTATGGCTCCATCGATGGCGCAAACCATTCGTGCCATCTCGATCGATAAATGACCGCCCCCGGCTAGCCCCGGACTCAATGGCCGTGCCGGAACGATGACCGCTTCGGCACGATACGCCGAGATACGGGCCCGCTTCGTGCCCTCAG